>URQF01000054.1 GCA_900549915.1 uncultured Mollicutes bacterium | reverse complement strand
AAAAGATTTTTTATTAAATCGTTTCAAAGCAAGCTAATATATAATGATAGGAATCAGAAAGAGAGTGTGTCATCATGAATTACTTTGAATCAAATCCATTTTCCGTTATTAAAGCCTCTTCTCACCAAATCAGGCAAATTAAGACCGCCTATGCAAAGAGGATTACGGATGTAGAGCATAACCTTCGGAACCTTGCTGGACTAAATAGGTTTAAGCCTTATAATCCTTCGACAAAAGAAAAAACCGATTTGGTTTTTCCACGGACCAAGAACCTGAGCGAAGAACAATGGATTCGTCTTATTGAGCTTCTCTGCTCGGTTCACTATTTTGCTTGCCATTATTATCGGAACAGTGATATCTATCTTGATCAGGACTTAATCGATTCCTTATTCACAGCAGAAGAGCAAGCAGGTTGCCCTTTTAAAACCAAGGACAAGGTCACTTTCTTTGGCATCACCGCACTTTGCTCTGTCTTTGTCACAAAGCCTACCATTCTTTACTTCCTATCCTATATCCAGAATATTCCAGGCTTCGAAATCTCGCCGAATACGAACAAAGCGAATCTGGCAGGCTTGACGGATAAGCTTACTAGCTTCCTTCCTCCTAAATCTTTCTTCAAAGCGCAGGCAAACACCGAGAGTCTCACAGCTGTTCCGTTTCTGACACGTGCCATGCTTAAATTTTACCTTCAGATCGAGAAAAATATCTCTTTTCCGGCAATCGCGGGTTCTGAGCCTTCTTTCCTTGAAATCATAAAGGCAGTCCCAAACATCGACAAAAGCAAAGACTTCTTCTTGGATTTCATGCTTTTAAGAAATTTAATCTGTCATGGTTACTGGCCGGGCGAAGAATTTGTCTTTAAGGGAAACCAGACAACCTTTTCCAGGAGCAGGATTCCTTATGTCCTTGTCGAATGGGCAGAAAAATTGGCGGCCTTCCCAGGCGATTATTATGCACTCCGTCAGAACTGCAACGAAATCATCAATGGTAGGATTTCTTCCCCGAGGTCGAATTTTGTCAAGAAGAGCATCCAAATTGTCAACACGCAGCTCTTCGATCCTTCTAAGCTAAATAAGCGCATCGAAGAGAACAACAAGATTGCAAAGAATTTCCTTAGCGAATATTCCATCTATGATGACAGCACCTATTCCGAGTTAGGAAACGCAGCGCTTCTTTTCGACGGCTTCCGTTTTGAGTTCAGTCATAACGAATTCGCAGATGGAAACAGCCGGGTTGTCTGCTTCAAGAAGACAAGCATTTATCATATTGTTTCCGAAAAGAATATCATGGTGGAAGGAACCGATTCCGGAAGGAAAGAACTTTATTTCCTTGATATCAATCCGGGCCTAACAAGCGAAGTCGATATCGGTGGCCAACTCTATTCTTCGCTTCCGTATGAAGAAGAAAAGACTCGTTACAATTTCCTCAAACTCCGTAAGGTAATTCTGAAATAGTCAAAATTCGTCCTGCTTCTCTTCTTTGCTTTCCAGCGTATATTTCCATTATCTTCTTTCTCTTTCGCTTCTAAAGGCAGAAAACAGGGCTTATTATCCGTTTTAGTTCCAATCAAAAGGCCTCCTAGCAACTAGGAGGCCTGATTTTTATTTTCCGTCTTTTTCTTTTATCCTCTTATCGATGTCTGCGAAAGTAGAATTGCTACCAGAATGTTTTTCTTTATAGTACTCTTCTTCGGAAAGAAGAGTGTAGTCCTCGGTAACGATTTTCTTCAGTTTTGTCTTAGAGTAGTTCTGAGGAATCGCATTCCTAAGCAAAGTCAGAATAGAGCCACGGAGGTCGTAGTTTCCGTCTTTATCCCTTTCAATATCACTGACTTCCTTATCCGGAGAAAGAACAAGTTCGATTTCATCTTGGATAGGAAGCGTCAAAAGAGATAGGTCATGAGAGTCCTTCCTCTTGACTTTTCCGTTACAGGAAATCGTTAAAGCAAAGGTGTTTCCAGCAGCAACTGCTTTTCCTTTCAATACAATGGAATCAGCAGACACAAGAAGCGGGAAAATCTCTTTTTCCTTGTCAGACAAAGCAAAAGGAATATCAAACTCCTTGGACTGGTTTTTTCCTTCCGTTGGAGAGAATAAGACACGATCATCATTTTTCTTCATTGGAAAGGTATCCTTTCTGAACCCTGTCATTCTTGACAAGTCCCCTGACAAACCGGATATCCGGATGGGCAGCTTCGCTAAGGCGCAGAGCGAAGATGTGTTTCCATTCTTCCCTGCTGCAAGAAACCATGATAGAAGCCTTAAGGGAATTCGGAAGAACGCTTCTTGCCTCATCTGGACGCAGTCCATCACCGATTAAGCGGAAATAGGTATCCGTTACGCATTGATAGTAGGAATCGTAGACTTCTTTTTCTTCTTCGTATTTCAGAGGTTTGATAAAAGTCAGAGCAGAATCGAATTTTCCTTTGGTATAGTTGCAGTACCGAGTCGATTCCTGAGCAAAAGAGCAGGGACGATGACGAACAATTTCGTGAGTCACGCCACGGTCTGTAATGAGATGATAGGTCAAAAAGAGAAGTTTGTCATAATCTTCCGAGCTGACATCGTCGTGAATATCAGACAACAAAACAATCTTGCAGGAAGGCTGAACAATGGGAAGATTCCTCTCCTTTTTAATTTCTTCAGGAATTCCGGATAACAGCCTCTGATAGACGGGATGATTCCTATGTTCCAGAATCGGACGAAGGGACAAGGAGACGTAGATGCAAGGCTTGGTTAAGGAATCCACAATCGTCAGATAGGGGTCCTGCAAAGAAAGAAGCTCTGCTTTCTTTGCCTTATCCAAGGAAAGAATGAACCGATAATGTTCAATCCTAGCTAAATGAGAGGCAGAAACAAGGCGATGGATGAAAGCAATATTGCTAAGATGGTCTTTCTGAGGAACTTGGTAGCAATTATGGGCGACGAGAGCAATTTTGTCAAAAAAGTCGGCAGAGGAAACTTCCTCAGCACTTGGCGAGGCAAAGAGGAACTGTGCCATATTATTCCCCTTTCAAAGTGACGCCGATCTTAACCGAAAGTTCTTTGACGACAGAATTGATCGAGGAGGCGATTTCCTGGTCTTTCAAAGTTCCGTCATCCTTTCCGAGAAGCAAGGAGATACCAAGGTACCGCGCATTGTCCTTGTCTTTGAAGTCGTCGAAGAAAAGAACACCTTTGACAAACGGAATCCGGGCTTTCAGAATCGTGTTCTTGACCCTGAGGAAGCTGACATCTTCTTTCCTCTTCAAGGATAAGTCGCGGCGAACCAGCGGAAAAGAATTGAAAGGAACGAATTTTGTCTTTCCATTATTCCTTTCCAAGAGGTATCCAAGATCAATTTCACCCAAATACCTTTCTTCCTTATAAAGTGCCGGATGGAGCTTACCGAATGTTCCAATCAGCTTCTTTCCGACATAGATATCACAGGAAACACCCGGATGGAAAGAAGGATTCGTGCTATAGCATAAACGATAGCGGTTCGGGTTGAGTCCAATCAAAGAAAAGATATCTTCAATGATGCCTTTCCTATCAAAGAAATCATAAGAACGCTTACCATAGTCTTCACTTAAGGACGTTTCTCCCCTAAGTCCTAAGGATAAATAGGTCTTGATTCCTTCTTTCGTATCGACAGGAGAAATCTCAAACAAGGCAAGAGAGTCATGCTGGTGGCTGAGATTATAGTTCCTCGTCTTAAGCATAGAAGAAAGTAGGTCAGAGCGGACTACTTCATGATCTTTTGTCCTTGGATTAAGGATAATATAGCTTTCTTTGTCATCAAAGACACGAAGCTCCTTATCCTGTTCCTTGCTGATTAAAGTATAAGAAAGAATCTCATCCCACCCTTTATCGCATAAACGTTGACGGATTCCCCGTTCCCTCTTCTGACTAGGAGTCAATCCGCCTAAGGTATGAGGCCTTCCATTGAAAGAAGGAACAATCTTTTCAGCAGGATAGAAGCGGAAAACTTCTTCATCAATATCGCATTGTTCGTTAAGATCGACACGATCAATCGGGGCAAGGACTTTTCCTTCACCGATTCTCTTGATGCGATAACGATCCAGTACCAGATCAATTTCTTCTTTCGTATAAGTAGAGCCAAGACGTTTATTCAATAAGTCATAGGAGAAATCAAAAGGAGTGTTTTCCTTGGCAGAATGATTATCACTGGAATAAGAAACAATCTCGTAGGAAGAGAAGAATTCATCCAAAACAGAAAGCAAGAAAGCTATTGCTTCCTTGATCCTCTTTGGATTACGTCCCTTGCCAAAAAGCTGGCTAGAAGCACTTGATAAGCCAAGACGAGAGCAAGTATGACGGATATTCGCATGATAGAAATCAGCAAATTCAATATCAATATTGCGGGTTTCCAAGGAGATAGAAGAATTGCCAAGGGCCCTGATACCACCTAAGCAAAGCGGTTCTTCGCCATCCGTAACAACAAGATCATGAGGAATCAAAGAGACTTCTTTGCCATCAAAGGTGACAGCCTTACAGGACAGATCATCTTTAACAACATATTCTCCACGGCTGTTTTTGTCAGCATCATACCTATTGATTGGCTGACCTGTAACAAGCCTGACATAGTTTCCAAGATCCACAATTGGATCGATGCAACGGATTCCGCCTTTCCTTAAGGCGCTACGAACATAGGCAGGGGTCTCTTTCCTGACAACATTCCGTAAAGAAAGAATATCAATACGACTACAAGCCTGTGTCCTAGTTTTTGCTTTAACCCTCTCTGGATATTCGCCGATTTTTTCCGAAACAGGGAAGAGAGCAGCACCAGTCAAAGAAGAAATTTCACGGGCTAATCCAATATAGCTTAAACAGTCCGGACGGTTCGGAAGCACATTGACATCCAGGATTTCATCTTTGATTCCAAGATACGAAAGAACATCTCTCTCACCGACTTTAGCATCCAGAGGAAGTTCCTCGATTCCATTCACCTGTTTTTCACTTAAAACGTCTTTTCCAAGTCCAAGCTCAACCAAAGAGCAGCACCTGCCGTTGGATTCTTCACCACGGATTTTGCCAGGTTTGATCGTCTCGCCAAGAGCAGGTAAGACACATCCGGGAAGAGCAACGATGACTTTAAGGCCTTTGCGGGCATTCGGAGCACCGCAGACAATCTTTTTGATGCCTTCTTCTGTTCCACAATCGACAAGGAGGCAGTGGAGATGATCACTGTCCGGATGTTTTTCGCAAGAAATAATTTCGCCGATAATCAGATTCGATGCCTGAGCAAAAGGCTCCCTGCCTTCGACTTCGAATCCAGAGAAAGTAAGACGCTGACGTAATTCTTCCGGTGTAGTCTTGCTCAAATCAACAAACCGGGATAAAAGCGAGTAACTGAAAAGCATTTTCCTATTCCTTTCTGAATTGTTCGATAAAGCTGATGTCATCGGTATAGAAACGTTTGATATCATCAATTCCGTACTTCAACCTAGCAATTCGGTCAATACCAATACCAAAGGCAAAGCCCTTATAGACTTTATCATCAAAGCCATTCAAGCGGAGAACGTTGGTGTTGACCATACCAGAACCGAGGATTTCAATCCATCCGGTGTGCTTGCACAAAGAACAGCCTTTTCCATTACAATTGAAGCAAGAGATATCCGCTTCAACGCTTGGCTCCGTAAACGGGAAGAAGCTTGGACGGAAGCGTACTTCACGTTTCGGACCAAAGAGATGACGGAGAAGAAGAGTCAGAGTTTCCAGAAGATTGGCAAAGGTCACATCTTTATCAATGACAAGACCTTCAATCTGACCGAACTGATGAGAATGGGTAGCATCATTGTCGCGGCGATAGACTTTGCCAGGGCAGATGATTTTGATGGGACCCTCGCCTTTATGGGCAGCCCTGACTCTGGCCTGCACAGCAGAAGTATGACTGCGAAGAAGAGTGTTGGGATCAATAACGAAAGTATCCTGCCTGTCACGTGCTGGATGATCAAGCGGAATGTTCCTTAATTCGAAGTTGTTCAGATCGGATTCCACTTCTGGTCCGCTTGCAACGGTATAGCCAAGATCAAGGAAGAAATCCTCGATTTCTTCTACTACAGCATAAAACGGATGCCGGCTTCCACTATTCGGACGAGTGCCAGGAAGAGTGATATCGATTTTTTCAGAAAGCAGCTTAGCCTTAAGCTGTTCTTCTTTTAAAGCGGATTCTTTTTCACTATAAAGAGCAGTCAGTTCATTTTTCAGATGGCCGAGCTCTTGACCAAAGACTTTCTTTTCTTCCGGCTTAACACTTCGCATCAGAGAAAAATATTCGGTCAGTTTGGACTTCTTGCCTAAATATTTGCCTTTGTAGGCGTCAAGGGATGCAAGATCCTTGACAGAGGAAATAGCTTCTTTGGCTTCGGAAACCAAAGCATTGCTTTCCTTCTGGAATTCTTCAAGTGTCATAGGTTACCTCTATTTCTTATCGGCAGATAAAACCTGCCTATCATCATCATCGTTATCCTGAATCGGAATGACTTCTTTCTTTTCTTCTTCAATTTTTTCTTCCGGCTTGACTTCTTCAACAATCGGAGCATCTACAGCCTGATTCTTGCGGAATCTTGCAAGGAAATCCGGAAGAATGTTTTCTTTTTCTTCCTTCTGTTCTTTGATTTCCTGTTCGACTTTCGGAGTCTCAATCTTTTCTTCCTTAATAACAGGGGTAGCAATCGAGTGTCGCTGCCTAGGAAGCGAATCATCCGAGAAGTCAAAGTCCTTATCAAAGGAGGTAGCAATAATGGAAACCTTCCTAGTATCCTTTAAATCCGGATCAATCTGAGCTCCGAAGATCGAAGAGACAGAATCTTCATCTTTCGCATTTGCTGCTTCCAGAATGCATTCCCTAGCCGAATTAATTTCATCCAGAGTGACATCTTCACTCCTAGTGAAATTAACAAGCCTATTATGTGCGCCTTTGATGGAAGATTCGAGCAGAGGAGAAGAAAAAGCGTTCTTTGCAGCCAGCAGAGCTCGATCATTTCCTTTTCCTTCACCCATACCAATAAGGGCAACGCCTTTACCCCAAAGAGTCGACTTGACATCATTAAAGTCAAGATTGATAACTCCCGGAAGCAGAATCCTATCGGTCACGGTTTTAACGGCATCACCAAGAATCTTATCTGCAGCCTTAAACGCAGCAGCGATAGGCATTTTTCCGTTGTTGAACCTGAGCTTATCATTGGAAACGATGATCAAGGCATCCACTGCTTTTTTCAAAGTTTCGATACCTTCCAATGCGACCTTTTTCCGACGAGGACCTTCAAAAGTGAAAGGACGTGTGACAATAGCTAAAACCAAGGCACCGCATTCCTTGGCCGCTTTTGCAATAACCGGTGCACCGCCGGTTCCTGTTCCACCGCCTTCGCCAGCAGAAATGAAAATCCTATCAGAACCGGTAAGCACATTTTTGATTTCATCGTAGCTGTCTTCAGCGGCTTTCTTACCAAAATCCGGATTTCCGCCAGCACCTTTTCCTTCTGTAACATTCCGTCCAAGAATCAGTTTGTTCGGACAAGAGGAACGACTTAAAGCCTGTCCGTCGGTGTTCCTTACCCAATACTCAACTTCCGGATTACCCTTTTGGTACCTCGAAGTAACAGCATTTCCTCCGCCGCCGCCAACACCAATAACCTTGATTTTCGCATTCGCCCTGATATCATCCATCGGCTGTGGGGTCTTTGTTTCAATATCCATAATTGTTCAATCACTCCCGTTTCAAGGGGTTCTTTCCTAAATCGTATTGCTGCTGAGTATTTTTTCCTTCAGCCGGAGTCGGTTGATATTCATAGGAGGAGAGATGAATGGCTCCAAGACAAGCTAGATAGCATGGGTCTTTTGCACCAATCACTGGAGAAGAAAACACATTCGTTGCTAATCCAGTCTGACGGCTCAGTTCCTCTTTAATTCCAACAAGCTTGGAACCTTCCCCAGTAAGAATAAGAGGAATACCGCTGATTTTCGTTTGTTGCAGGAACTCCACAATCGGACTAAGAGCCTTTACAAAGGCCTTCTTCCTCTCTGGAACAGTGAAGGGGTCATCGCTTTGATAAGGGAACCCATCCAAGTCAGAAAATCCGAAGGTTTCTAGAAGTTCTCTTGAATATTCCTTGCTGATTTTCAGTTCCTGGGATGCCGAGTAAGCGAAGTAGTCGATTCCAAGGCCTCCATTATTAATCGGAGCCGTCATCCTAAGCCGTCCTTTATCCACATAGGTAAGAACACATTCTTTTTCGGAAATATCCAAATTCAGATAGGATTCAGGGCAATTAATCGAATTCCTATAATTGGTTCTTGCGTAGGAGGAGAAGAAGGTCAAATACGGTTTTGTACCGACTTGGGCCATCCTGTTTTTATAATAAGTGTCCCTCGTATGGGATATCCTATGAACATCCGAATCAATTCCTAACTCTCGTGCCTTTGCACCAAGAGGGAATGCCTTATACTTCGTTCGGTCTGCGTAAAAAAGGAACGGAATTACAGAGACAATAGAAGCACCAGCATTGTTTTCGCACCTCTTCCTGATTCGAAGATTACAGCTATTGTAGTCCAGAATAGAAATACGATCACCGGCCACAAATGTTGTTCCGTTTTTGGAATCAACACTTAAGAAACCTTCCGAAGGAAGAAGAAGAATCGTTGCACCAAAGTGGCCGCCAGAGAGACTTTCCCGCCTCTTGTTCCTCCTCTCTAAAAGAGTTTCCTTGACTTGCTTTGCATCAAAGAAATGAGTTTCAGGATCAAGGGCAAGAGGAGAAGAGTGCCTAGCAGAGAGAATGTATTCTTTTCCGTTAAGATAGTATCCTGTTACGAGAGAAATCCCGCTTTCTTCAATATCAATGACTGTGATTGTATTGTTCATCTTGTTTCCTTTCTGTCAGGCGATAGGATTACACGACTTCCTTGACTGACTAATCGGAAAATGTAAGCTTCCAC
>URQF01000053.1 GCA_900549915.1 uncultured Mollicutes bacterium | reverse complement strand
CTCCGTCACCGGTCTACGCTTTGTGAGTCGCTATATAGTTCGTCGACAACTACGCCTATTGGGACTTTCACCCTAGAACAGTGGCATGCCCATCATACACTGAAAAGGTGTGCATGGAGGAGCATGCACACCTTTGCACTTTACTACCTTGCTTTTGCGATAACTTCTTTTAAGGCAGCAGCCGAAGCTGCAAGCTTTTCTTTCTCTTTTTGGGTAAGAGGAAGCTCAAGGACTTTCTCGACTCCGCTTCGTCCGACTAAGGAAGGAATCGATAAAGCTAGATTCGACAATCCATAGGTTCCATTTAATTCCACGGAAACTGGAAGCCTAGTATGAGTGTCATTGACAATGCAGGAGACAATATGAGAGACAGAGAGTGCGATTCCATAATAGGTTGCACCTTTTTTCTCAATGATCTTATAGGCAGAATTCACGACATCATCCTGAATCTGTTTCCTTCCGGCGTCATGGTCGGTGTATTCTCTCCTGGCGCAGAAATCATTTAGCGGAATTCCACTGATATTGGCTCCGCTCCAGAAGGGAGTCTCGCTGTCACCGTGTTCTCCGATGATAACGGCATGGACGTTCTTGGTATCGACCGACAATCGTTTGGATAAAAGGTATTTCAATCGGGCAGTATCCAGGACCGTTCCACTGCCGAAGACACGGTTGGAAGGAAGTCCACTCTCCTTGTATGCAATATGAGTCAAGACATCTACAGGATTAGCGACAATCAGCAGAATACCTTCGACTTGGACTCTTTTTAATTCTGCAATGATGGATTTCCTGATTCCGGCATTCTTATGAATCAAATCTAAACGGGTTTCTCCTGGTTTCTGACTTGCACCAGCGGTGATGATGATGACACTGGCATCCTTGGTATCTTCGTAATTTCCAGCATAGATGTTCCTAGAATAGGCATAGGGAAGACCATGTGCGAGATCCCTTGCTTCTCCTTCTGCTTTGGCTTTGTTGGCATCGATGAGAACAAGTTCATTGAACTGCCCCTTCTGCCTAAGCGCAAAAGCAATGGAACTTCCAACGAATCCGCATCCGATGATGACTGCTTTCTTGATATTGACCATTGTTATTCTTTCCTCCTTTTCTTTTATTATATAGAAAAGGCGGACGTTTTTCTAATAATGTGATTTATCTATTACCAAAATCAAGAATATAAATAATTTACAGACTTATTGAAAACAGCACCAGAAATCAACCGATATTCGTGCTACTCCGCACAAAAAATGAGTTATTTTCTAATAAACAAATATTGAAAAAACACTGATTTGTAAATCAAAATAAGAAACGTGAGGGGTATCCGAAAAACACCACCAATTTGATTAAATTCCCTCTTTTCCTAACGCAAAAGCAAGATAGTAAGGAAGGGTTAACATATTATTCTCACAACCAATGTTATAGTCGCCGAATTTAATCAGCTTTGTTTCTCCATAGTGCTCTGGATGAGACCTTATTGTTTTGCTTGATCTTGTAGTTCCGCTTTTTGCTTTGACTTCAATCAGGGTTGAATAGCCTTGGTAGGAAATCACAAAGTCTACTTCTAATCCGCTGCTCTTGGCAAAATAGTAAATGGGAATATCAGCTTTATAAAGCGAGTCTGCAACAGCCGCTTCAAACAGAGGGCCTTTGTTCCTTCCGAGTTTGTCTTGCCTCAGCGCACGGATGGTATCGATCCCACATAAAGTCGTCATCATTCCAATATCGGAATAATATAGGCGAAATTGCGATTGTATTTTTTTTATAACAAGAGGAATCGATGGGTTCTCTACGTTGTTAGCTTTGAAAATAACACCTGCGTTGAGAAGATAATCAATGGCATCTTGTCTCTGATATCCATTGCCAGCAATTTTTGAAGCGATGAAATTACTTTTCTCAGAAAACGCAGAAGAGAGAACAAGGTCGAAGGCTTTCTGGATTCTTGAGATTTCTGTAGCGGAATAGATTGATTTTCCTTGGCTATCCTTTCTTTTTATAGGATCGCCTTTAATATCGAAAAGCAGACTTTTGTTTTTGTTCCATGCTAGAGAAAAATCATTGGAATCAAAATACTGTTTGACTGCTTCGGGATAGCCTCCGACGCACCTGTATTCTTTATACAATGATTTTAGCTTTGCATGGATGATATCTGGAATCTTTTCTTTCTTGTGAAAATATCCAAGCAGGATTTCAACCTGTTCTTCAGAAAAGCCAGCAGCCCAAAGAAATTCCTCGAAATCCAGTGTTTTCCTACAGAAAATATCTTCGGCGCCATTCGGCCTAGGGGCTCCATCTCCGCTTTGTACTATATTAAGGCCTATATAGGAACCACTTGCGATAACCTCAAATCTCTTGTCTTCTTTAAAGCTTTTAAGCGCGAGTCTTGCACGAGGACAGTCCTGTATTTCATCTAAAATTAGGATGGACTTGCCTGGTGTGAATTTAAAATCTGTATTCCTGAAAGAAAGCTTTCGAATGATGTCATCAACTTCTAGCGAGTCATCAAATACATGCTTGATGTCTGGTGTTTTCCAAAAATTGATTAAATTGACGTTTTGAAAGTGGCTTTTTGCAAATTCCAGGATACTTCTAGATTTTCCACACTGTCTGATGCCATAGACCAAGGCAGGAGAATGATGTCTGTTTTGCAGCCATTCATCCAGCGTTTTGTCGATTTTTCTTTTTAAATATTCGCCCATCTTATATTACCTGCCTTTATTCTACACCAAAAATCTGGTGAATTGAATAGACATCCGCACCAAAAATCAAGCTATCTCTCCAGTATTCTGCACCAGAAATCAACCTATTTATATGTATCTCTGCACCAAAAACAGGCAAAAAATCGTATTATTCTGCACCAAAAATAGGAATAAGGACGCTGGCTATAAGATTACAGATGCAAAACATCCTATCCAATAAGCAATCGGTTCGGGTTCAAAACAGATAGCTTAAAGAACACTTGTTTTCTGAATGCTGTAAAACAGAAGAGCCTAGAAAGAAAAGATGGAACTGGTTTTATAGGTTACGGGATGAATGACAGGTGAAGTAGATGATCTGTCTTTCTTTGGAGATTTCATTCCTTAGAATTCTTGCTTTCCTAAGATGCTCTTCATCTAAGTACCTGAAGAGATCATCCCTGATCAGGAAAGGCTTGTCTTCTTTGAAGATGCTGTCATTTAAAGCAAGGGTATAGCAGAGAAGAACAAGAGCAGTCTGTCCGCTCGAGAGATGGTTATAGTCTTGGCTTGCTCCGCTTTCATCGAGAGAAACAGCAAAGTCAGTATTGAACCGGATTTTTTCTCCCCTCGTCTTTTCAATCCTGTCACTGTAGTGGACAAACCGGTCATGCCTTGGCTTAATATAGCGGTTCTTAATGTTGGCTTCTGCCTTGTTTAGATAATCGATTGTCTTTCCAATCCTCTGTTCTTTCTCTTTCAATTGAGTTAGGGTTATTTTTAAATCCGGAAGGCATACAAGTTCATTGTCCCATTGGCTGAGAGTGTCTTCTGTTTCCGAAATCTGTTGTTCTAATGTATTCTCTTGTTTTACTAGATTATCAATCTCACCGTTTAATGAGCTGATATCCATAAGCTCTGCGTTTTCCCTCTTCCAGTTTGGATCTAGTTTCTTTTCATTGATGTAGTCTTCTAGCACTTTCTTGCTCTTGTCATAGAACTGAAGGGCAGAGTTATAGTCTGATATTGCCAAGCTTAATCCCTTTAGAGAAGATAGCTTGTATTTGTTTAAGAAGGCGTTAATTTGATGATCGTACTCGTTGATTGCTTTTTCGCTTTCTTCTTTCTGCTTGGAATAAGCTTCTTCTTTTCTTTGGAAGTCTTCCAAGCTTGAAGCAGACTGCTTTAATGATTTTAGATTTTCTTCATAGTTATTAGAATACAGGTGATACTTGCCAAAGAATTCATTAAGCGATTCCAAAGTAGAAGAAAGAGTTTCTTTATCTTCTTTTATTTTTCTATCTGCCCTATCTTTCTTGGATAGAAGGTCACGATAATGACCATAATTGGATTCTATACGTCCATAAGCTTCTTCAATATCATCTCCTTGGATTCTAAGAAGTCTCTTTATCTCTTCTTGTGCTTTGTCTAGTTTTTCTTTGTCTAAATCTAAGCTTGGCTCTGCTGTCTTTTTTCCTTTCGATAGGAAGGCACCTACTACAATCAAAACAGGAGTGAGGACAAGAATAAAGAAGCACCATTTTGAGACAAGTATGCCTAAAAGGATTCCTACAACAGCAAATGCTACAGCGAGTAAGATAAAGAACAGCTTTGAATTCCTTCCTTTCTTGTTGTTCTCTGTTTCTGGTTTTGGAATGTAGTTCTTCTTTGCATCCTTGTATTCCTGATAGGCTGCTTTGATTTCTTCCCTAGGGATTGGATTCTCTTCATAGTAAGAGAGGACATTCTTTTCCTCCTCTGTAAAGGGAGACTTGCTCCTTTTCTCCTTTAGGGTCTGGCATTGATAAATTTGTTTACTTATTTTATCGAAGTCTTCTTGGGAGGGTACTCCTTCTTTAAAGTCTTCCTTTAGACTTTTATACTTCGCTTCTTCCCAAGAAGGGAGAGATGAATTATTTTGATTCTCGATAGCAGCTTCTTTTCTACTAGAAGCATCTTCTGCCTTACGGATCTCATCTTCCGAAGGCACTCCATAAGGAAAAGAGGATTTCTCTTTCTCTGCTGCTGCTCTGGCTTCTTCTACTTGTTCTTTCTTATCCAAGAAGGAATGATAGATCTCAATCGTGTTATTCTTCTGAATGATTTCGTCTCGTTCTTTCTTCTTTTCAACAATGCTCTTCTTTAAACCTTTTAATTCAACATAAGATTGTTCAAGGCCAAGCTGTTTATCTGTTCTGTTCTCTTTGAGCTCTTCTAAAGCATTGATCTTTTCACGGCACTGGGCAATCTTTCCTTGTTTCTGTCCATTTCTTTTTGGTTTGTATTCCTTCTGAAGATCACTAAGAGCAGTGATGACATCATCGAAAGTATAGCTTTCATCGGTACCATCCGTATAATGACCCCTCTTACTATCAATGGATTCTGTGGATCCGATGATCAGATTCTCTGGTGTTAAAAACACCAGTTTACAGAAGGATTCTCTGTCTAAACCTGGAAAGAAGAAATTGCCGATTTCTCCGTTTATCTCCACTTCCTTCGTATTACAGAAAAGACGCCTCGTGTCTTCATTTGGTCTCTTCCCAAAATGACGCTCGATACGATAGTCAGAGCCATGATCCGAGAATTCCAAAGAGCCGCCACAATCTTTGCCAGAATAGGGAAGATATCTCTTCCGTTCTGGACTAGAGACCTTTCCTAATCCATAGAACCTTGCCAAAAGATAATTGGCAAGAGTGGTCTTTCCTTCTCCGTTGTTTTCCAGGAAATCATTGATTCCCTCTTTGAAATCAATGGTTCTGTCTTCCCTGTTTCCAAAGGCACGGATATAAGCTTGTTTCAGTTCCATTTCAGAAGAGCTCCTTTTTCTCTAGAGCAGCTAAGCCTAGCGTGATGATTTTCTGCTTTTCTTGATCGGAGAGAGTACTATCTTTCAAGACAAGACGATAGAACTCTCCTTTTAGGGAAAAATCTCTCTCGAGTTTTTCCTGATTAAACTGAATCCGGGTTCTATTCTTTACATTGACTAGACGTGCAAGACCGCTTAGTTCCCGTTCGATGTCTTCTTCTTTAAAGTCTGTATCTTCTAAGACATCTCCTTTTAAAACGATGCGATAAATGTCATCGGGATCAAAGGATACCGATTCTTTGATCTTGCTGATGATGGATGGAATGGAACTCCTATTTGTGATATCAACTTCCTCTTGCCGGATGACAACATGGGAAAAAGGAACAAACTCCTTCGTGATCTTTTTGTCATCCACAGTAAGGAGAATAAATCCTTTTTCTCCGGTTTCATCAAATCCTCTTCCTTGGAGGCAGCCAGGGTAAGCATAGCTTCCTCTCTCATCCATCCTTCCCTCTTGATAGGAATGGATATGTCCAAGGGCAAGATAATCAATATTCTTGTTCTTTAGCTTCTTGAGATAGATGGAATCCCTTCCTGCTTTATCGCTCAGGGCTCCATGGAGCCTAACTAGATTCCTCTTATCTTCCTCTAGGGAAAGAGTGTCATAAAAAGAAAGATAGTTCTCCTTGCACCTTTCAATACCACTCAGAGTGATATTTTCTGATAAAGGATAGGAAGTCCACTTGGAAGAGAACCTCTTTAGATTCTCTGGCCTATCTTCTTCCTTACTCCTGCGGTCATGGTTTCCCTTTAAATAATAGAAGGTAATCTCTTTGTACTCACGGATAACATCATAGAAAAACTTCTTGTCTTTCCTAGAAGGGGTATCGGAATCAAAGACATCTCCAGAAAGAAGCACAACAGGAATCGAATTCTCTTTTGCGTAGTCTGCAAGACGGAGAAAAGAAGTCCGCACTTCTCTTTTCCTGTTGTCAGATATGCTTTTCAGTTTATTGTCTATCGGAGAACCAAGATGAAGATCAGCAGCGTGAATAATTTTCATATTTCCTCCTTCGTAGCTCGTTACTCTCTATTGGAAATTATAACATGAAGAGATAAACACAGAGTACAGCAATTACACAGTCTTTCTCCATCGATTTCCAGTGCATAACCAGACCATCTTTTAAGCGGTACTAAATGATATTAGAACCGAAAAAACAGGAACGAAAAAGAGTGTCTCTAAAAATATCAACGATTCATGAAGAGGACTAACGATTCTTTTGTTAAGAAGAAACAAAAGAATCGCTGAATCGCATTGTCGTCGGAAAGAATTTCTAAAGCATAGCATTCATAAATAGTGATTTTTGAGATACCCATATTTGTAAATAACCACATCATCTAGTGTAACTATGTAAAACACAGGAACATGACGAAGAGAGGTGATTGTCTTTTGTTCTTGCTTGTTAGCGTATATAAGATGAATTACGTAAAAGTATAAATAAAAGTTACGAAGTGCTTGATAATTTAAAACAAAAATAAGAAATCTGTATTAAATCAATACTTTGTACTGAGACATAAATATAAAAAGCAACCTCAAAAAAGAACATAACTTGCATATAATAAAATTGGTGAAATCTATTGCTTTGTTGACAAAGATCGGGGGGGGTAATATAGATATGTCTTTAAAAGGAGTGGCAAATCATGTCTAGATTCAGCAAGGCAGATATTAAAATGTTGAAAGGTAAACGAGTAACGTTCAAGATTGTCGGTTATGGTGAGGACATCAAAGCCAGGATGGTGGATTATGGCGAAGACGTTAAATTAAGAGAAGTAAGTTATGGTGCGGATTTCGAGGCTATAATCAAGTAATCAAAAGATGTACAATGGACTGCATACATCAAAAACATGTTGTATGCAGTCTTTTTTCATAAGGGGAATAGGAATGGAAAAAATCAAGCTAAACGATCTTCTAAATATCGATGTTGATAGTGAAGAATTTAAATCTGCTCGCATTACCTTGAACACGGAATTTAATGGTGAAAGACACATTGATTCGTGGCTAAAAAGAGACGAAAGAGAAGAAAAATATGGTCCTGACTTTTCATTTTGGGCCAAGAGTCCTACTAACAAGAAGACCTATATCAAAAATGGTAATGAGCTGGTTGTCGTTGCCATTCAATTAGACCGCAGCGATGAATGGCTTTTAGCATCTATTTGTCAAATCACGAAAATAAACATTGGCGCTCCGTGTGAAAGAGAACCGGTTGAAAAATACCGAAAATGGTTCAATCGAGTCATCTTTAGACTCAGCAAGAACGCCCAAGGCTATAATTTCACATTGCGAAAATTTCTCGACAGATGTGAAGTGATTGAAGTTTTGGATAAACCATATAGTGGGAAGAAATTCCCGGGCTATTTCAACATTAACGAAAAGATGTCAGACTTGATGAACTATCTCCAAAGCACCAATCTTGGAGAAGATTGGAAAAAAGAATTGAAAGCCGTCAAAGCCGTTTATTGCCTCAACAATCACAAGGAGCACAAGGTTTATATTGGATCTGCATACAACGACAATGGTTGCCTTTTAAAAAGATGGAACGATTACTTTAACACTTTGCATGGTGGAAACGTCGAGTTGAAAAAGCTCTTTGAAGAGCATGAGAAAGACTCAAATTATTTCTTGGATAACTTCTATTTTTCTATTTTAGAAATCTTCCCGAATACGGTAACCGACGAATATGTCCTTGAAAGAGAAAATCATTGGATGAGTGTGTTCGATTCAAGAAACCCAAAGGTTGGGTATAACAAAAATTAAGCAAAGGATATTTACTGATTTGTAAACCAAAACGAGAATGGAACGGCTACTCAAGGAGGCACATGTCCCCTATGGGTATCCTTGCCTTTGAGAGAAACCGCTCCCTTCCTGTTTATTTATGGTCCAGATTTTTTGGAAAAAACTCCAGTTCCGTTCCCATATTAAGTGAGACCGGAAATGGAGGATTAATCCAGATGAGGTCTTATTCTGATCACCGCCAGGCCATAAAGGCGAAGCCAGGTTGAAACTAAAAAAGGCTGCATTAATCCTAAGGTATGTCTTAGACATACTGGCAGACCTAGCAGCCATAATCAGTTTCATACTTAGTGTAGTCGGTTAGCCTCTAGATTTCAAGGGTCCGATTGACCTTGAACACCTAGGCTAGCTCTTGGCCTGGCGGCCTCAGTCTTACATTTGCTTTAGAATATCGAGATAATCTGTACCGAACCCCTAATATTGGACCAAAGGACAAGACAATGATGCCTGCCCGAAGCCATAGGAGGGGCTTTTTCGATGAAATACACGTTCGATGAGAAGCTGAAGGCAGTCATGCTGTACGAAGGGTACCGGACTTTCGATTGCCCGGAAGGGTGCATATCCAAGACACAGAAGGACAGCTATGCCAAGCAAGTGAAGTTCTGGCATTCCGTCTACCTCGCGAAAGGCGAGGAAGGGCTGATGCACAAGACGGCCAA
>URQF01000052.1 GCA_900549915.1 uncultured Mollicutes bacterium | reverse complement strand
TTCTGAGGGTGGAATAATTAGTGAAAATCCTTGTAAAGCAGAGAAAAAGAACGGAACATAGGAATATAAGAGAGCAGGAATCAGAATTGCAAGAATAACAAGAAGGTATCTTAGAAACCTAAGTAGGTAGTGAGGGGCCTTCTTTGTTCCTTGGTAATCCCGGCTTTTTATAAAGGTCATCCAGATTGGATAAAGGAAAAGCATTGGAAGAACAACAATGACGGAATATGCCCATTTCTGCAAAGATAAAAGAATAATAGTGGCCAGAATAATTACAAAGTAAACAGGTCCAAGGAATAAAAGAGAGTATTTTGGTTCTTTTTTCATAGGTTCATCATAGCAGAAAAAAGATAGACAGCATTCTTTTTCTGGCTTTTGATGGAATCAAAAACACCGAAAATGAAGAAAAATAAAAAAAGTGATTGACAATCAGCTGTCAAACTTATAAAATTACTTACGCTTTGGGCGTTTAGCTCAGCTGGGAGAGCATCCGCTTGACGTGCGGAAGGTCATAGGTTCAAACCCTATAGCGCCCACCATTAAAGCAAAGAAGGCCATCCCAGACGATGGCTTTTTTTCTTTCTAAAAATCGTCTGGAATAAGATGGAGCAGTACCCAAGCGGTTCAAGGGAACGGTCTTGAAAACCGTCAGTCGGCTTATAACCGAGCAAGAGTTCGAATCTCTTCTGCTCCGCCATCGAGTAGTTATCCGAACTATCTTGGCAACACGACGCGGGTTTGTCGTAACGATTGAGAAACCCGACTGGATGTGGAAGTAGCTCGATTCAGGTCACCGCAAGGTGGCCTTTTCTTGTGCTAATAGAAATTTCTAGGGATAGAAAAGTCTATAGAGATGTTATACTTAATATATGGATTATTCAAAGTGTCTTAAGGATTTGCGAGAGAAGCTTATAATATCGCAGAAAGACCTGGCAGAGATGCTAGAGGTTTCCTTTGCGACCGTTAACCGACTAGAGAACGGACATCATGAGCCTTCCTTGAAGACGAAAAGAAAGATCCGCGACTTGTGCAAGAAGTATAAGGTGAAAATGGAGGAGAAAGACTAATGGCGAAAATTGATGAAAAGGTGCTCTGGGGAGCAGCCGAAAAGCTTCGTGATAAGTGTGATCCGGCGGATTACAAGAACGTTGTTTTAGGTCTTGTCTTCCTTAAATATGTCAGTGACCGCTACGAAGCAGAATATAAAAAGCTAAAATTAGACGGTGACCAGGATGACCCGGACTACTATATTGCGGACCATGTCTTCCTCAATCCTGCCAAATATCAGCTTGGTGACAAGTGGGTCGAGATTCCAGAACGGAATGTCTGGAAAGAAGTCTCTCGCCATTCTAAGGATGCTTCCTTAGGCCAAGTCATCGATTCGATGTTTGTTGCTATCGAAAAGGAAAATGATCAGCTGAAAGGCATTCTTCCTAAGACCTATTCCAAGAGTGATCTAGACAAGACTGCCTTAGGTGAACTTGTCGATTTCTTTACCAACAATCTTAACATGACCGATGCTGATGGTGATTTCTTCGGTCAGGTTTACGAATACTATATCGGAGCATTCGCTACTTATATTCCTCAAAAGGGTGGCGAGTTCTTTACTCCGAAATCCATCGTTGAATTGATGGTTGAGATTCTCCAACCGAATCGGGGAAGAGTCTTTGATCCTTGCTGTGGTTCGGGCGGCATGTTTGTTCAGTGCGAACAGTTCGTCAAAGAACACCAGGGCTTAGTCGATGATCTTTCTATCTATGGTCAGGAAGTTAATCCTGGCACGTGGAAGATGGCAAAGATGAACCTTGCCATCCGTGGTATTGAGGGTGATCTTGGTGACCGTAATGGTGATTCCTTTACCGATGACCTTCATAAATCCTTACGAGCCGATTACATTCTTGCTAATCCTCCTTATAATCTTAAGGATTATTGGAAGCCATCTTTGGAAGGCGATCCAAGATGGATATTTGGAACTCCTGATAAAAAGAATGCTAACTATGCTTGGTTGGAGTTGATGTATTCTAAACTTTCAACAAATGGTAAAGCAGCAATCCTTATGCCGAATGGGGCGACCACTTCGGGGAATAAGGCTGGTAACTCTGATTATGATGTCAGAAAGAAGATGATAGAGGAAGGTAAGGTGGATGCGATTATTGACCTTCCGGATAAGCTTTTCTCGAACACGGGAATCAGCGTTCAGTGCTGGGTTCTCAATCGCTCGAAAACTGATACAAATGTTTTATTCATCTCCGCTTCGGACATGGGAAAAATGATTTCCAGAAAGATCAGAGTCCTTGATCCGGAGGATATTAAGAAGGTAGCCGATACCTATCACGCTTATAAGAAGGGTGAAGGGTATGAAGACAAACTCGGTTTCTGCAAAAAAGCTTCTATTCAGGAAATCAAGGAAAAGGATTATTCCTTGAATCCTGGTAGATATGTCGGTGTCGATGATTCCAATAAGATGTCTCCGGAGGAAATCCAAACTGAGCTGAAGAAGACATCGGAGGAGTTATTCAAATTAATGGAGGAGGGAAAAGAAGTAGAGGATAAAGTGAAAAAGATTCTTATCGAAGAGATGAAGTAGTGCCAACTATGTGGCGTTGGACATCCATATTATGAATTGAGATTGGCATATCTAAAAAATGTGCAAGTCTCAAGGAGGGGACGGTTGATCCAGTGGCTACTCTGGAAAAGTAATTTCGATGGAATAGCAGATTATAGTATAGGTACTTGCATAGAACTCCGTCCTTGGGGGTAATGCAATAACAGCGCTGATGTAGGTCAAATTTACCGGAATAATATCTTGGCGTGAAAGTCTTGCCTTCTCCCGGAAATATCACAGCTTCGCAGTTAAACAAATATCGATTACTAGATTTAATCTCAGTTGACCGATCAAAGAAAGGATAGAGTCCATTATCGACACAGTCTTGGGTGTTATGCTTACCGTTAGTGATATTAATATATTCACCTAGTTTATTCATGATATTACGCCCTCCTTGTAGTGCCAACTATGTGGCGTTGATCTTGCTCATCATGAACCATTAATTTGAGATTCCTTAGGTTCTCTTGACTGACCTTGAGTTGGACAGCCCCAGTAATACATTGATCTATGTTTGCCTGACTGAGATTGTAAAAAAGATAACGAGTATTCATCTCACTTTTTGGCTTAAATACATGGGCATGATTACTAACCCAGAAGTCTTCATCTTCCTTTGTGAGTTTGATTACCGGATGACCATCTGCCGTTCTTACAGAGCCGTCTTCTGCAACCAAAATGTATTGACCATGAAAAATAGATTTGGAAATATGATCAATAATACCATTAGCACTGTAATAAGGTATCTTACCTTGCATCTTGGCTCGGGCCATTGTAGAAAGTGGCCGACGTTGATAGTCGAACAATTCTACTATGTCACCTAATCTATATTCCTTCTTCATGGTTGTGCCTCCTAGTGCCAACTATGTGTTGCTGTTCTTCTTGAGAATGAACATTTAATTCAACGCCAAGAAGCTTGTCTCGGTTGATGGATTGATAGATTGTTCCTGACGAAGCAAATTGAAATTGATGCTTATTGGCTTGAAGTAAGTAGAAAAGGTACTTAGGCAAGACTTTTAAAGCCTTGATTGAAGCCAAACCGCGACCAATTGCGATGTGATCTTTACACATATTTACATCACCGACAGGCGCTCTTACGGTAAACAAGATGTCTCCAGGGAAAGCTTCCTTGTTATAGAAGCTTGACCATGTGTCATAGGTTGGATAAAGACGTCCAAAAGTTGTGCATCCTTGCAAGAAAGGCAAGCCATCATGATTGGCGTTGTAATACTCGGAACTCGGTGATTGCCCCATAGTTACCGTAGCGATTTGTCCCAATGTCTGTTTCATATATGATTACCTCTAGTTTGGAGAATATTATGGAAAAAGTTCAATTAAAGAAGATAACAACAATCATAAACGGATCGACCCCATCGACAGCTAACCCGAATAACTGGGATGGTGATATTCCGTGGATAACTCCTAAGGACTTATCCACTTTTCATCAGAGATTCATTCATCGTGGAGAGAGAAATATTACAGAAGCCGGATATAAGAGTTGTTCGACAACGATGGTTCCAAAGGGAACTGTACTATTAACCTCACGTGCTCCGATAGGATATCTCGCTATTGCTGACAATCCAATGTGCACGAATCAGGGATTCAAGTCTTTGGTGTGCGATGAGAGCCAAATTATTCCTTTATACTTGTATTATTGGCTATCAACAAAGGTTGAATATCTTAAGGGTATTTCGGGAGGTGCTACCTTCAAGGAACTATCCAAAACTACCCTTGAGAACGTAGAAGTTGCTCTTCCAAGCATTGCGGAGCAACGCCACATAGTTGGCACTAGGAGGTTGGCATGATTTTAAGCAATTTTGTATCCATAATTTCGGACAAATGTGATGGCTCTTTGTTGACTGGCTCTTCATACCTTTCCACCGAGAATATGTTACCAAATCTTGGTGGTTATGTAGACGCTTCATCAATTCCAAACACCATGGTGACAAGGTTTCAAGCAGATGATATCCTTCTTTCCAACATAAGACCCTATTTTAAAAAGATGGCTTTTGCTAGATCAGAAGGAGGATGTTCAAATGATGTTATTTGCTTAAGAGCCGATGAGAAGCTGTGTCTTCCCAAATACCTTTATTATGCCTTATCAACTGACTCTTTCTTTAACTACTATACGGCAACCTGCAAAGGAACGAAGATGCCTAGAGGTGACAAAACGATGCTAATGAGGTATGACCTGAAGTTACCCAGCGTCGAGGAACAACGCCACATAGTTGGCACTATAGGAACAGTCGATGATCTGATAGAAAATCTTGAAAGCCAAAAAGAAAATTTGAAGATTTTTCGAACAAAATTGTTATCTGATTTTCTTGAGCACTCAGGAACAAACGAATCTTTTTCCGCTCATGTTTTTTTCGAGGGAGGAGCACAGCCACCTAAATCTCAACATATTTATGAGCCACGATTAGGATATGTCAGATTCATTCAAAACAGAGATTATTCTGATGAATCTCATTTAACGTTTATTCCAAAATCTCCTAGAAACAAGATATGTGATGAGACGGATATCATGATGGACAAATATGGGGAAGCAGGCAAAGTACGATATGGACTTTCAGGCGCCTATAATGTTGCTCTAATGAAGATTACCCCTAAAGATCCATGGGAAAAGGAATTTATCAGAGACTTTTTGACCCAAGATTCCATCAGGAGAACGTTATATGCTTCGTCTCAAGCATCGACACGTCCTTCTTTAAATGAGTCCACATTCTCCGCAATAAAAATTCCAGCTTTTCCAAAAGAAAAATTGCAGTTATACGAAGAAAAAGGAGAAGCATTGCTAAAATACGAGATTCTGCTTAATAAAAAGATTCATGATTATAAGGAAATAAAGAGTAAATTATTGGCAAAATACTTCTAACTAATTGGCACTATCGGAACCATCGATGATCTGATCGAAATTAACGCACGGAAAATCAATTTATGTCTTTCGAAAATCGATCAGCAGTATCGTTCTCTAGAAAAACCTATTCCGCAAGGAAAGTCACTGAACGACTATTTTGATATCACCATAGGAAGAACGCCACCTACCAAAGAAAGCAAGTGGTTCGCTGGCTCCGAAGAGGGAAACACAAAATGGCTTTCGATAAAGGACATGCAATCAGACAAGCCTTATATCTATGAAACATCTCAATGGCTCACTAATGATGCTGTTGAAAAATTCAACATACCAAAAGTGAGAATCGGCGATGTCCTTCTTAGCTTCAAATTGACCGTGGGACGAGTTGCAATTGCTGGAAGCGATATGATAACCAATGAAGCTATCGCGTGCTTCAAGTCTACCGATGAAACGCGGTACTACCTCTATTGTTTCTTACGGCACAGCAATTTTCTGTCTGATGGTGGCAATACAAGTTCGATTGGCAAGGCGGTCAATTCATCAATAATCAAGAAATTCCCATTTTCGCTTCCGAATCAAGAGCAGTTGGACCTATTCAATTCTACCATCAAGCCGTTGTTCAGGTTGATTGACAACCTTTATCGGCAAAATATCCTTCTATGTCGCCAGAAAAGCGCTCTTCTGAAACACTATTTTGATTCTTGATAGTTGGCACTATAGGAAGTGTGGACGATCTCATAGAAAATAATAAGTCGAAAATTCAAAAGCTAAAAAGGATTGCGGATTTAATTTTTGATTCTTTTGATTTTTCTACCTCTCGTTTATCAACAATTGGAGATACTTCAAAAGAGATAATTTGTGGAACAACCCCATCAACTAAAAATTATGAAAATTGGGTTGGTGACATGCCTTTTATTACTACCCCAGATATGGATAAGAACACTTTCGTTATCTGCACAAGTAGAAATGTTAATCAGAGAATAAAATCGATTCAAAGCAGAGTTATTGATAGAGGTACGGTATCCATTAGTTGCATCGGAACCATTGGAGTAATTGGTATGACAATCATGCCTTCCATAACAAATCAGCAAATTAATACTGTAGTACCATTTAATGATGAATGCTATTACATGTATCATGTGTTGAAGAAAAATATCATTCAATTGAAAAACATGGCCTCTGGGAGTGCAACGCCGAATATTAGCAAAGATTCGTTCTCACATTTGGTATACCAGAGAGGCGCAGACTTCAATGTTCATGAGTTTAATGCAAAAGTGTCCCCGATATATGACCAGATTGAAAATTTGGAAGTGCAAAACAATAAACTTGTTAACTACAGAAAAACCCTTCTAGCCAAATGTTTCTAGGAAATATTGATAATTAGCGATCTATTTTCATCTCCTATTTTGGAAAGGAGCATGAAAGAATGCTAACATTCAAAGATTTTCTGAAGAGAGAAAACCTCTCAAAGAACACTATCGACGCTTATCAGTCTTCTGTTGATCTGTTCTTCTCTCGATACGATGTGGTTACGAAAGACAATCTGTTATCCTACAAAGCCTATTTAGTCGATACTTACAAAGGGAAAACTATCAATCTCCGAATTCAAGGAATCAACAAATACTTGGAATATGCGAAGAAGTCTTCCTTGAAACTGAAATTCATCAAACTTCAACAAAAGTCCTTCTTGGAAAATGTGATATCTGATGCTGATTATGAGTTTCTCAAGAACAAACTTTGGAAGGATCAGAACTACGAATGGTATTTCGTCGTCCGTTTTCTAGGAGCGACAGGAGCAAGAGTCTCCGAATTGATTCAGTTCAAATACGAGAACGTGATTCGAGGATACATTGACCTCTATACGAAAGCTGGGAAGATCAGAAGAATCTACATTCCTTCTTCCTTGCAGAAGAAGGCACTTACTTACTACAACGGAATCGGAAGAACCTCCGGATATTTGTTCTTGAACTCCAAAGGTCAGCAAATCACAACTCGTGGTCTATCTCATCAGCTCAAAGAGCTTGGAAAGAGATACAACATGAATCTTTCTGTGATTTATCCTCATTCCTTCCGCCATCGATTCGCCAAGAACTTCTTAGCGAAGAACAAGGATATCGCCTTGCTTGCGGATCTGATGGGACACGAATCCATCGAAACCACACGAATCTATCTTCGTAAGACAAGTGAGGAACAGAAGGACATCGTAGACAAGATTGTGACTTGGTAACTAGAAATACTTGTCTAACAGGGCTTTCTTTATCTTTGCCAATCTTAGGTTACTTGCTCTTAAGTTCTGGATAACTTTCAAATCATTTGAGAACACAGAGATTACCTTTTGATCCTGAATGACTGGGATTTCCAATTCTCCGATATATCCTTTATCCGCATGAGGAATAGCGGAACCAGTTGTATTTTCCATCATGTTCTTCTGATGGTTATAGAGGAAGAGATACACCAAGGAGGATGGAATGTCCGTCACGAGTTTGGCTAGAGTTGAACCAACGTAGCCATGAAAACCAGTAAAGACCTTCCCCGAGGATGCCCCGTCCATGACCATGAGAACGTCATCTGAATGGCATTCGATTCCAGTAGAAGAGTTTGTGGATTCACTATTTCCCATCAGGTAATCAATGGTTAGATAAGGAAGTCCACCCTGAGTAGAACATGGTTCAGGTTTCTTTCCTTTGTCAAAAGAAACCAAGCCATGCAGTTTTTGAGTACCCACTTTTTGTGCTTGCGAAATGAAAAGAAGGCTGGCGTGTTTCATGACCTTGTTGGAAATCTGGATGTTCTTTTCGATAAGGTCATCCACGCTTCCTATAGTGCCAATTAGTTAGAAGTATTTTGATAGGAGAACCTTCTTTATTTCCGTAAGTCTCTCAATTTTACGAGTAACATCCATCTCCAATTTTTGAGTGTTGGAAAGTTTCTCGTTCAATTCGTGGATTTTAGTTGAATCAGGACCTTCAAACCCATAAGTTTCCAGTGCTTTTCTACTCAGATGGACAACCGTAGAACCGTTGCAATAGCTTAGAGCATGATCCTTGAATAATGATGATTTGAGTATTTGATAGATTAAAGCATTAGAGAAATCATTGCCCTTTGAGACCACTTTGACCATATCCATAGAGAAGGTGAGTGAATCAAATCCTCCTTTAGAAGTAACGATAATTGGGCTCCCAATAACCTCTTTGTTCTTCGTCAAATCAGTATGTGCGACTAGCACATCTCCAATGTCAGCCATTCTATCTTCCTTGATTTCCTTCATAGGCATCAGATCTTTTAATCCATCAACTTTAAAGCCGCCAGTACGTGCAACGGACTTGATGGTGACCATGCCCACAGTGGATTCTTTTAACTCATCCCTGGTGTAAGAATATCCAGGTATAAAGTCGCATAGGTCGGATAGGCGATAATGTTTCTCGTGATGGTTAACAAAGGCTGACGAGAAAACCTGTTCGTCGTATTTGCCAAGTTTCTCGAGTAAATCTTCCTCTTTTTCGATTAAATCATCGATTGTTCCGATAGTGCCAACTATGTGGCGTTGATCTTGCTCATCATGAACCATTAATTTGAGATTCCTTAGGTTCTCTTGACTGACC
>URQF01000051.1 GCA_900549915.1 uncultured Mollicutes bacterium | reverse complement strand
TATCACTTCTTTTCACGCTCCGTCACCGGTCTACGCTTTGTGAGTCGCTATATAGTTCGTCGACAACTACGCCTATTCGGACTTTCACCCTAGAACAGTGGCATGCCCATCATACACAGAAAAGGCGTCTCATGAAGAGACGCCCTTTCTTTTTTTCTGATATAAACTAAGTTTCTGAGCAGAAAATTACTTTCTTCGGCGGAACCTTCCACCCATTCCACCAAAGCCGCCCATCCTGCCCCTGTTCTTCCTCTGTCCTTTCCTTTGTTCAAAGGCTGTCAGAATAGCAGTGACTTCCTTTGGAGAAGTGCCAGATCCTTTGGCAATACGGATTTTACGATTGGATTTAATGATTTCTGGTTTCTTCCGTTCCTGGCGAGTCCTGGAGTTGATAATGACCTGCGTCTTCTTCCTCCTGGCTTCTGCCTGATCCATCTGCTCATCGGAGACAGATGGCCTATTCGGAACCCTAGACCTAATACGTTTTAAGGAACCAAGTTTATTAATTTGCTTCCTCATCGAAAGCCTATCATTCCTATCGAACTGACCTTGAGCCATTCGACGGGAAGTCTTCTCGGCCTGCTTCTCATCGATTTTCTCCTGCCTCTCTTCCACAAGGGAAACAATATCACCCCTGCCCAAGATACGATCAGCCCTGCGCTCCGGATGGAAGTTCTGAAGGTCATCCCTCTTTTCGCCAAGACCGGCATATTTGATGGGAAGACCAGTCAGTTTCTTAATAGAAAGAGCAGCACCACCACGGCTATCGCCATCAAGCTTCGTCCTGACAAGACCAGTAATCTTAATCTGTTTTGCAAAAGCAAGAGCAACATTGGTAGCATTCTGGCCGACTAAAGCATCCACAGTCAGAAGGGTTTCATCGACTCTGACCTTTGCCTGAATCTGCTGAAGTTCTTTCCTCAAAGGCTCATCGATTTCGAGTCGTCCTGCAGTATCAAGAATAAGAATATCGTAATGTTCATTGCATGCTTTCTGATAAGCAGCTGTAGCAATATCCGGAGGAAGCGTTCCAGTTCTATCGGAATAAGTTTCTACCTGAGGATTGCATTTTAAGCCCAAGTTTGTAAGCTGATCAATAGCAGCCGGACGATAGATATCAAGTGCACCAAGAAGGACTTTCTTGTGATTTTTCTTTTCGAAGAGCTGTGCCAGCTTAGCTGCACTTGTCGTTTTACCGGTTCCTTGGAGACCAACCATCCTGATAACCGTAGGTTTTCCGTCAAGACGGAAGGCAATATCGTTATCACCAGAACCCAAAAGCTTTGCCATCTTATCATGGCAGATTTTGACAACCATGTCTCCAGGAGAGACTTTCGTCAGAACCTTCTGCCCGATGCTTTCTGTTCTGACTTCAGCAATGAAGTCATTGACAACATCATAGTTAACATCGGCTTCAAGCAATGCCTTACGAACTTCCCCTAGCCTATCATCCCTGTTTTTTTCTGTTAAGGTCGCCTGTCCACGCCTTTTCTTCAAGATGCGTCCAAGACGGTCGCTGAGAGCTTCAAATGCCATAGTCAATTTCTCCTTCGATTTTTGATATTAATTCTTCCTTCTTTTCACTATCCTTAACTTCCTTCAGCTCTTCAAGCCCATCACGGATTCGATCAAGCTTTGCTAAGAAGCCAAGCTTTTCTTCCCTGTTCTCGAGTTCTTTTTTTCCTTGATTCAAGGAAAGAAACACTGCATTCCGGGAGACTTTTTCAATCTGAGAGATTTCCGACAAGGAGTAATCCTCAAGATAGAAGTATTCCCTGCGACGATGAATTGTCTCCGTAAGCCTGTTCCCGTAAATCCTGAACAGGGAGCAGAAGCGATCCTTCTGCTCCCTGATTCTATCTTCTTTTACCATACAAAGACCAGCAAGTCCCTGATAAGGAAGATAATTCCCATAATCCTAAACGAAGCATAGAAGTTCTTATCCTTGAACCTTTCCCGTCTCTCTGGGAAATATTTGATAATGGAATAGATAAGAGCAATCGTCAAGGAACACCTGATCTGGGCAAGATATGGATTCGGTAGCAATAAAGACCAAGCACTAGAAATGACAAAGTTTAGAAGTGCAAGGATAACAAGCCAGATAAAAAAGGATGCCATCATTTTTCTTCCTCTCTTCCGACAAGAAGTCCATAAAGATACCGATCCAAATCAAACTCCTCAAGATCGTTCCTCTTCTCGCCTAAGCCAATAAATTTCACAGGCAGGGAAAGACGATCACGGATAGCAAGAATGATGCCACCTTTGGAAGTACCATCCCTCTTCGTGATAACAATACCGGTTAGCGGAACAGCTTCCTTGAAGATCCTCGCCTGATCAATACCATTCTGTCCAGTATTCGCATCCAAGACAAGAAGGGTCTCATGGGGAGCATCCGGTATGACCTTTTTCCTCACACGGATCCTCTTGGAAAGTTCATCCCTTAATCCCTTCTTATTCTGAAGACGTCCAGCTGTATCAATGAACACCCTATCATAGTTTTCGTTCCTTGCCTTCTTCCTTGCATCATAGCAAAGAGAAGCAGGATCCGAATTAGGGCGAGAAAGAAGGTCAACGCCAACCTTCTCAGCCCAGAAAGCAAGCTGCTCTACAGCACCGGCACGGAAGGTATCACCAGCTACAATAAGAACCTTTTTTCCTCTTTCCTTGTATTTATGAGCAAGCTTGGCAAGAGTAGTCGTTTTTCCAACACCGTTTACACCACACCTGAAGACAACCGTCGGTCCTTCCTTAGCCCTAGTGATTTCGGTTGAAAAGCTACCGCCTTTATTAGCGTAGGAAATAAACCTCTTATCAATCAGGAGATCATTCAGAGCATTTGCATCCGTAATCTCTTTCGCAGAAGCTTCCCTCTGTGTTTCCTTAATCAATTCCAAAGTCAGATCAACGCCGACATCGGCTTCAATCAGAATTCGTTCCAGAGAAGTGAAGTAATCGGCATTGACAATTTTATTGCTTGATGCAAGTTTTTTAAGTTTTTCTGTAAATCCGATACGGGAACGATCAAGGCCAGCAACATATTTGGCATCGATTTCCTCTTCGGTTTCCTTTTTTGGTTCTTCTTTCTTTGGTTCTTCTTTTTGGCTAGGAGCCGCCGCTTCAGCTGGCTTCTCGTCCTTATGTTTTGAAAATTTCTGTTTTAGAAAATTAATGAGACCCATTTCCGTTACCTGCTTTCTTATTTAAGGCATCTTGTGCCGCATTGACCTCTGCCTCTTTTGTATTGTGTCCTTCTCCACAGCCAAGAACCAAATCATGGCATCTTGCCTCAACAACAAAATGACAGCTATTTGCATCCTCGATATTTTTCTTAGATACAACAATATATTGTATGATTTCACCACCCCTGACTTCCTGTAACCGACTCTTTGCATCCCGGCGATTGACTAAACCAATTGCCTGTTCGAGCCTAGGAGTGAAAATCTCTATAACCCTGTTCCGGACAAACTCATAACCCTGATCAAGGTAAACTGCTGCAATAAAGGATTCAAAAACATCCTCATCGATATGAGTATGAAATCTTGTGTTTTCCTTTTCTCCTTCGCTGTAACGGACAAGAGAAGCAAAACCATAGACATCTTCTGATAGAGCGGTAAGAGTTCTACCTTCTACAAGGGCTGAACGTGCCTTACTCAAAGTACCAGATGGAGAATTCGGAAAATGATGATAAACCCTATCGCCGACGATCCTGTCAAGAAGGGAGTCCCCTAAAAATTCAAGTCGGTCATAAGACTTACATTCCTTATGTTCGTTGGTATAAGAAGCATGCGTAAAAGCTTCCTCATAGAGGGACACATCCTTTGGAACAATATGAAAACGCTGGAAAACTTCCTCAAGCGTTACTTGAATCATCCTTGAACTCCTTCTGCCTCTTCTCGAGTAAATGGCTGTCCACCCTCTTCTTTGCAATCTTCCTTGCCTGAGAGAAGGTATAAGCATTGGCATTGCCATGAGACTTCACACAGATTCCATTGACGCCTAAGAGATAAGCTCCGCCATAGGCTTTATAATCAAGAGAAGCCTTCCTAGCACCAATCTGTTTACGGACAAGCAGATATCCAATCTTAGTCTTTAGACTATGCGTGAAGGCAGCTTTCCTCTTGATACCCCTGAACTTTGCCCTTCCTTCATTCGATTTCAAGAATACATTTCCGACAAAGCCTGGAGTGACCAGAACATCGCGTTTTCCATCCAAAGCGTAACGTGCTTCGACATTGCCTTGATAATTCAATGTCTTTTCTTTTTTGAGCCTTTCACCGGCTTTGACAATTTCATCCGTCCCCTTTCCTTCTTCTACACCATTGGAAAGAGTGAATATACGAGGGGAAGACCTCTTCAAGACTTCCTTTGCATAAATGTTTCCCATTTTTGCAAAGCCGATCAAATCCTCCGGAGCATTGGTGTTATTGGCACCGACATCCCTAGCGACACAAGGATGATTTTCCAGTGTCGGGAGTGGTACACAAAGACCGGCACGAGACACACCTTCGATATTTCGAAGTAACCTCGTTGCACCCGTAATGAATCCGCCAGTAGAACCTGCAGAAATCACACAATCTGCTTCTTTGTTCTTCACAGCAGCAATTGCCTGATACCTAGACGAATTCTTCTTACGAAGAAAATCCAAAGGCTTGATTTCCCTTGGAATAATATCACTGGTATTCCGGATTTCCATACGTGAGAAATTCGGATCATCTTTCAGAAGGCCAGTAAGTTTCTCTCCGTCTCCAAAAAGAAGGACTTTGGCATCCTTATCCTCTTTCAGATACGAAGTAACTGCTTTAGACAACTCTTCCGGGCCTAAATCAGCACCCATCCTATCTAATGCAAATATGGCCATAGTTCCTCCTAAAAGAAATCCTTTTATTATGATAGCAAATATTCACCTCTTAAAAAAGGCATTCAACCTAGACAATCAGGAAATCTTTTGACCTATCTAAGCTATCGATATACTCCTTGTTTTCCTTGTCGTCCCTATGGGAAAGAATTTCCTTGGCATCCTCTTTCGCATAAGAAAACCTCGTCTGGTCTTCCACAAAGTTACAGACCATCAATTCGCTTCTGCCAGATTGTCCGCTTCCCGAATAGGAACCGGTTCCGCGTTGCTTAAGATCGAACTGGGAAATCTCAAGTCCATCGGAACAAGTCGTAAGGAAATCTAGTTTTTCCTTTGCTTCTTTGTTCTCTCCGTCGTAGACAAGAATACAGAGACCAAACTTGCCATCTCTTCCAACACGTCCTCTAAGCTGATGAAGAGAAGAAAGTCCAAAATAGTTTGCGTCATAAACAACTAATAAACCGGCAGAAGTCACGTCAATACCGACTTCAATGACCGTCGTAGAAACAAGGATTGGTTTTACACCGCTTGCAAAAGCGGAAATGATTTCGTTCTGGCTTTCCTTCTTGATCCGTCCATGAAGGAGTTGGACTTTGTCCCTTCCGAAACGTTCTGCCCTCTCCTTGAAAACACTCTCGGCAGAAGATGTCTGTTTCTCTCCTTGGTCGATTTTCGGACACACGACAAAGACTTGGCGCTTGGCATCGATTGCCTTCTGGATAGAAGAAAAGACAATCGGATCATGAGAACTGACGGAAATGGTCTTCACATTCCGCTTTCCGTGCGGAAACTGGTTCAGAGTCGAGACATCCAAGTCTGCATTGATAATCTGGGATAAGGTTCTTGGAATCGGAGTTGCAGACCTCCTAAGCCTGTCATTGCTTTCATCTTTTGCAAGAAGCTCTTCCCGTTGCTTAACACCAAAGAGCTGCTGTTCATCGATGATAGATAATCCTAAGGAGGCAAACCCGACTTTTTCCGAAAGAACACTATTGGTCGATATCAGAAGATCAATGGCTCCGTTTTCTAGTCCTTCTAGGATTTTCTTTTTTTCCTTCGTCAGTGTTCCGCCGGAAAGAAACGCAATCTTCCTTCCATAAGGAGCAAGAATATCCATTGCTTTTTCATAATGCTGCTTGCTTAATTCAAAAGTCGGCGCCATCAAGACACCCTGCTTCTTTCTTAGGAAATTGGCATATAACGCAGCAAAGGCAACAATCGTTTTCCCCGTACCGACATCCCCCTGGAGAAGACGATACCTTATTTTTTCTTTTTCCCTGTCAAGCACAATGTCATGAATGGCACTGATCTGATCATGAGTCAGCTTATAGGGAAGAGAAGAAACGAACTGGTTGATTTTCTCATGGGGAATCCTTAACCCGCTTTGCTTCTTGATCTGATCTGCTTTTTTCTTCCTCCTGAGTGCTTTCACGGAGTACTCAAGCGCTTCTTCATACTTAAAGACACGAAGCCCGGCTTTCAATTCCTTATCAGTCTTTGGCAGATGCACATAACGATAAGCATCATACTCTGGAACGAAGCGGTACTTCCGGACAAGATACGAAGGAACCTTGGACTTCCTGATTTTTCCCATCGGATAGGAAAGCGTCTTTTTCAGATAGGAAGTAAAGTACGAATTCGATACTTTTCTCGGAAGAGCATAAATCGGACGGATACCTGTTAAAACATAATAGTTGTCTAAGTCAAAGACATTGGAGGCCCTGTAGACTTTTCTTGCTTCTGAGTAAGTTCCAATCACCCTAAGTTCTTTCCCAGAAGAAAGCCTTCCAAGATAAAAGGGCTGCTGGTAAAGAAGAAAAACAACAGGATTGCCACCTAAGGTATCCACCTTAAAGCGAATCAGAGAAGAGCCTCTGGCATTGATGTTCTTCAGATGAGATATGCCTCCCTTGACAATAATTTTATCCCCTGCCTTCGGCTCCGCAGGAATCGGAGTCGGAATCAGAGATTCATACCGGGAAGGAAAGTGACGTAAGATATCTTCACTATCCTTGGCATTCAAAAGGGAGAAAAGTTCGTTTTGATTCATAGAAACATTATAACAGAGGGGGAAACAGCTGAAAGAGAAAAGGTTCCTAGCCTAGGCTAAGAACCCTTTGTTTATTCAATAGAGACAAAGAAGGAATAGACTGGCTGTCCGCCATCGACAACCTGGATTTCGAAGTCATCGGAGAACTTATCATTCAGTTTTTCTTCGACTGCCTGGCGTTCTTTTTCATCGACATCCTGACCGCAGATGACTGTAATCAAGGAATCTTCTCCGCTCTTCCTCTTTTCAATCCTTTCAATCAAGGAATTGATCTTATGTTTATGGACACAGAGAATCTTCTTCTTGCTGATACCCATGAACTGATCCTTCGTGACAGTAACACCATCAATCGTCGTATCTTTGACAGCATAGGTAATCTCACCGGACTTGACAGAAGCTGCATTTTCGGTCCTAGTCTCGACATTCTCCTCTAAGGAAGCGTCGGCATTGAACCTCCTGCAGGCAGTAAGACCCTCTGGAATCGACTTCGTAGGAATGACAGCAACATTGCATTCCTCTTTCCTGAGTTCCTTAGCCTGATTGGCAGCCCTGATGATATTTCCATTATTGGGAAGAATAATGACATTATCGGCATTCACGGCCTTAATAGCATTGATGAAGTCTTCTGTTGCCGGATTCCTTGTCTGTCCGCCGGAAACAACATAATCGACCGCAGATTCCTTGAACCTTTCCTCAATGCCCTTGCCGACAGCAACAGAAATCAGTGCATAAGGTTTCCGCTTAGCATTGACAGTAGCAGCTGCCTTTAAGGCAACAGACACTTTCTCTTCCTGCTTCTCTTCGGAGGGATTCTCTGTCTGGAAGGTATCCCTAAGCTCTTCGTGCTGTTCCGACCTATTATCACATTTCCTAGTCTTGAACTCACCGAACTGCTGTGCATAGGTGAAAATGTTTCCAGGCTTCCTGGTATGAATATGGACTTTGACAAGATTATCGGATTTGATAAAGACAATCGAGTTGCCATGAGCTTCCAGAACGGCCTTGAAACGTTTCTCATTGAAAGCCTTCTTATCGCCTAATTTATCCTGAGGCGGAAGCCTTAAAAGGAACTGAGTGCAATAACCGAATTCTTCATGCTGGAATTTTGCCTGGACGGAACCATGGGGAACTTCAATCGGTTTGCCAGTGGAATAAGAAGAGGTATTTTCGGTAACTGCTGCCCTCTCCTTCTCGACAATCTGATTATGAAGAGCTTTGGCAAAGCCTTCGAAGACTTTGACAAGACCGGCACCACCAGAATCAACAACACCGACTTCCTTCAGAACAGGAAGAAGATCCGGAGTATGATTCAAAGCTTCAATGGATTTTTCAAGAATGTAGTCGAAGCAGACATCCATCGGCCTGTTCCGTTCTGCCTTTGTATTAAAAGCAGCGGAAACCTCACGGATAACCGTAAGAATCGTGCCTTCCACAGGACGCCTGACAGCCTTATAAGCGACTTCTTTTGCCTTTAATAAAGCATCTGCAAGGTCCAAAGCATCGATTTCATCTTTGCCTTCGACACCCTGAGCAAAACCAGAAAAAATCTGACTTAAAATAACACCGGAATTACCACGGGCACCCATCAAGAGACCTTTTGCGAAATCTTTCGCAACACGTCCAATAGAAGAGTCACTCTTATTGAAGACTTCTTTGACACCGGAAGACCTTGTAAGGTTCCTGTTTGTACCGGTATCACCATCCGGAACAGGGAAGACGTTTAAAGCATCGCCTTCCGTGGCATAGATAGGAAGAGCACAGGTATGAACTCCCGTGACGGCTTGGTGGCGCGCGGCATGGGCAAGTGCTGCGTCTCCGGCTGCGGCGAGATCAAGATGGACGAGGAGAACAAGAAGTTCGACCTGGCCGGCAAGACCTTCCACGAGGGCGACTGGCTCTCCATCGACGGCTCCACCGGCAAGATCTACGACGGCGCCGTCCCCACCACGGACGCTGTCATCGGCGGCGAGTTCGGCCGCGTCATGGCCTGGGCCGACAAGTATCGCCGCCTGCAGGTCCGCACCAACGCGGATACCCCCCACGACGCCGCCCAGGCCCGGAAGTTCGGCGCCCAGGGCATCGGCCTCTGCCGCACCGAGCACATGTTCTTTGAGGCTGACCGTATCCCCGCCATCCGCCGGATGATCTGCTCCGACACTGTGGAGCAGCGCACCGCCGCTCTCGCC
>URQF01000050.1 GCA_900549915.1 uncultured Mollicutes bacterium | reverse complement strand
CCTGCGGATCCACCGCAAGAACGTTCCCTTGTGGCTGAACGAGAAAGCGTTCCAGAGGGAAAAGATGGGGAGCATGGTGTTCGGCAGATACCTGTCGTTCTTCTACAGAAGAATCTTCTTCTCCGGGAAAACCCTCAGAAGACAGGATATTTTCGCCCTTTAGCAACACTTTTGTTTATCCTTCTCTTTCTTTAATAAGCAAAAAGAACCCGCACGATAACACGTACGAGTTCCTATTATTGACAATGGTGACCCCAAAGGGATTCGGACCCTTGAATCCAGCCTTGAGAGGGCTGTGACTTAAACCGCTTGTCGATGGGGCCAAAAAGAAAGCTTATTTAATATACATGTTTTCTTTGCGTTTATCAAGATGAAAAGCGAGGAAAAATAGAACTTCTTATATAATAAGGTTAAGTAACCCTTGTAAAAAGGTTTTTGTGTAGTATATAATTACCCTTGCGCCAAAGTGGCGTTATAACCATAGATGCGAATCTTGCTGACTAGTCCTCTATGTCTGCCTTATCTATTATAAGTGCTATCAAGGACATATTGGGTTGGCATCTCGAAACATCTAGAAGTTCAACAAAAAGGAGGCTCTAAAATGAGCGAAGAAGAGAAGAAAGTCGAAGCTGCTCCGGCAGAAGCCGAAGCAAATGTCAGGCAGACCATTGAACACAAGCCTGAAGATCCGGTCGTTTCTCCGAAGGCCCTGCTTGCTGCAGGATGCCATTTCGGACATCGTGTTTCCCGTTGGAATCCGAAGAGGAGCAAGTACATCTACGGAAAACGCAACAATCTCCATCTGATTGATTTAAACAAATCTGCTGCTCAGATGCAGGTCGCCTATCTTGCCTTAAAGGACATCGTTTCCAAGGGCGGTAAGGTTCTCTTTGTCGGAACCAAGGCCTATGCACAGAAGGCAGTCACGGAAGAAGCTGTCCGTTCTGGTTCTTTCTACGTTGCAAAACGTTGGTTAGGCGGAACCCTCACGAACTTCCACACCATCTTAAAACGTATCGGATTACTCCGTACTATCGAACAGGAAGAGTTATCCGGCGAATTAGAGAAGCTTCCGAAGAAGGAAGCTGCTGAGCGTCTCAAACTCAAAGCCAAATTATCTGCTAACCTCGAAGGCATCAAGGAAATCCGCAGGCTTCCGCAGGCTATCGTTGTTGTCGATCCTAAGACCGAGCACAACGCTATTGCCGAAGCCCGTCTGCTTCACATCCCTGTCTTCGCTTTAGGTGATACCAACACGGATCCGGATTTAATCGACTACTTAGTTCCGGCCAATGATGATGGCGAAGCTTCTATCCGCTTAATCGTCGGATTATTCGCTGATGCTGTTGTCGAAGGCAAGGGCGGAGAGCCGGTCTATGCTTACAAGGATGCCGATGCTGCTGCTCAGACCAGGGCTGACAGGCTCAAGGGTGTTGATCAGACTGAACAGATCAAGTCCATCCGTGCTAAGCTCCGTGATGATGCTATTGCAAGGCGTAAGAACGGCAAACGTGTTGCCCGCAAACGTTTTATCAAGAAGAACTTCCACCGCTTCAACGACGGAAACAAACCGGAAGGCGAGAACAAGGCTGCTGAGGCTGCAAAGCCGGCTGAAGCCGTTGAAGCTCCGGCTGCTTCTGCTGAGGTCAAGGGAGAAGCCAAGTAATGTCTGAGAGGATTGAATTAATCAAGCAGCTCCGTGAACGTACCGGTGCTGGATTAAGGGACTGCAAGAAGGCTCTTCTTGCTAATGGTAACGATGTCGACAAATCCGTCGACTGGTTACGTGAGAAGGGTATTGCTAAGCAGGCCAAGAAAGCCGCAACTCGTATTGCCGCTGAAGGTGTTGCTTGGCTTAGGACGGAAGGAAGCAAGGCAGCTAGGATTGAAATCAACTCCGAAACTGACTTCGTTGCCAACTCCGATCCTTTCCGTGCTTTAGTCAAGACTGTCAACGCTATTGTTTTAAAGAACAGGCCGAAGACTGTCGAAGAAGCTAAACTCTTAAAGGATGAGAACGGCAAGACTATTGCTGACTTATTCATTGATGCTGGTGTTAAACTTGGTGAGAAGCTCGACTTCCGTCGTCTTGTCACTGTTGAGAAGAGCGATGATGAGGTTTTCGGACCTTACATCCACAGGAACGGAAAGATTGCTACCCTTATTGTCTTAAAAGGCGGATCTGCCGAAAATGCAACCAGGGTTGGTCTCAATGTCTGCTCCAATAACCCGGCTTATCTCCACGAGAGTGATATTCCGGAAGAAGTCATCGACAAGGAAAGGAAGATCCAGCTCGAAGCTTCTGAGCAGGATCCGAAATTCGCTAGCAAGCCGGAAGCAATCAAGAACAAGATTGTCCGTGGCCGTGTCGAGAAGACTCTCTTCGAGTCTGTTTTAGACGATGAACCGATGGTTATCGATGAACAGAAGACTGTTGCTCAGTATCTCAAAGAGAACGGAGCTTCTATCGTTTCTGCTTATCGTTATGCAGTTGGCGAAGGCATCGAAAAACGTCAGGACGATTTCGCTGCTGAGGTCGCTGCTCAGGCTGGTTCCAGCAAGTAGTTCATTAAACGAAGGAAAGGCACTCCGAAAGGGGTGCCTTTTTGTTACAATAGATGGGAGGAGAAAATATAATTCATATGCCTAAATACAAACGTATTCTGCTTAAGATTTCCGGAGAGGCCTTAAAAGGAAAAGAAGATATTTACGATAAGGAATATCTTGAATCCATTTATAAAATTGTTCAAGAGATTGTTTCTGCTGGTACCGAGGTCTGCTTGGTTGTTGGCGGCGGAAATATCTGGCGTGGCAGAGAAGCTGAGAATCTTGGAATTGAAAAGACGACAGGTGATTACAGGGGTAGGAGGGCTACCATTAGGAATGCAAGGTGCCTTCAATCCTTCTTTGAAAATCATGGACTGGTGACAAGAGTCAGGACTTCCATCCCGGTTGCCCAGTGCGGTGAACCTTATATCCGTCGTCGTGCTTTACGTCATCTTGAGAAGAAACGTGTTGTTATCTTCGCTGGTGGCATTGGTTCTCCTTTCTTCACTACCGATACCTGTGCTGCTCTTCGTGCAAAGGAGAGGAACTGCGATGGTATCTTCATGGGAAAGAATGGTGTGGAAGGTGTCTATGATGATGATCCACGGAAGAATAAGAATGCTAAGCTGATTAAGAAAATTACCTATTCTGAGTTACTTGCTGATAATCTCAAGGTCAGGGATAACACTGCTGTCGGATTATTAGTGGATTCTTCTGTGGATGTCCGTGTTTTCAATAGGAATGATCCGGAGAATGCAGTCCGTGTCTTAAATGGCGAAGATATCGGTACTGTTGTTACCAATAAGAAGTAAACTTTCCATCCAACTCTTTTAAAGCCTTTGTCTATTTAGTAAAATAAGATTAGTAATCTCTGTTTAAAGGAGGAGATTTTATGTCCAATATTGATGCTTATACGAAAAAGAGGGATCAGTCCATTGCTTCTTTAAAAGAAACTTTTGGTACTCTCCGTGCAGGCCGTGTCTCTGCTGCTTTATTAGATAATGTCAAAGTTGATTTATATGGAGAAAGGTCTCCGATTAAATACGGAGCAACTATTTCCGTTCTTTCTCCGACTGATTTGCAGGTTCGTCCTTTCGATGTCACTACTTTAAAGGGCATGGTGGGCGGAATCAACAAAGCAGATCTTGGATGCACGGTTACCCAGAATGGTAATGCCATCATCCTGAAATTCCCGGCACCGAGCGAGGAACGTCGTCAGGATTTGATTCGTCAGGCAAAGAAATGCGCTGAGGAAGGCAAAGTCGCTGTCCGTAATATCCGCCGTGATGCCAACAACGATATCAAGAAAGACAAAGATCTTTCGGAAGATAGGCGTGACAATAGGTTAGAGGATATTCAGAAAGCTACGGATAAGCATATTGAGGAGATTGAAAAGCTTTTAGCCAATAAGGTCAAGGACATCGAGACCATCTAAATGCATAATCAGATTTCCGAGAAAAACAAGACTTCTAGGCTTGTCCGAACCATCTCAGGAGTTGTATTCATCTGTCTTCTTCTGCCAGCTGTTGCTTTAGGCGGATGGCTTTATTTTCTCCTGATTTCTTTCTTTACGATTGTCGCCTGCCATGAGAGGCTGGAAGCCCCCGGAAAGAACAAATTCCCTCTCTATAGGAAGGGAATTGTCTATGTTTTCAGGCTCCTTTTTGCCTATGGAGGCTTGATTCAGTCCTGGGCAAAAGGAAACAATCCATTTAAAGACCCTTGGTTTGGTTTCTCTATGGATTCCTTATATGTCTCTTTAATTGGATTGATTGTTTACCTTTTGATTCTGTTTTCCATTGCTATTTTCTCTTCCAAGGTCTCCGTGAATGATGTTACGTATCTGTTTACTAGGACCTTCCTGATTGGTTTTGGATTCCAGAGTATCTTCTTCCTTCGCTATTTTGGAAGGAGCAGCCAGTTCTCTTCCTACTATCAAAGTCATCCGAATCTAGATCAGCGTTGGTCTAGCTGCTATCTGATGGTCTTTACGGCCGTTGGCACTTGGTTCTGTGATGTCGGTGCTTACTTCTCCGGAAGGCTCTTTGGCAAGCATAAGAGGAATCCGAGAGTCTCTCCGAATAAGACCTGGGAAGGATTTATCGGCGGCTCTATCTTCTCTATTGGTTTTACGTTAGCTAGGACTGCCTTCTTCGAATATGTTCCTTTCTTCTCTTCTCCTTTGCTTCCTGGGCTCAGGCAGTTTAGTTATTCTCCTTTGCTGAAAGAAATCGGTGTCTTTAATGGTCAGGCATGGCCGATTCTGGTCATCGCTTCGATTCTGTCTCCGATTATCGGAAACATCGGCGGCTTCCTGTTCTCTTTGATTAAGCGTACTGTTGGTATTAAAGACTATGGTAAAATCAGGCCTGGACATGGCGGTATCATTGATCGCTTTGATTCTCTTTTGACAAATGCAGCAGTCAGGGCACTCTTTGTCCTGCTGCTCTCGAAAGGATTCCGTATTTTCTTATGATGGAACCGATTGTTCTTTTAGGAGCAACTGGTTCTATTGGAAGGCAGACCTTAGATCTTCTTCGCTACTCATTGAATTATGATCTTGTCGGGGTTTCCTTCTTCTCGAGATTCGAGAAGAGGGAACCTTTTCTTCTTTATTTTCCAAAACTGAAGTATATTGGCATTGTCGACGAAGAAAAGGCAAAAGAGTTCCAAAAAGCCCATCCTTCCTACAAAGTCTTTTCTGGTAAGAATGCTTCTGTAGAAGTTATCAAAGCTTCCAAGAATGCATGTGTTTTTAATGCTATCAGGGGTAATGAGGGATTGATTCCTTCTCTTACTTCTCTTCGACTGAATCGGGATCTTATGCTCTGCAACAAGGAATCTCTCGTGATTGGTTCTTCTTTGATTCATAAGGAAAGGATGACTTCTTCTTCCCGTCTCTATCCGGTTGACAGTGAACACGTCGCTTTGAACAAACTACTGAATGAACTAAAGAGAAGAAAGATAAAAGATAATCAAATCCGAACTCTTTGGATTACCGCTTCTGGTGGTGCGCTTCGGGACTATCCTTTGTCGGATAGGAAGAAGGCTACCCCTGAGAGGGTGCTTAAGCATCCGACCTGGAATAGGGGAAGTAAGATTACGGTCGATTGTACGACAAGGGTAAATAAGGCGTTTGAAATCAGGGAAGCGAAAGCGCTATTTTCTAGGCCTGACTTTGTCCAGTATAAGGCCGTTATCTGCAAGGAATCTTTAGTCCATGCATTGATAACCTTTCTTAACGAAGAAGGAAAAGAAGAGACAATCTATGAATATTCTCCAGTGGATAGGAAGGTTGCAATCGCCTTTGCACTTTCTAAGGGAACTCTCTTGAGGCACGAAAATAGCCAAGAAGACAAAGAAAACGTGAAGAAGCTTCACTTCCATAAGATCGATTCTCTCCGTTATCCTTGTTTCTCTCTTGCTCTTGAGAGGAATCGTCTTCATGGAAATAGTGGAAGGATATTCAGGAATGCAGTCGACAGTCTTGCTATTCAAGAATTTCTTTCTCATAAGCTTGCTTATCTAGACATACAGGAGTGTTTATCTTATACTTTAAGTCACTTTCCTAAGACAAAGGAGCTGAATGAAGAAAATCTGGATTCGATTCTTCAACAAGCAGATTCTTTTGCTAAGGAAGTCATTGATAAACAGAAAGGAAAAACATGCCACAGTTTTTAAAAACAATACTCTATATTATTCTCTTCCTCGTCTGTCTCTCTGCTGTTGTCTGTATCCATGAAGCCGGACATCTTGCCGTTGCTAAGCTATGCAAAGTCTACTGCTTCGAATACTCTATTGGCTTTGGACCTGCTATCTTCAAACACAAATTCAAACACAAGGTCAAAAAAGACGGAAAGCCAGTCTTTGATGCCGATGGTAAGCCTAGGTACAAAGAAGGGGAAACCCAGTTTGCGCTTCGCTGTTTACCCTTTGGAGGTTATGTCTCTAGGGCAGGAGAAGACAGGGAAGGCACCGAAGATGGCGTACGTATTCCGGAAAACCGGACACTGACTGGAACAAACCACGCTAAGCAGATTGCAATCAGGCTTGCCGGTATTGCAAGGAACTTCTTACTTGCTATTCTCCTCTTCTTCGTCTCCTATATCACTCCGCATCAGGTCAACAACTACGCGACAAACAAGGTCACTGTTGTAGAAAACTATGAAGCATCCAAAGCAGGACTCAAGAGCGGTGATCAGATCTACTATCTTTATCAGACCTATCACGTTCACAAACAGAACGGAGATGATGTCGACATTGAATTTCCAAAGGCTGAAAACCGTCAGAAACTGACCTCCTATCTTCAGTTCAAAGACGGGAAGGATACGGGAAGCTATGATGATGTTCTGTTCAATTCTATCAGCTATGCTTCTTTAAACGTCTATTCGACGAGTGCGAACAAACAGTTCACCCTTCCGAATGAGTTTGAAGGAACGGAACTGACAAAGAACTCTTATCGAAGGTTCCATATCCAGTATCTGGAAGAGGGTGAAACCGATGAAACAAAGAGGAAGACCATCGACATCAAATCCGGTGTTACTGAAAACATCAAAGATGGCAGCTTCTCTCTTGATATCCTTGGTATTTCCAACTGGCGGGATACCATGCGCTATTCCTTCTCTCAGGCCTTTGTCGGTGCCAATCAGACCTTTGGACAAAGGTTTGTCGGCGTCTACTCTGCACTTGGCTCCCTCTTTACTCCAAACGGATGGAAGAATGTCGGCGGTATTGTCTCCGTCTATCGTCTTACCACAAGCGGTGTCGAATCCGGAAGCCTTGCTCAGGTCAGGTTCCTCTGGGGCTATATCTCTTTGAACCTTGGCTGCTTCAACCTTCTCCCTTTGCCTGGACTGGATGGATGGCAGACAAGGATTGCTCTTGGTGAAAGCATTACCCGAAAGAAAGCACCGTCAAAGTTCAAGGCAATTGCGAATGGCATCGGCCTTGCCGTCAGGAGGCTTCTTGCCGTTCTGCTCATCGTAAAAGATATTATTATCCGATAAAAATAAGGCCGCCTTCTATAGAAGACGGTCTCTTTTATTTCTGATTTTAATAGGAAGATAAGGTCTTTTTCATTAGATGTAACCGCTTTAAAATAAGCGTATCTTCTAGAATATGCCTTAATTTCCAACGATTAAGGACATCGACAGAATCTTCCTTGCTTGACTTATGATTTGCTATCCCCTAAATTGATACCAAACAAAGGAGGTAAACCTAGATGAAGATCAGAAAATTTTTTACTCTTGTTTCCCTCTCTGCATTAGTGCTGACGGGATGCAATAAGGAAAATCAGTCACAATTCGAGAAACTGAATATTGTGACAAATGATGAGTTGAAGAAGGAAAGGAATAAGGAAAAGGCATCACTTTACCTAGATAGCGCGAGGCAATCCTTGCAGGATGTCTCTGCTCTCTGGACAAACAGAGAACCGGGAAACCATGTTTTCTCTCCGGCAAGCTACTTGGTTGCCTGGAGCTCTCTATTAGCTGTCTCATCTCAAACCGATGCTTATCAAGAGGCTCTTTGCATTTCGGATCCGAAAGCGGAGAGGCTTGGCTTACTGTCCTCTCTTAACGGAATAGAGAAAAATAATTGGGATGATAATCAGATACTGACGAGTATCAAGACAGCTGCCTTCTATCAGCAGATTGGCAAAAAATATGCCTTCGATAAGAAAAAACAGGAGAAGCTTGCTAGTGAATATGTCGATTCCGGTGTAACAGATGTCGACCACTACCTTAGCCAGGCCCAGGAGTATTTTACTGAGAAGATTGGATTGAAGAGGCAGATTCCGGAGGTTTTTCCAGACAAGGATTCTGTTCTTGTCTATGGCGGTCTGACAAGGAAGGACAATGCTGACTTAGGAAAAAGGAGTGGGGCTTTCACTCCCTTAAACGGAGTCGAAAAGACAGTCGATGCTGTTCCAATTGGAAACCACTGGGGTACGGAATCCTTTGAATACTATAAAGGAGAGAACTATCAGAGGAGGTCTCTTCCTATCTGTAGTACGAGCCTGGAAGTCATTCTCCCGGATGAAGGAACAGACCTAAAGGATATCGATATCAAGAAAGCCTATTTAGATTTTAAGGAAAACGCTTGTCTTACTCCGCTCTACGGATATGTTCCATTCTTTAAAACGGAAGAGAGGATTGACCTAACTACTATTGCCGATAAAGTGAATTCGGATCGCGTTGTTTTCTGCAGTGAGTTGCTGAAAGATGACGTGAAGAACGACCTAGGAATCCGAAACGTAATTCAGAATTCAGACTTCTCGTTCTCGGATAAAGGCGTTGAAGGAGAAAGCATCACCAGGATAATGGAGATTGGGTCGGCAAGGCCGCAGAAGCATCCCTATACGGAATTCAATGTAAATCGTCCATTCTATGCCATCTCTTCTTATGGTTCTCTCCCGCTGTTTGTGAATCAGATTGTTGATCCGGTTTTCAATTAAAAAAAGAGGTGCCGGCTTTGTGCCTGCGCCTCTTTTCCATGTATGATGGGCATGCCACTGTTCTAGGGTGAAAGTCCCAATAGGCGTAGTTGTCGACGAACTATATAGCGACTCAC
>URQF01000049.1 GCA_900549915.1 uncultured Mollicutes bacterium | reverse complement strand
TTATTTTTTCTTGCGCCTGCTTATATTATGCACATTTTCTTTCAAATATATAATTAATCTTTCAAAAATCAAAATAATCTTCCGAAAATTAAGATAATCTTCCGAAAGATTAAATAATCTAACGGAAGATTATGAAAGAATAATTGAATAATTGGTAACGCTGAATAAAATTGCAAGAATCGCAAAAATGTACTGAACCCCTAATATTGGACTGTAAATAGGACTATAGCACAATATTAGGGGTTCAGTACAGTCACCGCAGCCCGCCGGAAGAAGGGAACCCGTGTCAACCACAGGAAGGTGCAGAGAATCATGCATTCCCTCTCACTGAAGGGAAAGACGTGCAAGAAGAGAAGACCATACAGCTCCTACAAGGGAGAGGTAGGGAGAATCGCGGACAACCGGCTCGGACGGAAGTTCGATGCTGAAGGGCCGAACCACAAATTCGTCACGGACGTAACGGAGTTCAAGCTGCCGGAAGGGAAGCTCTACCTGTCCCGGCGATGGACCTGTGCACCCGGAAGATCGTCGGGTACAGCATATCGCCGAGACCGGACTTCCTGCAGATCCGGAAGAGGATGGACAGTGCGTGCAGCGGAAGAGAAGGGAAGGTGAAGGGAGCCCTGTTCCACAGCGGCCAGGGCTGGCAGTACCAGAGGAAGGAGTTCGGGGACATCCTGAAGGGATACGGCAGGATCCAGACGATGTCGCGGAAGGGGAACTGCCACGACAACTCGGTAATGGAGAACTTCTTCGGGCGGCTGAAGGCCGAGATGTTCTACGGACAGGAAGACAGATACGGGGACTATGGCAGCCTTAAGAAGGCAATCGTGGAGTACATCAACTGGTACAACTCAAGTCGGCTGAAAGAGTACCTCCATTGGAAATCGCCTCAGGAGGCTCTTTCCAATTCCGGTACTCTTTGATAACATATCGTTACTCGGTTCAAGTTTCGGGGTACAGAACAGTTTTTCATTTCAGAAGAGACTACAGTTCTTAAAGTATACTCTAAATTCGGAACATTCTTCTTCGATAATATTTTATGGTCTTAGTGATGTAATCGGTACAACGTACACTCCGTCTTTTCTTCTGTATGCAGCATTCGTAAGTCCGCAGATAACGCAAAGGGATTTTGCTGGAATGCCCCCTTCTTTCTTGATAGAATCATTAATCTTGACTAGGTTCTTGGCTGCTTCCTCAATCTGATTTGCACCAAGCTTGATTTCAATGCCGCAGTAAGTGCCATCATCTAATTCAATGACAGCATCCCTTTCTCTGTTCTTATAGTCCTGGTAATGATAGAGCTTTGCATCTATCGAGTCACAATAGGAATAAAGGTCTCTTTCCACCAGGGATTCAAACAGAAAACCAAGATAGTTCAAATCATTCCTTAGTTTCTGCTCATTCAGATTCAATAAGGCACAGGCTAAAGAGGGATCAACGAAATGGCGTTTTTCGCTTTGCTTTAAACGCAAAGAGGAACGGATACTATTTCCAAATGGCGGAATGTTCTCGGTCAGATAGAGACGATTCAAAAGATCTAGATAGTCCGCAATCGTATCCACATTGATATCATCAAAGTCTTTTTCCTTGATATCGTTTTTTAGCGTCCGGTTTGTTGCTGTTGTTGCTTCATTTCTTGCTAAGGAACGAAGCAGAAGCTCTACTTTATGCCGGTCCCGTCTGACATCATCCGTTTTATAGATATCCTCATTCAGAACAGATTTGATATATTCCCGGGAAACTAGGATTCCAGCTTCCACAGGACTGTTCCTAATCGCCGGCCATCCACCAATCAGAATAAGTTCAATGATCCGATGCAGACTGACATCACCGGTCAGATAGTCTTTCGCCTGGTTCTCGCAGATATCCTTCAAAGAAACCTTTCCATCGGAAGCACCGGATTCAAACAGAGACATCGGCCGCCTACGCAAACGGGCAATTCTTCCAGTCCCCGTATGGATATAACTGCTTTTATCGATTGTTGCAGAGCCAGTCAGAATAAACTGCCCTTTTTCCTGCGACCTATCAACTCGTCCACGAATAGCATCCCAAATGGCAGGAACTTCCTGCCATTCATCTAGCAAGCGAGGAGTATCACCATCCAGAACTAAATCCGGATTCCTTTCAGCCAGCTTCTTATTGTTGAAATTTCCCTTTGGGTCCGCCAAAAAGAACTGGCTCCGAGAATGAAACCTGCTAGTCCTTGTCTTGCCGCACCATTTCGGTCCTTCGATTAATAAAGCTCCGAAAATTTTCAGATACCGTTCGATTTTTTGATCGACAACACGTGTTTTGTAATTCTTGACTATCATTTTATTTACCAATATAAAGTTATATTATTCCGAGCGTTTTGTCAATTTCATTCCGAGCGTTTTGCTTGCTTTATTCCTTATATTTCCAATTTAACGATACTCGTAATCAGTTAGTTCTTGACCGAAACCATCCAAAAAAGAATCATAAAACACCTGCTTTTCAGAGTGAAGCATAAAGTTTTATCAGCTCATAATAGTTCGTGGCAGCCATGTAAATTTCCTCACTTCGATTATTAGATCCATTAATCTTTCCTTATATCATTGTATTTCCATAGTTTTTCCTCACCATTGCTCTTGTCTATTCCGAGAAATTTGCCGATTCTATTCCGATAGTTTTATTATTTTCATTCCGATATATTCGGCAATTCTGTTCCGAGTTTTCTGAAATAGCGCTTTTGTCTGAATAGACTTATGAGATGAATGCCGGTGATTTCGGCTACAATGCAAAAGACTACCGTTTAAAGTCTGAGGTTATCATTTAACTTCTTCTCATAAGCATTCAAAATCAGATTGAAGAGTGAAAGCGTTATCGCTCAACTTCTCCTAAAATCTAATTAGCTATTTGGTAGAAGCGTTTATTGTTATAGGACCTGAAAGGGAGTAAAAGGCACTTTGATAAGCAGAAAGGCTAAAAGAATAAGATTCATCATTACCCTTGCTGGTAGGTAGGAATTCTTTGCTTGCAACATCTTTACCAGCAATAGCGATTTTAATAATTCGAGTTGTATTTGTTCCTAGCCAGCCTTCGGTAGAACCTGTACTGAACCCCTCTCACTGGACCAATGAGCAATAGCAATTCGGTTTGGAGTTCCAATAAACAAATTTCACGTCATAACCTTTTGAAGCATCTTTGTCGAAATCTATATTATTTTCCCAAATTGCATAGGGATAGAATTCATGCTTGGATTTTGTTAGGCCTGGGTGTCTATCTGTTTTTTCTGGGTGTACGGATGACACGCTTCTTATGAATTTGAAAAAAGCTATGTCGCCTTTTCTTTTTCTGTTGGATTTAGCAAAGACCTTTTCCTTGCAATATTCTTGATCAAGGTGAAGTCATCTGCTGCTTTGCCGTTGTTGTTTTTCCGCATCCCTTTGGCCCAATGATCAGTACTGCTCCGAATGTGTTCAATTTGTCTTTTAAAAGGCTGTCCGCGATTCTTGCTTTATATAGTAATTCTAACTTCCGTTTCCAATATTTGTGGCATTTCATTTCCAACTTTTGTGGTATTTTACTTCCAATATTTGTGGTATTTCACTTCCAACTTTTGCGGTAAATTCATAAAAGGAAGACAAACAAAATATCAAATGAGGCAAATAAAAAGGTCTGATACCATATATCAAACCGATTATATTTTTGAGTAGTTTCAATTTTAACTTACTTATTCTTTACTTTAAATGACATGGATGTAGATATTCGAGTATCAGGAGCATCAGTTAAACTCTCTTTATCAATATCGTTTAAGAAATCCATATCTTCCTTAATGTTACCTTTGATTTCATATAAAAAACTAACAAATCCATTCACAACATTTGTTTGTTCTTCTTCACAATCTTTTGAGACATATACGTAACCAAATAGAAACTCTCCATTCAAAAAAGATTTATTCCTTTCAACAAGATTTTGATTTTGACCATCCACCTTAAGAAGAGAGTGATTCTTTAAATATCCATCCAGTTCATGATTGGTTGCGGAGAAGATTCCGACAATCTTCTTTCCTTGATATTCTTTTCCAATCAAATCATCGACTGACTTTAAATCATTCTTATAGAAATCATCATACGAATCTAGTCTATACTCAGTACTATGAAATAAGATCTCAGCGCTTATATCAGATATAGAAATCTCATCAGCATTCTTAGGATAACTACACTGAGTTTCAGTTTTTAATTCCTTGAATTTCTCTAAGTAAGGGAAATATCATCTATTTTAATTGCTTCTCATTCTATCGATGAATATGACGATAAAAATTTCGGTTTCTCCTTAGTTCTTGATCAACTGTTTAAGATATTCGCGGAGATTATCATCCTCCGCATAGATGAACGTTCCTTTTACGCCTCGGGTCAAGAGAACTTTATAGGTGTTTCGAATCAGTTTTTCTGCCAAAGCGTCATCTGCAGTTCTTATTCCGCTTGCGGAATCGCTACGTGCATTCATCTCCTTGTGGAATTCAATTTTGCCTGTTTCCTTGTTGTAGGTAAGGTCTTTCCCGATGATGACTCCAGCATATTCGACTTCCAGTCCCTGGATGGTATGGATGCAGAACACATTCTCTTTTTGAGTATCATCTAATATCGCGGCTCTATCCGCCTTCTTGATGTTCCAGCGGAGATTGGTTCCGTCTTCGTATTCGAAATCATATTTATCCGGATTATATTGACTGACCCATTCATGGGTGTAGCCGGCCATAAGTCTCATCTGATGGTTGGAATCCCAAAGTTCATTCCATTTCTTCATCATGTCCTTCATGGAATCCATGATTCCTACTTTGTATTTCATCCCTTTTAAGGAGACATAGTCATTCGTGTAACCCAAGAAATGATTCACAAAGGAGATGTACTGTTCTCCTCCGACGCAACGGAACTGGGAAGAGAGAATCATTCGGTTGTCTTCGATGACTTTCGAGCCATATTTTTCAGCATATTCTTTTATCTGTTTGATGGACAGGTCATCGGAAGTGGTGACGACCTGGTCCTCGTCAATTAAGAACACATTGACTCTTGATGCATTAAATAATTTATCGATGACATCGACGTTTCTCTGCACGCCCCATCCGAACTTCCATTTCAGCATTCGGTGGGCTTCATCCACGATGATACAGTCGAAGTCATAGGCAGCCGATTTTGCAAAGGCGGCAGGGGTCTTAAACAATTCTTTGATTGCTTTCTTCGTAAAATCTTTGGTGAGGATATCGCCAAAATAGGTACGAGGCGTGAAATTTGCGGTCACATAACAGGCGTTTCTTCTTTCTGAGCCATCCTTTGGATGCATAAGCTGACCTAGTGCATTGATAGCCACGATGGATTTTCCAGATCCTGGTCCACCTCTTACGATGATGGTTCTTCTTTCCCCTTTTTCTAAAGCTTCCTGAACCTCACTTACGATTTTTGAAACAGAATAGGACTGCTCGGCGTCATAAGAAAAGAATGGTTCCCCGTTGATGGCATCGGCAACCATCTTGGAGAAGCCTTCGCTTGGTCGGATTTGAGAACTATCGATTTCATAGAGCGTGTTGTGACTATAAGGTTTCTTTATATATTTTGCGATGAACTCGCTGAGTTTCTTCTGATCATCTTTTAAGAATGCAGGTGCTTCATGGACGAGAGGGTATTCCTTTTCGTTTTTCAAAAGGACTTCATATCCCTCTGGCATGTTGTGGAGATAAGAACAAGCATTCACACCGACTTTGTTGGTGTAGATGTATTCATTGAAGTCCTTCATGATGTTGGCGTAGTTCAACGCCTGATAGGAAGGATGCCAGTAATCATCCATTCCGTGCCCGCCATCCGTTACGACATAGTCTTTTAATGATGATCTTCTTACCTGACTCCATTGTTTGAGCTCAATGAGGATGACATTTTCTTTATCTTCTTCGTCTTTTCCGAAAATTAGGAAGTCCACTCTTTGTTTCGTGTCTACGAGTTTGTATTCGACACCGACGCCTGCCTCTTTCGGAATGGAATTATCCTTCAATGCTTCAGCTACTTTCGGAAGAGAGTGAATCCAGGAGTTGTACTCGCTTGGAGAACCGCCACCGATGTGGTTCGCTTTGAATTCATTTAGAAGCATTTGGCCGATGATCGGTTTTGAGCCACTGCAACTGCTTATGAAATTTCCTACAGTATCGCTATATAAAATCATCAAGCCTTCCTCCCATTGTTAACATATAGTTTATAACAAAGATATGTCACTTTGAAAACTTTATGGAAAAATTGGTGAAAGAACTGTATGGTCAAATTTCATCATTTATTAAAATTGTAAAGCAATGAATGAAACAGCAATTCCTTTCTTGCTTTTTACAAAGAAAAAGGTAGAGAAACGAAGATTCTAAGTATTTTCAGCTAATAAGATTGACAAATCCCATCTTTCTGTGTAAAGTGTTTGACGATCGAGTTGCAGATACCTGCGTGGCCTGCGACCAAGGGAGTTCCTGCGGGAACTCCTTTTTTTATATCCGAAGGACATTGCCATGGCCAGAATTTCATGGTATTCCTCCAGATTGTCGCCAAAAGCCTTATAAAAAGCTGCCAGAACACCATGGTTCCAACAATATAGAACACAGACAAGCTTTGGCAGCTTTTCCTTTTTTATGACCTAGAAAGCGAAATTACGTTCTCGAAAAAGCAAAGATTTCATCGAGCTTTTTTCGATGTCATGATAAGATTCTTTCGGGTTCTATTTAAGGCATGCGGACGCATTGTTTTGAAATCCAAGAGTCATGGAATGGCCTTGAAAAACTTTATAGTTTTCCTAGTTCTTTCATTCTTTTCCATATTGTTTCTAATATGATCTGAGACTTGTTAATTTGTTTTGCTAAACTTCTGCTTTAAATATTCTTTTAGGTTCTTGTCACAGCAATAGATATATGTTCCCTTCATTCCTCTGGTCAAAAGAACAAGATAGGAATTGATGATGTCCTCAATCGTTTTGTTGACATCCGTCCCCACTTTGCCATGCTTATCATAATAAGAACTTGAAACACATTCGATGACGCCTTTTTCTTTGTTGAACCAGATATCGTTTGAAAAGATGACGCCTGCATAGTTGAGATCATATCCTTGGCAGGTAAAAACCGAGCCGATAAGCGATACGGATTTCTCATCGGTTGCGAAGTTTTCGTTGATTCCATTCCAACTATATTTCTTTCCGTCAATCATAAAGTCATAGTCCTGGGTGGAATGGATTCCTTTCTTATCTCGCATGGATTTTGTGAATGGGAAACCATAGCCGGAGACAACACGGCATAATCCGTCATATTCTTTGTCTTTTTCCTTTATCGCATCCATCATTTCGGCACAATCGTCGAATATCTTGAAATCGTATCCTGTAGAACGAAAGTCGGGTGCATTTTCATTTGTCTCGTTTCTCAATAGCTTCGACCAATAGGAAATGTAGTCCTCTCCGGCAATGAGACGAATTTGATGGTTAATCGAATACCAGTTGTTCTTTTTCTCATCCTTCATGGCAAGGAAATCCTTCTCCGGAACATCCGCTCCAGAGGTGGATTGTTTTCGGTCATAAAAGAAGATTGCGACATGTTTCGCCTGCTTCTTGATCCAGTCGAGCTGGGTAGTATTCTCATAGTCCGTAAACCCTAGTCTGTCATCCGCCTGCTTGAAGGAAAGATGGCTTGTCGACTTTCCATAGGTTGCCAAGTGATGGGCTTCGTCTACCAAAACAATATCGTATCCTTCCTTCTTCTTGGTCAGATTGACAGGACTGACGACATCCACGTTTTTCAAGGATGGTATGTTCTTGAATACGGACTTCACGGTATTTCTGAATTCCGTCATAGGAGCCACAAAGGCGATGCTGGGTTTAGGGAGGCTTGCTATCTCTTTATTCATCTGCATGTAGCTGATGGTGCTTTCGAGATCCTCGATACTTTCGATGTCGCTATAGTCCACTTTCTGTGTGCAGACGTCCGCTATGTATTTGATAAGAGAGAGATGGCGAGGATGGATTTCCCAGTTCCAGCTCCACCTTCCACGATGATATTTCTCTTCTGCCCGGATTTCAAAGCAACGGTGATATCATCAATAAGCTTTACTTCCAGGTCATACTGTTCGTCAGTGAGCTGCTTGAACGGAGAGTATTTGAAAATCTTCGAGTTTTCCACTTGTAGGAGCGTTTTGTCCGCCAAGCCTTCTTTCCTCAGCTGTTTCCAGATTCTTTTGAACAATTCCTTGTAAAGACCACGTTGATAGTAGTTGTGGAATTTCGACTGGCAATTGTTCAGGTTCTGGAGTTCGAATTTTCCATCTGCATGCATGTGTTCAATAAGCATGTTCTCGATATCCAAAATGGCTGATTTGTTGAACATGTCGTTAAAGAGGACATATTCATTGATCATCGGCTTTCTGACAATATTGTCCAGATGCTGTAACATTCGATTATAGGCGCTAGAGGTCTCTCCTACGTAAGCAACGGACTTTTGCCCATCTTTGCCATCCAAAATATAGACAACGGGCCAGTCGATGCCTTTGTTTGTTTTCAGAAGTTCTTCCGCTCCTTCCTTGTTGAATTTGTATTGCCGGATGGTCGTTGCCGGTAGCGCTGTGTTTTCCATATTCGTTCGTGTGTTTGCTTTGCAAGCCCGCTGATTATAAAAATAAGAAGAGTTATTTTCAGATGGTTACATAAGCAGTTATATGATAGCACAACGATGTATCTATTCTTTCAACTTGCTGCATCTATTTAGTTCTAATTGGAGCGAAAAAAAGATGAAAATGGATGAAAATAGCGTGTCAAATCAATATTTCTTCTGTCTGCTTGCTGTAGTCGTGTGTTGTATTTGTTTTAGCAATACCCTCAAACTTAATGTCGTCTGGGACAATGACAATGCCTGTGTGTGTTGTATTTGTTTTAGCAATACTCTCAAACTATGTTGTGGAGAACATAGGCAAGAAAGAGTGTGTGTTGTATTTGTTTTAGCAATACTCTCAAACAAGTAAGTGATGGGTCTCCACAAACAAGATGTGTGTGTTGTATTTGTTTTAGCAATACTCTCAAACTTATAATAACTACGTTAAGAAAGAAAGAGGTGTGTGTTGTATTTGTTTTAGCAATACTCTCAAACTATGTTGTGGAGAACATAGGCAAGAAAGAGTGTGTGTTGTA
>URQF01000048.1 GCA_900549915.1 uncultured Mollicutes bacterium | reverse complement strand
AGAGTACGATATTAGCGCTACGGAAAGAAGAGATAAATTCATGCTCAAATTAAAAGAAATCACTAAGACCTATCAGACGAAAGACCTGGAAGTCCAGGCTTTGAAAGGAATCTCTCTTACTTTCCGAGACAATGAGTTTGTTTCTATTCTTGGCCCTTCTGGATGTGGTAAGACCACTTTATTGAACATTCTAGGCGGACTTGACCATTACACTACAGGTGACTTAAGGATCAATGGACGTTCGACGAAGGATTTTACGGATCGGGACTGGGATATTTACCGGAACCATCGAATCGGTTTTGTTTTTCAGAGCTATAACCTGATTCCACAGGAAAATATTTTAGAGAATGTAGAACTTGCTCTTACCATCTCTGGCATCAGTAAATCCGAACGTGAACAAAGAGCTAAAGCTGTTCTCGATGAAGTTGGATTAAAAGGTAGGTACAAGAAGAAACCAAATCAGCTTTCTGGCGGACAATGTCAGCGTGTTGCTATTGCACGAGCCCTTGTCAATGAGCCGGAAATTCTTCTTGCTGATGAGCCGACTGGTGCTTTGGATAGCAAAACTTCTGTTCAAATCAGGGAACTGATTAAGAAGGTTAGCCAGAAGCGTCTTGTTATCATGGTTACCCATAATCCGGAACTTGCGAAGATTTACTCTTCCCGTATTATTTCCTTGCTTGATGGAAAGATTGTTTCGGACTCGAATCCACTCACGGAGGAAGAGGACAAGACAGCAGATAAAGAAGCTCTCGATTATTCTCTCTTACCGGAAAACGAAAAGAAGAACATCAATAAGAATGAAAAGGCAAAGAGGTCCTGGCGGACTGCCTTTGCTCTCTCTGCTAAGAATCTTGTCTCAAAAAAGAACAGAACTTTTCTTACAGTTATTGCTGCTTCTATAGGTATAATCGGCGTTTCCGCTGTGCTTGCTGTTAGCCAAGGTGTTTCTAATTACAGGAACGAAATGGAAAGGCAGATGCTCTCTGGAAATCCTATTAGTGTATCCAAGTCTTCTATGGACTTAAGCTCTCTTAGGGAAAAAGGAAGGTCTGCAGCAAATGCACGGGTTGTTAAGGAGAGTACTACCAAAGACGGATATATTGATGTCAAATATAGGATTAAAAAACTGATTGAACAGCAAAAGAGTCTTGGCAGCACGAGGATTCAAAACGAAATCACGGAAGATTATATTAACTTCCTTTCTCAGATGCCGGATGATACTGCTTCCTGTCTAAGCTTGAATTTCGGTATTGACCCTTCGAATAACATCTATACCCAGGATAAAAGGTTTGGACATCAGGCAGATGAAAAATACTCTCTGTCTTCGATTCTTTCTTTTGCTAGAACTATTATTGAAGAAGGCGGAAAACAGGATGGTCAGGAGCTAAGCGGTATTTCTTCTAGGCTTGGTGAACTAACCTCTTTCTCTCAGTGCCTTAGCAATAAAGACTACATCAGGACACAATATGATAGGCTGGCTGGACACTATGCGACAGAACCAAACGAAATCAGGTTGGTTGTCTCTTCAAAAGAACAAGTAACGGATCTTGCCTTATCCTTGCTTGGCTATTATGACCAAGATGATATCAGGCGCACCATTAATAAATTCCGTGGACTTGATTATGATGATAGCAAGTTCAATGAACGAAAGAGTCTATCCTATGACGAAATCAGGAACAAAGAGTTCTACTACTATACGAATGATACGGTCTTTACGGAAAATAAGGATTCTTCGACATCTTCTCTACGTCCTTATTATTATTCCTATCAGCCAAAGGCAGATTGGAATAAGGATACGAAAGCAAGGAAGAGGAAAGTCGTTGGCATCAGGAAACCGAAGGAAAACCGTAGGTACTCTTCTCTCTCGGCCGGATTCTATTACACTCCTGCCTTTGCAAAGAAATACATTGAAGATAACTATTATTCTAAGATTGTTTCTTTTATCAAAGACTATGTGAAAGCAAATCCGCAGCGGCAAGGCTACACTTCTGGAGAGAGGAACACAAAACAGGGCGATACTCTAGTGACAGTTGACTATGGAATCTACTATAAGTTCAACTATCAATACCATGATCCAGATAAGCCGGATGTTGAAGGAGAAGATAAGACCGGAACAAGCTTTATCGGAAATTACTCTAGTTCGCTTGCTTCCTTAATCAATAGGTTCAGGGGTCAAACAGGGGCTGGTGTCAGTTCGGCCTCCAATGCAACTTTGACGGCACGTCATGTCGGTGGTGAGACTATTCCATCTACTATCAACTTCTATCCGAAGGACTTCCCTGAAAAAGATAAGATCACTCAGTATCTCGACAAATGGAACAGCGATGAGGATATCGTTCTTCCGGATAAGGTTCTTAAGAAAGAAGACCGCAAGGAAATCAAATATACGGACAATGTTGCCTTAGTTGTCGCTAGGGTCGATAGGATTATTCAAGGGATAACAATTGCTTTAATTGCCTTCACTTCTTTGTCTCTCGTTGTCTCTACCGTCAGGATTGCAATCATTACCTATGTCTCCGTAAGGGAACGCATCAAGGAAATCGGTGTTATTCGTGCGTTAGGTGGAAGAAAGAAAGATGTTTCTCACCTGTTTAATGCAGAATCTAGGATGATTGGTCTATCTTCTGGTTTGTTCGGTATCCTGATTACATATATTATTCAGGTTGTGTTCAATGTGATCATCCATCATCAGTACTCGTACCTGACAAATCTTGCTTCCTTAGCGCCTTGGACGGCTGCTGTTGTTCTTGTCCTTTCTATGATACTGACAACAATTGCTGGTCTTGTTCCAGCTTTGCTTGCTGCTAAGAAAGATCCGGTTGTTGCTCTGCGAAGCGAATAAACCAAAAGCCACTCTGAATAGAGTGGCTCTTTTAAACGAAAGAAAAACAAGAATCTTTGCGTCGAATCTCTTCTAAGGACATTTAGAGCCAACAGGCGAAGCTATCTGTCCTAACGAAATCAGTCAACGATCCATCTGTATCCATGATGATATTTGATTCGTAATTGAAAAGCTTTTGGATGCAAAACAGCTTTCTTCAATTAACTCTGGTTAATAATCAACGAACAACTTGGAAACTTAATTAAGACTTGTAGCACTGATTCTATTGATTTGATTCATAGAAAAAGCCCTTGCGTAAGTTTCGCAGGGACTTTTGTATTTGCTAAGAAGGACTAGTTACGTCCGTAGATCTCAGGATGGTGAGCTTCGAACTTTTTACGTTCTGCTGTGTTGAGAATCTTCTTACGCCTACGGATGGCTTTTGGAGTAATCTCGCATAATTCATCCGTATTGATGTAGTCTAAGCAGTCTTCCCTAGACCTGCGGCGAGGAGATTTCAGAACGATTGTGACATCCTTATTGGAGTTACGCTCGTTGTTCAAGGCTTTGGTCTTAACAACGTTGACGGCAAGATCCATCGGGTACTTGTTTTCACCGACGATCCTTCCTTCATAGACATCGACGCCTGGACCAATGAACCTAGTTCCACGGTCTTCAGCAGATTTAATGGCATAGGCAGTGGACTTTCCTTGATCCGTTGCGACAAGGACACCTAAGTTACGGGTTCCAATCGCTTTGTTGATCTTCGGACGATATTCCTTGAAGGAGTGGTTGATGATTCCGTAACCCTTGGTCAGAGTCCTGAAGGTGTTCCTGAAGGAAATCAAACCACGGGAAGGAATGACATAGACAAGACGGGTCTGTCCGTTTTCTTCGTTCCTGGAGATGGTCTCAGCACAACGGCTTCCGACAAGCTGCCTGACGTTTCCAGCATATTCGTCCGGAACATCAATCTGAAGATCCTCGAATGGTTCGCATTCGACGCCATCGATGACCTTGGTGATAACCTGAGGCTTAGAGACCTGAAGCTCGAAACCTTCACGGCGCCTAGTCTCGATTAAGACAGAAAGATGAAGTTCACCACGGCCGACGACCTGGAAGGACTGATCCGTGTGATTGATTTCAAAGCGCCTAGAGACATCCTTCTGACTTTCTTCGTATAAACGATCCTGGATTTTCTGAGCTGTGAGGAGAGTTCCATCATGACCGGCGAAAGGAGAATCGTTGGCAGCAAAGGTCCTACGCCTAGTCGGTTCATCGATACGGAGCGGAGGAAGTGCATCTAGATGATCGGGCGGACAAATGGTCTCACCGACCATGATATCCGGAAGACCGGCAACACCGCAGATATCACCGCTGTCGACATGGTCGACTTCGGTACGATCAAGTCCATGATAAGTGAAGAGCTTCGTGACCTTGAAGTTCGTGGTGGTCTTATCCAGACGGATGCAGGTGACAGAATCACCGAGGTTAATCTGACCGCGATCGATACGTCCGATTCCGATACGTCCGACATAACGGTTGTAGTCGAGAAGGGAAGGTTGGAACTGAAGCGGAGCATTTCCATCGGCTTTCGGAGCAGGAATGGTCTTGATGATGGTATCGAAAACCGGATTCCTACCATATTTCTGGCTTTCTAAGTCTGGAGTATAGGAGGAAGTCCTGTTAAGAGCAGAAGTGTAGATGACAGGGAAATCAAGCTGAGTGTCATCGGCTCCTAATTCCATGAAGAGGTTCAGAACATCATCCAATGCCTTTTCCGGGTTTGCACCAGGACGATCGACCTTGTTGATGATGACGACAGTCTTGAGATGGTAGGAGATAGCTTGCTTAAGAACAAAGCGAGTCTGCGGCCTAGGTCCATCAAAAGCATCGACGAGAAGGCAGACGCCATCGACCCTGTTCCTGATACGTTCGACCTCGCCAGAGAAATCGGCGTGGCCAGGAGTATCGACGATATTGATTTTATAGCCGTTGTAGTTGATTCCGGTGGTCTTAGCAAGAATCGTGATGCCACGTTCGTGCTCAATCGGGTTGTTATCCCTTGCGCGGACCCTGACTTTTTCGTTCTCACGGAAAGTACCGCTGGTCTTCAAAAGCGCATCGACAAGGGTTGTTTTTCCGTGGTCAACATGCGCAATAATGGCTACATTTCGGATTTTGTCATTCATAAATAATCTCCTTCATCACAAAAAAAGAAGTTTCACAATGTTTTATTATACCGACTGATAGAACAGATAGAAATAAAATTTCTGTTTTTCTGCTTGTGAAAGCGGTATTTATTTACCTTGCTAATTCAAGCTGGGCGTAGAGGTCTTTCAGCTGCTTATCGAGCTCTTCCCTCTCTTTTTCGATTTCTTCCCTCTTTTTGCTGTCTGTGTAGTTCTCTTCTAGATAGCAGCTATCGGAGAGTTCTTTTTTCTTTGATTCCCTCTTATCAATCTTTTCCCTGATTTTTTCTGGGGAGAGTCGTGTGGCACGGGTTCTGGATTTGGACTCCTCTTTTTTCTTGAGAAGCTCTTCCTTTTTCCTATCCCGTTTTTCTTTCTGTTTTGCTTCTAAGGCTTCTTTTTCTTCCTGCCTGATCTTATTGAGGTCATGCTCTTTGAAGTCTTCATAGGAACCTTCGTAGTAGTATCCCTTCTTTTCATAGAAGTAGAGAACCTTGTTACAGGTCTTATCGATGAAGTCACGATCATGGGAAATAATGACTAAAGTTCCTTCATACTGATTCAAGGCATCCACAAGCTCAGAGATAGACCTCCTATCGAGATGGTTTGTCGGTTCATCCAAAAGAAGCAAATCATAGTTTTCCCTTGAGAGCTGAAGAATCTCGATTCGCATCAGTTCTCCACCAGAAAGATTGCAGAGTTTTTTCTCGTTTGCTTCCTTATAGGTGAAAGCATACTTGCCAAGACCTGCATAGATTTCCTCATTGGACCTCTTCGGATACAGGTTCCGGAAATGCTCGAACAGAGTCTCTTCACTCGAGTAAGAGCGAATATCCTGTCTTAGGATACCCCTTGTCCTATGGAAATAGCGACGCAAGGATCCAGAGTAAGGTTTCCTTTCGTCCCTGAGGACTTTTCCGAACGTGGATTTTCCAATACCATTCGCACCCATGACAGCAAGGTGATCCTTACCGCAGAGGGTGAAGGTAATATTGGAAATCAAAGGAGAATCATATCCGACGGAGACATCATTGAAGTCGATGAGTTTCTTTCCTTCTCGGATTTCTCCCTTTAATCCGATATTCAGGGAGCGTTCCTTGCGAGTCGGATCGATAATGCTGCTCTTTTCAAGACGGTCAAGCTTATGAACGCGGTCTCTTGCTCGAGAGGCAAAACGCGGTTTTGGCCTATAGAAAGTGATAAAACGTTCTAGCTTTGCTTTTTCCTCTTCTTGCTTTTCATATTGAGCAAGCAGGTTCTCATAACGATTCTTCTTTTCGATAGCGAAGTTATCGTAATTGGTGTTATACCTAGTAAAAACCTTATTATCGATATCTAAGATGTGATCTGCCAGATGCTTGACAAAGGCAATATCGTGGGAGACAAAGAGAACAGCTCCTTGGTAGGACTTCAGATAATCTTCCAACCATTCAATGGAGATGATATCAAGGTGATTGGTCGGCTCGTCTAAGATGAGGATATCCGGATTGACTAAAAGAAGCTTAGCAAAAGCGACACGGGTCTTTTCACCACCGGAAAAAGTCGAGATTTTCCGCTCATAGTCTTCCTTGTGGAAAGAGAACCTGTTGAGGATCCTATCAATCTTATAGTGATACGAGTATCCTTCCTTGGATTCAAAGTCGGATTGTAGCTTTGAGTATTCGTCGACAAGCTGCCTGTTATTTGGATCCCTAGACCTTTTCTTTGTCAGTTCATCCCTCTTTTTCTCTTGCTCCTTCAAAGCATGGAAAACGTCTTCACATTCTTCATAGAGAGTATGGTCTGGATTGTCGATAACGTCCTGGCTGAGGTAGCCTAAAGTAATGTTCTTCGAAAAGACAATATTTCCGCTTGTCTTCTCTTCTTTTCCTAAAATCCTTTTGATTAGAGTCGATTTTCCGGTACCGTTCGGACCAAGGATAGCAGTCTTATCGTGATCTCGTAACACAAAAGAGAGCGGCTCAAAGAGCCGTTCTCCTGAAAATTCCTTTGTTAGATTCTGGACGGAGAGTAGGATTGGCATAGTAATTTATTCTTTCTCGATAATGAAGTTTCCTTCTTTGTCCCTGCTAATCAATTCTTCCACGACTTTCTGCGGCGGGACAGGTGAATCCGAGAAATCGTAGTCATTTAAGATATCTGCACTCAAGGAAGAAATATTGGGACGTTCGGAGTACCTTGTGACAAGCACATCGCCTTTGCTGACTTTGTCACCGATTTTCTTGTTGATGATAAGTCCGGCAGTCGTATCGATGATATCATCTTTGGTCTCACGTCCAGCACCTAAATGCCTGGAGACAAGACCGATTCCCCTTGTGTTCCTTGCTGAGACATAACCTTCCTTAACGGAACGGACTTCGAAGGAGTAACGGGCTTTGGGGAATTTTGTCCTGTCATCGATATAGCTTACATCGCCGCCCTGTGCTTTGACAAAGGCTTTGAAGACTTTCAATGCGCTTCCGCTTGTGATGGTGTCCTTTAGGGCATGGATGGCATCTTCTCTGTTATCAAAAACCTTTGCCTGCATAAGGAGAGTTGCGCCAGAAGACAAACAGAGCTCTGTAAAATCTTTCGGGCCTTTTCCAAGAAGTGTCCTCACAGCTTCTTCTACTTCAAGGATATTTCCGACTGCTTTTCCTAAAGGCTCATTCCTGTTCGTGATTTCGGCTCGGACGTCTTTATGGAAATAGTTACCGATTTCAACCCTGCATTTTGCAAGTTCTTCGGCGCTTTCCTTTGTTGGCATGAATGCTCCAGAACCGTATTTGACATCGAGCAGGATGCAGTCGCAGCCAGCAGCTAGCTTCTTTGACCTGATAGAGGAAGCAATGAGAGGAATCGCATCAACGGTTCCTGTGACATCGCGGAGAGCATAGAGCTTTTTATCGGCGGGATCGATTTCCTCGCTTTGACCAATGATGGCCCTTCCGATTTTGGTGACTTGTTCTACAAAACTATGCGGAGAAAGGGTTGTGGACCTGCCTGGTATGGATTCTAACTTATCCAAGGTTCCTCCGGTGAAGCCAAGTCCTCTTCCAGACCTTTTCGCAACTTTGAGGCCTAAAGCAGCAATCCTTGGACAAAGTGCCATAGAGGTTTTGTCACCGACTCCGCCTGTGGAATGCTTATCGACTTTTACTCCAGGGATTTTGCTTAAGTCTAAGGTTTCGCCAGAATTCCTCCTTGCTTCATTGAGGTTGAAGGTTTCCTGTTTGGTCCTTCCGTTTAAGCGGATGGCCATGAGTAAAGCTGCACTCTGGTAATCCGGAATGGTGCCTTTGACATAGTTCTTAATCCAGTAACGGATTTCCTCTTTTTTGAGTTCTTTTCCGAATTTCTTTTTTTCGATGATTTCAATCCTATCCATAATAAGCTGCCTTTTTATTATTTCCTGGATAAAATGACCCAACGGTCATTTTCGATTCCAGAGATATTATCGTAGATTCGGATGAAAAGTACCTTTTCACCGGTTTCTCCGATATAGAACAGAGCCGAATTCTTGTTTGTGTAAATATAGACCTGATCGTCCGTTGTTTCGCCAAGGGCGACAAGAGCATGCTTTGCTTCAAAGTTCTTCTTTGCAAGTCCGACGAGCGTATATCCGCAGTTGCTTTTTCCGCGAATCGGAATCGTTCGTCCATCTTTGTGGGAAAAACGAATTTCGTCTCCGTGAATCAAGGTTCCTTTGAAGACCCACTCATCGACTCCGTAGATTTCGGATGTCGTTTTGTAGAGCTGGTATTTTTTGTTTCCCTGGACTAGGTAGACATCTCCTCCGTTGTTGACGGGGATAATCTGCGAAACTTCCCTTAAAGGCTTTGCATAGAAACCTTCTTTGTTTTCGCTATCCTCTGTGTTCCTTTGGATGCTCGGCTTGCGTGTAATCATTCCAGTTCCTCCGTGCTGTTCTTCTCTGCAATTTATTATATATGATAAAATCTATTTTGGTAAGGTATAAGCATGGTGCAAATGAACTCTGGATTTGATTTTTCATCCCTAAGGAAGCCCTATGCAAAGAAAGAGGAAATTTCTTCTTTTGTTTCGCATCTTCAAGATGATCCTGTCAGTGGTGCTATCTTGAATCCAAACATCTTTAGCAATCGGAAGTTTGACACTTCGCGTCTTCTGAGGCGGCAATAACGCGGGCTTTCTTATACTACGTATAAGGGAGCCCTTTT
>URQF01000047.1 GCA_900549915.1 uncultured Mollicutes bacterium | reverse complement strand
ATGAAAAATATATTTTCATGGGCTTTACTTTCTTTTTTGCTAATAGGATGTGGTGAAAATCAAAATAGTAAGGCCACGGCAGATTATGTTGCTGTCTACTTCAAGCAATATACAAGGGAAACCAAGGAAGATGGCAATTTTTACTTTTCCGGTAAAAGGAAATATGAAAAATGCTACCTCTTCCAAAAAGATTATGTGCTCCGCTATGATGATTACCGGGTTCAGAATATCCAGGGCATAATCTACGGATGCTATTTCTATCGGACACCATTTTACCTTGACTTTGATGCTCCACAGCTTAAGAACAGCTTAGATGAAAACGGAAGGCAAGAAATCATCCTGAATAGAGGAATGGTCTTCTATTTTGATTCATATTGATTATGAGAAAGACAATATTTTTGCTCCTCCCTATTCTTCTTTCACTCACTAGCTGTCACCAGGAAAAAGACGAATCCATCGTCTCTTTCCGGCAATATGCCTATCAAGAAGGAAAAGGATTAGATAAGGATAAGCTTTTAAAAGAAACCATTGTATCCTACCCATATGGAATAGAGCTGTCCTATAATGATTCTTCCCTTTACTGGCTTTCTTCTTCGGATGAGGATAAGAAACTCATCGGTCCTTACCTTTCTATCAAGAAGCAGACCAATAAGACTTTATTCGCGAAAGAACACGTAGAGAAAATAAAACTTGGAAACAAAACAACAGTTCTCTCGTTTGGACTCGTCTTCAAAACCACCGGAGAAGACTTTGTCATAGAACCACATTTCACTAACTAAAAAACAGGTCGGCCTATTCCGACCTGTTTTTCTTTTTCAATCTATGTGCTTTTACAGTAAGTCTTCTTGCATCATCCGGTGAGATAGCAAGATCCTTCCTGTTCACCTTCGGTGTGGATCTCGTAAATCCATATCCTAGGATTTCCTTTGTCGCAATAACCGAAACAAAGGCATTCGGATCAAACTGCTTGATAGCCTGCCTGATAACAGAGTAGTCATGTTTATCGAAGCAGACCTCCAGCATCTCGGTTTCTTTTTTCGTATATCCGCCACGGCAGGAGATTAGAGTCGTACCACGTCCCAAATCCTGATTGATAAACTCGTTCCTCTCATCAATTTTCTCCGATGAGACCAAAGCCATGAAATACTGCCTGTTTCCTAAGAAAACCTTATCAATCCTAAAGGAACAGAGGAATGCAGAGAGAAGACCAACCAAGGTTGGAATCAGTTGGTATCCGTTCGCAAAGAAACCACCCGTAATAATCAATAAATCGCAGATAAAGGTAGAAGTTCCGATTCGGATATGAAGATACCGGTTTGCTAATACATTAATGACATCAGTACCTCCAGAGGAGCCTCCGCCGATAAAAGCGAAACCGATACCGATACCAACAAGCCTGCCTCCGAAAATCGCACCTACAAGATAAGCTAAGGGAAGCCAGTCCTTTGAATTGATCCTAGCACCACTTGGCGTTGTCAAAGAAGGATTCCTATTAGCAGCCCTTTCGACAAGGTTGAAGATATGCTTACCATCAATGACACAATGATTGACCCTATAAGTAAAGAGCATGACCATCAGAGGATAGGTAATCGTATAAACAAGCGTGTTGAGGGAATACTTGAGTCCAATTAGAATAAGACCCAAGAAAAAGAATCCCCAGGTATAGATCAAGACATAGACATCCGTAGTAATTGCGCTCCTACCAGGAATCTGGTGAGAAATAATCGAAAGAGATGCAATACCGCCAGAGACAATGTTCCTAGGAATCGTAAACAGAGAATCTCCAAACGCAGAAATACAAGCTCCTAAGAAGATATAAAGGATGTTTTGTATGATTTTGCGTGGACTTTCGCTTGTGAATTCCCGTTTTACAATATCAACTTCTTTCTTGACCCATTCTTTCCTAGACCTTTTCATTTCTGATGGTTTCTCCTAAAGTCCCATTTGAGATAAGCATCAATGAAGCCATTGATCTTGCCATCCCTAACCGATTGAACAGAAACTTCCGAATAGTCATCCCGATGGTCTTTAACCAAAGTATAAGGGCAGAAAACATAAGATCGAATCTGGCTAGAGAACGAGATATCCTTCTTCTGTCCCGATATTTTATTCAGCTCATCCTGCTTCTTCTTCAGCTCAATCTGGAACAGCTTCGAGCGAAGCATTTCCCTACAAGTTTCCTTGTTAGCAAGCTGATCCCGCTCAATCTGGCAGGACACAACGATTCCAGTTGGAAGATGTGTGATTCGGACAGCAGACTCTGTCTTATTGACATTCTGACCGCCAGCACCCGAGGAATGATAAGTATCGATACGAAGATCCTCCGGACGGATTTCAATCTCAATAGAGTCATCGATTTCAGGGATAACGGAAACTGAAGCAAAAGAAGTATGGCGGGAACCAGAAGCATCAAAAGGCGAAATACGGACAAGACGATGGACGCCGTTCTCAGAACGAAGGTTTCCATAGGCCATCTTTCCTTCGACAACCCTGGTTGCCGAAGAAATACCGGCTTCCTCGCCTTCAATCCTATCGACGATTTTATAGCGATAGCCGTTCGCTTCGCAGTAACGTTCATACCTTCTTAAGAGCATCTGGGCCCAGTCATGGGCTTCGGTGCCACCCGCACCTGGATGGAACTCAAGAATTGCATTGGCTTCATCATAGGGTCCGGAATAGAAAATAGACTTTGAAAAAGCAGTGAAATCCTTGTTCAATGCATTCAAGGATTGATCCGCATCCTCAAAGATGTCCTGATCCCTGTCCTCTTTCAGGAAATCCAAGGATTCCTGAATCGAGGACAAACGGGATTTGAAGGACTCAATCGAATTGATTTTGTTTTCGATATCGGCAAGTTTGCGGTTAACGCTAGCAGCTAGGCTAGGATTCTTCCAGAACGAAGGGTCTTCGCTTTGCTTACTTAAAGCTGCCTTTTCTTCTTCTAACTTAGGGAAGTCAAAGGCAGCCTTGCAAAGAAAGGACCTGTTCTGCAATCGTATCATGTAGACGATTGAGATCGGATAGTTCTTTCATTGTTCGGCGCTCCTATATAAATTCAAATGATTAGTTAATCTTAGCCGTCGGATTGCTACGATCGATTCCGTCATCATCCGGAGTAATGTTACTGACAGCATCCGGATTGAATTTGACTTTCTTCTCAGCAGCAGGAATCGTCTGGTTAATCGGTGCTTTTGCTAAGTTCTGCTGGACTTCCGGATTCTTGCGGAACCTAACGTGCAGGATGGTACGGACAACATCGTTTGCGATATTGCTGTTCCTATCATCAAACCTAGCAAAGCCTTCATTAGTATAAGCCTGAAGCGGATCCGTCTGAGCATAAGAACGGAGCCAGATGGCATCACGAAGCTTGGACATAGAATCGATATGCTTTGTCCAACGACGATCGATGCAGTCAAGGCAGACGGTCTTTTCTGCAAAGTCACGCCTCTCCTGAGTCCAATCCTTACTATGTTCCTTATACCTCTTCTCTAAGACTGCAGAGAAGAGCTCGATAGCATCATTGATATTGGCCTGATCAAGAGCTTCGACATGGATAGTAGAAGGATCAATCGATAAAGCCTTAGCAGTGACCTCAGCTAATTTTTTAGCATCAACAATTGTTTCCTGATCCTTAACATAAGTTGCTTGATTGCAAAGAGTCTTACTAGTCAAGCGGAAATAGTCAGGCATAGTTTCAGAAATCGTTTTGCTATATAAGATATGGTCACGACGATCGTACCTGATTTTACGTTGACGAGAGAGAACATCATCATAGTTCAGAAGCTGCTTACGGGTATCGAAGTTCCTGCCTTCCACACGCTTCTGTGCAGAAGTGATGGCTTTCGACCTCCTTGCAGACTCAAAGGCTTCATCGCCAAGTTTAGCATAAAGGTTCTTCCTTGACTGCGGAGCAAAGCGGACGAAGATTTCATCTTGCAGAGAAACATAGAACTTAGAATAACCTGGATCACCCTGACGGCCAGCACGTCCTTTGAGCTGGTTATCAATACGACGGGATTCATTACGTTCCGTTGCCAGAACAGCAAGACCGCCGATTTCCTTCACACCTTCGCCGAGCTTGATATCGGTACCACGGCCAGCCATGTTCGTTGCAATCGTAACAGCGTCTTTCTGTCCAGCTTTGGCAATAATAGCAGCTTCCTTGGCATTGTTCTTTGCATTGAGAACTTCATGCGGAATGCCAAGAGCAGTGAGCTTTTGATCGACAATTTCAGATTTTTCAACAGAAGGAGTACCGATTAAGATCGGCTGTCCCTTCTCATGACGGGCAACTACCTCTTTGACAATTGCGTTGTATTTTGCCTCTTCGGTTCCAAAAATCGAATCCGCATCATCAATACGGGCAATCGGGCGGTTCGTTGGAATGGTAACAACACGCCTGTTATAAACTTTACGGAATTCTTCCTCTTCGGTCTTAGCAGTACCGGTCATACCGGCAAGCTTATCATAAAGACGGAAGAAGTTTTGATAAGTAATCGTAGCTAAAGTAACAGTCTCCGGTTTGATTTCGACATGTTCCTTAGCCTGCAGAGCCTGCTGAAGACCATCCGAATACTCACGGCCTTTCCTAACACGTCCCGTGAAGCCATCAATCAAAAGGATGTCTCCATCTCCAACCATATATTCGACGCCATTACGCCTGATGTAGTTTGCTTTCAGTGCCTGTTGGACACGATGGGTGAGGTCAGCCCACTGAGCATCAAAGAGGTTATCAATGCCGAAGGCTTTTTCAACTTTAGCAACACCACTATCGGTCAGCTTAGCGACCTTCTTTTCAATATCGATAGTATAGTCGCGGTCTTTTCGTAAACTCTTAACAGCACGATCCGCTGTAACATAACTAGAAGCAGTGATTCCGCTACCACCAGAGATAATAAGCGGGGTACGGGATTCATCAATCAAAATAGAGTCTGCTTCATCGATGACGGCAAAATGGAGTCCGCCGTCTTTCGGAGAGCGAATAACACGGTTCTGAACAGACTTTGCCCTGTTATCACGAAGGTAGTCGAATCCGACTTCAGAGTTCGTGGTATAAGTGATATCGCACTTATAGGCATCCTGTTTCTGCTGTGTGGATAATTCACGAAGGTTAACACCGACGGTAAGGCCTAAGAAACGATAGATGTTTCCCATCCATTCGGAGTCACGCTGAGCCAAGTATTCGTTGACAGTGACAACATGAGTACCTTTCCCCTCTAAGGCGTTAAGATAGACAGCCCTAGTAGCAGTAAGGGTCTTACCTTCACCGGTACGCCTCTCTGCGACATCGCCTTCGTTTAAGACGGTAGCACCAAAGACCTGGACCGGATACGGGAACTGACCTAAAACACGACGTCCGGCTTCACGGGCAGTTGCAAATGCTTCCGGAAGAAGATCATCGACAGTATAGCCATCAGCGAATTTCTTTTTCAGATAAGGCGTCCTTGCCTGAAGCTCGGAATCCGTTTTCTTTTTGAATTCCTCTTCATAGCTGAAAACACGGCTCGCCTTTTTCTGGATTTTCTTAAAGGCTCTGGCATCAATACGGAATAGTTTATCGAGAAAGCTCATTGTTGTCTCCTTTGGTTCCTATGAATCACACACGAAGAAAAAAGCATTTAAAAAAGAGGCTTTTTCTTCAACCTTGTTTAATATATCATTTTTAGTCTTTAAATAGAATAAGAACTAGTAAAAGAGATATTTGACTTTTTTTAATATCCTTTGCCTGAAAAGCTTCTTTGCATGTTCTATCTGCACTATCAGAAACAAAATCTGAGAAAGGCAGAGAAAGCGAAAAATTTCCTCGAATATATCTAGCAATTACATCCAGAAAAAAACGATGCCCAAGTCAGCATCGTTTTCTACTATTTTTTCAATCAAGAACTCGATCCAGAAACAATACGCACTCATCAAACCAGGAAGAAACCTCCTCCCTGTCTTTTTCATGTCCCTTAATATCATAGTTCAGATATTTTTTCCCCAAAGACAACCCATGGCCTAGATGCGGATAAAGAATACAGCAATGTTCAACCGATGCTTTTTTAAGAGCCCTATCCATCCTCTTAGAATTCACGACAGGAACGACATTGTCTTCCTCCGTAGCCCATAGAAATGTAGGCGGATAGTCTTTTGTAATATGCTTCTCGATTGATAGTTTTTCCCGAAGAGATGGATCTCCCCCGGTGATAACCTGCCTCGTCGGAAGATGAGTCCATTTATCCCTTGTAATCACCGGATAAGATAGAACAAGTGCATTGACATGCACCTGATGATTTTCAATTCCAAGATAGGCTTTCCTTGACTCATCATCCCAAAGGGAACAATAGCTTCCGGCAAGATGGCCACCTGCCGAAAAACCAATCCTTGCTATTTTTTCTTTATTGATATGCAAGTCAGCTGCATGCTCCTGAAGATAATCAATGCAAGCAAAGAGCTCTAAATACGGAGTCGGGAACTGTCGGCCGGTGCTATACCAAAGGACAAAGGAACAATATCCCTCAGAAACAAACCGGCAGGCTATCGGATCAGCTTCACGATGTGAACAGAAACTATAGCCGCCGCCGGGAAGAACAACCATTGCTCTTGTTAATGGCTGCTGTTTCCTCTCAAAGTCAAAATAAGTAGGCTGGAACACTTCCAACACTGGGTCAGTATCCAAAGGATATAATTGATTAAGATGAATTAGTCTATGGTTCATGGTTTACAGGCACTTTTTATCATCTAGAATAATTTGCTTTATCTAACTATCTAAAGAATTGTCTTTTCCGTTTCTTTATCGAAGAAATGGATTTTATTCTGTTTGAAAGTTATCCATGCTGTCTTCTCTTCGGGAGAAATGGAGTCCGCTTCACACTTTGCTGTCAGATTTGCTCCACAGAAAGAGAAATGAATCAGAAGTTCACTGCCGAGAAGTTCTGAAACATCGATAGAGATCGGATAGCTTCCTTTGTCCGAAGAAATCTGAATATCTTCCGGACGAATACCTAGGATGACTTTCTTGCCGTTATAAGCCTTTAAAGCTTCTATCCTTTCTGCATCAACTTGTTCTTCACCACCATCATGGATGATTTTCCCATCCTGATAAAGAACTTCGATAAAGTTCCTTGCAGGAGCTCCGATAAAACCGGCAACAAATTTGTTCACCGGATGAGAATAGATTTCCTTTGGAGTTCCGACCTGCTGGATATAGCCGTCTTTCCTGACCACGATTTTATCTGCCCTTGTCCTTGCTTCTGTCTGATCATGGGTGACATAAATCGTCGTCGCATTTATTTTCTTATGTAGCTTAATGATTTCGCTTCGCCTGGAAACACGGAGCTTTGCATCAAGATTGGAAAGAGGTTCATCCATCAGGAAGACTTTAGCATTGCGGACAATTGCACGTCCTAAGGCAACACGTTGCCGCTGACCGCCAGAAAGTTCCCGTGGTTTTCGTCCAAGATAATTCTCGATATCAAGGATCTTTGCGGCCTGATGAATCCGTTCCTTGATTTCATTTTTGTTCCTATGTTTGAGTTTATATACCGGACTAGGAATCGTCTGTGCTTCTTTTAACTGTTCTTCTTTCCTGGAAACAATATCCTCTGGGCTATTGTTCTTTTTCAGCTTGCTAATCTCTTTGGAAAGCTGAGCGATTCTTTTCTTATCAATGGCGGTGCAGACTTTTGCATTGGTCTTAGCCTGTTTGAATTCATCCTGAACAATATCAATCTGATCCTGAAGGTGATTGCATTCCTCCACTAATTGTGAAAAGCCCGCAAGTTTTTTCTCATACTTATCCCTCTTGGATGGATTAGGTTCCTTGTTCTTGCTTTTTTCGAAACGGACATATTCGTTATATTCGTTCTTAATATCTTCCAGTTTTTTCTTTTTCTGAAGTTTTTTATCTAAAACATCATAGAGCCCATCAAGCTTTCTGTTGATTTCCTTAAGGCGGTTTTTATCTTCCTCTTCAAAAACCGGGAAAGGAAATTTCTTGATTTTCAGGGAAAAAGCCCTGTTATCAAAGACAGTCCTATGGGGATAAAGGGCATAGGTTTGGAAAACCATTGCAATCCCTCTGTCTTTTGGAGGTACATAATTACAGAAAACACCGTCAATATATAATTCACCCGTCGTGATTTCCTCAAGTCCGGCAATCCTTCGAAGCGTTGTTGATTTTCCGCATCCGGACGGACCGACAAAGACCGTGAACTCCTTGTCTTTAATATCCAAGTTGAAGTCATGGACAGCCTGCACCTTATTATCGTAGATCTTATTGACATTAATGAGCTTTACGTCTGCCATCTGTTTTTTCCTCCGTTTGATTTTCGACACGCTTTGCGTGATAAGTCGCCGTTATCAGATCAGCATAAGATTGATGGGATTTACTACAAGAGAGGACAAAAAGATTGATTAAAGCGAAAATCGTAAGGGTAAATCCTACGGTTGCTAGCGGGAGAGAGAAAGAACCAATCTTCAGCAAAGGAACCTTGCATGCGTTCTCTACACCAGTAACAAGGGCAAGAACATAGAAAGGAATGTAGCAATCAAGAATAAGATTGACAAGAAACCGAATCAGTGTCTGCCACCAAGCTGGGCGAAAATTGCCGTTTTTTCTTCGGATGTCAGAATGAAGAAGAAGATTTCCCCTTGTCCGCTGCTTGCAGGAAAGAGGCAGGATAAATTCAAAGAGAATCCTTACAATCAGATAAGAGCAGAGTGCCGGTGTTCCTAAACCCAATCCCTGCAGTAGGACCGATTGATTGAACTGATCCACTAATGAAGTGATGATTGGTCCTTTCTTTTCTTTCTCTACGGCATTGAACCAGGCTTTCGAGAAAAAATCAGAAAATGAATTATATGTTTTCTTGTTCGAATCCGTCATTTTTCCATCAAAATAAGAAGACAGCTTTTCCTTCACTTCAAGTTTGAGATATCCTAGGCTTTCCCTATCCTTTGCTTCATAGAACGAATCTTCGTTTCCAACAAGAAGAATCTGATGATTGAATTCATTGACCGACCTAGATTTATCAAAGCTGATGTAATAATAAGCAAGCGGATCAAGATAACTGCCATCTGCATCTTTCATTTCCCCAGCAAGCTGGTTCTGAACATAGTTTTTGAAAATTTCATCAACTTCCCTTGCATTACCATCTTTATCTTTGCAATGAAGGTGTGTATCATACCTATGATTATAGATTTCGCCGGTAAGTTTCTTCTGGTGTAGGACTTCCTGATCAAAGCCCACCATTTTCTTTCCAATCCCGATTCCTCCCACTAAATAGAGGAAAAGAGTAAAAAGAAAAACAAGGCCAAGATTAATCCTTCCTGTCAGATATCTTTTTCCGATGGTCAGCTTTTCATAATTTTCCATGGCATACCTCACCATTTCCATTATAGGAAACCGGTTACATACATGAAATTGTGAAAAACATAGGTCAATACTCTTTTTTTACCTTTTACGGAAAACAGGG
>URQF01000046.1 GCA_900549915.1 uncultured Mollicutes bacterium | reverse complement strand
TGGGGGAAAAAAGCACCCTATGATAAAATTGCAGAATGCTGGGAACTTTCCTTTCACAAAGACGGTCCCTCTCTGATTGATAGCGGAGCAGACAAAGGAAAGAAACTGATGGATGTTGCTAGGAAAGAAGATATCGGAACCTATGTATCCACTTTTCCTTTCTTTCCGGTTCTAATCAAATTGATTGATTCCGGAGATAATCTTTCGGTTCAAGTCCATCCAAGTGATGATTATGCCTTAAAGAACGAAAACAGCTTTGGAAAGACGGAAAGGTGGCACGTCATCCACCATGAGGACGGGGCTGGACTTTATGTCGGCTTTAAAAAGGAAACGAGCATGGAAGAAGTTGAAAAAGCACTGAAGGAAGGCACAATCCTTTCTCTTTTGAACTTCTTCCCTGTTGAAGATGGCGAAAATTACTTTATTCCATCTGGGACAATTCATGCTATTGGAAAAGGCGTAACTGTAATTGAAATTCAGCAGAACTCGAACCTGACTTACCGATTATATGATTACAATCGTATTGGCAAGGATGGCAAGCCAAGAGAGCTGCATATACAGAAAGCACTGAAAGTAATTGATACAAAAGCCTATCATCCGATTTCTTTCCAAGAGCCTCTGATTGGCGAATGCAAATACTTCTCTTCTTCTGTCCATAATGTCAAAGACATCTCTATGATCCAAGCAAACAAGGAATCCTTTATCTCCATCACGTTCCTTACTGGAGAAGGATATGTCAATTCAATTCCTTATAAAGCACTGGATACTTTCTTTATCCCGGCAGGAAAAGAAGCCGTCTTAAAAGGAAGCGGAACCTTTGTTCTGACAACTGTCAATCGATAGTCTTGCTTAAACCATTGTTTGTTGACAGTCCAAACAGAGGAAAGTACAATCAAGGCCGATGAACAGAAATCATTTTCTTCCTCTGGTTCTTATCCTGTGTTTATCTTCCTGTAAGAGGGAAGAAAGTTTTCCTTTCGCGTCTTTGCCTCATTCGGATGTGAGTACATCCATTAAGGAAAAGAAAGAAATCAGCGTTACTCTCAATTACAACTACGGAGGAGACGAGAACAAGAAAGAAGTAATTTCCTTGTCCTATCAGGAACCTTATGAGCTTCCTTTGCCTGAGATGCCCTCTTTCCTTGGCGATGCAGTCTTCGAAGGATGGTATTACTCCAATAAGAGAGTAGAGACAAGAGGAGACTCTTTTCCTTTTTCCTCTTCGCTCACGCTTTATGCCCACTACTCCCATAATGATTTCGATGGAATCGAAAACTCATCCAATGGAATAACAATCACTAGCGTAAAGAAAAAAGTTGGAAATATTATAATTCCTCAGTATTACAACGGAAAAAGAGTCACAGGACTTGCTTCTTCTTTATTCATGGGAAGTAAGAAGATAACAAATCTCTGGATTCAAGAAGGAGTAGAAAAGATTGGAGAAGGATGCTTTTTATCTTGTCCGAACTTAAGAGAAGTCCATCTTCCAAAATCCCTAAAACAAGTAAAGAGCGAGGCGTTCTCTCAGTGCAAGAAATTAAAGAAAGTCTACTATGATGATGATCTTTCTTCTTGGCTAAACATCGGTTTCGACTATGATAGCAACCCCTGCAGCAACTTAGCTTCTCTTTATTTCAAGGATCAGCTTGTCACAGAAATAACTGTTCCAGAAAACATCAAGAGAATCAAAGACTATGCTTTTTCTGGTGCAACCAGTATTACTTCTCTCGTATTGACATCGGTAACTTCTATCGGAGAGGAAGCCTTTTATTCCTGCCGCGGACTAAAGACTCTTTCCCTTCCAGAATGCTTAATTGAAATCGGAGAAAACGCTTTTTCCTATTGTACTCTTCTTCCTAGCCTAGCAATCCCATCCAAGGTAACGGTCATTCCATCGCATGCCTTCAGCTGCTGCTTTAGCCTTACAAATGTCATCTTAGGCGAGAAAGTCGAAACCATCGAAGATAACGCATTCTTAAAATGCTATGACTTAACCACCGTCACTTTTCCTTCCAATCTGAAGATCATTGAAAAGAGCGCATTTGAAAGCTGTACTCATCTCACGAATTTGTCTTTTCCATCCACATTAGAAACCATTGAAGCCTGTGCCTTTGCAAAGTGTCAGTCTTTAACAGATATCAATCTTCCTGCTTCTGTTTCCGTACTAGGAAATGGAGCTTTCGAAGGAACCTACAAGGTGGAGGCAAGGTCCGTTGATAAGGAAAACCAGGTCTATTATTCTTCATCGAACACAATCCTTGAGAAAGGAACGAAAAGAGTTGTCGCCGGTTGCAAGAACTCGATTCTACCATCCGACACTCTCATCATTGGACAGGAATCCTTTTTCGGATGTTCTTTCTTAGAGAGGATGTCTCTTCCAGAGAGTGTCGTAGAAATCCAAGACTACGCCTTCTCAAATTGTTTCAATCTAACTTCTTTCCATATGGGAAGTAAAGTCACAAAAATAGGAAAGAATGTCTTCACAGGAACAAATTCCAGGGTAGACTTTACCGTCGAAACCGAAAACATGGTCTATGCATCCAGTGGAAACTGTCTTTTAAGCAAAGACGGAACCTTGCTTTACTATGGATGCAAAGCAAGTATGATTCCGGAAACAGTAACCGATATTCTAACAGAAGCCTTCTATTTCTGTTCCGACAGGACAGAAATCACAATTCCTTCCTCCGTAAAGAGAATCGGGACAAGAGCTTTTTCTCATTGCTATGCTTTAAAGGAAATTCATCTTCCTGACAGCATAGAATCCCTTGGAGAAAGTACTTTTGATACTTGTCTAGCTAGGAAGAAAGCAGACTTTGGGAATGGAATCACATCGATTCCATCCAATTGTCTGAAAGATTGTGATGCACTTACCTCCATAACCTTAGGAAACAAAGTCTCTGAAATAGGTTCCTTTGCTTTCTATCGTGCCTACCATGTCAAGACAAGGAATCTTCCTTCGACCTTGTCCTCGATTGGAGAGGGTGCTTTCGCTCTTACCGATAGGACACTAAGGATGGATGAAAACAATGAATACTTTGTCTTTGAATCTGGTTGTCTAAGGGGAAAAGATAAGAAAGATCTTTATTTTGGAAATACAAAAGCTGTTATCAATCATACAGTGAATCATATTCTGCCTTATGCATTCTACGGAAACACCGGACTGAATCGTCTCATCCTTCCGGATTCCGTGGAAACGATCGGGGAATCTGCTTTCGCACATTCGTTCCTTTCTAGTCTTGTTATTCCTAGCAGTGTTCGTTCCATGGATTCCATGGCCTTTGCTGAATGCGAACGTTTGACAGACATCACCTATCAAGGAACAAATGCGGAGTGGAATCAAATCGACTTTGGAGATTCTGTCTTCTCCTCCATCCCTGCTGAAAATGTCATCTGCAAAGACTTTGTTTTCGACCTAATAGAGGAAAACTAGAAATCGTTTCGAGATAGGACCTTTCGTTTGACCATCTTGACGATTTTGATTTGCCTTATTCTTGCTTTACCTATCATTACCCAGGCGTTTTATCTCTTTCTAGAATCAAAACCGAGATTGAGAAAAACAATATCCGACGTCTTCCTGAAAAAGATTTCTACGTTGCTGTCCTTTACGAAAACCTCGAATTCGACTTAGACTAAAAAACTCACACAAGGGAATTAATTATTGCAGTTTTCGAAATGAACGTTGGAGTTGCTTCTAATCACAACGCCCGTATTTTTTGTTCATCTGATAGAGATAAGAAGAGAATTCGTCAGAAAGGTCTTCCTTTGTGATTCGATACTGCCAATTGTTTCCAACCGTTCCTGGTGTGTTGATTCGGCTTTCATTTCCTTGGCAGAGAAGATCCTGCCTAGACTGGATAGCAATGGAACTGATGGAAGCAAGATTCAATTCCAGTAACGCTTTAACATCATCCTTTCTAGTCCTTGTAGAAGTATAAGTGACACCAAAATGACGAGAGAGAGAAGCAATCGTTCTTTCGGTCTCTATCAGTTCTTTCTCATCCAGATCATCTAGAAATCCTTTCAATGGTTTGCAGTCATGGGTCGAAGAATAGGATATCGTAGAATAAGAATAGTTCTGTGGCCTGTTTCTATTCAGATTTTTGCCTTCTAATGCAATTTCCAAAACACGCCTGTCTTTCAGATTCAAGGCATCAATCGTATCCTGCCTATCCTTCGTGCAGCCATCCACATCCTCAGCAATAATTCTTTCCGGATGAGAAACAAATTTTATAATCCTATCTTTCTTTGGATACTTTACCCAAGTACCATTCCTTCCATCTACGGAACCATTTTTCAAAACATAAGTTTCAAAATAACCACGGAAGTGATCTAGGCGAACATAATCATAGAGAGCAGAGAGAAAGTCAAGCCGGGTTTTGAAAAATCCATAATTATGACGTTCTAAATGGGCAAAGTCGTAAATCGGGTTACCCCAAGCCTGTCCCTTATCATGGAAAATATCCGGCGGATAACCGCAAACAGAGTCCCTTCCAAGTTCATCATTCAGTTCAAAGCAGTTGTGGTGACGATAGACGTCGACACTATCGTAGTTTGCATACCTTGACCTCTCTCCGATAATGGAGACACCTTGGCTGTTTGCGTATTTCTTTAGCTCTTCCCACTGTCTTAGGAAGATATACTGAGTCCAAAGATAGAAGTCTACTTTTTGGGGGTGGTTGCGACGTACTGCTTTTAACTTAGCGCTCGTGTATTCGTTATAGCCGTCCTTGAAATCTTTCCAGGCGCAATCCTTATTTATTTCCTTTAAAACCCTGTAACAGGCATAATCCGTAAATTGGTTCTTTCTCAAGAAAGAAATGTATCCTCTCTGATAGTCTCCTTTACCACGGATAAAGCGATTATAGGCAATCTTTAAAAGTTCTATACGACTTTTATAAATTTTCTCGTAATCGATTTTTCTTGGGTCAGAGCCGAAATCGATATTTGCCCTGTCTCTTCTTTTTAGAAGTCCTTTATCCCTGAGATCATTAAAATCGATAAAGTAATGATTCAGTCCGATTGTTGCATAGCAAGAGTAAGGTGAGTCACCAAAGGAAGTTGGATTCAAAGGCAGCCTACTCCAATAAGAAAAGCCTGACTTTGCAAGAAAGTCTACAAACTCTTTAGCCTCTGTGCCGATGCTTCCAATTCCATATGCTCCTGGGAGGGAAAACAAAGGAAGATCAACACCGGAAGAACGAAAACGTTGATTCATTATTAAATTCCTCTGCCTTTCATTGTAAACCATAGAAAGCAAAATGAAAGCATAAACGGACCAGATTGCACTCCAACTGACGTGAATTGACAAAAAGAATGTAACCGGTTTTATAGAATTGCCTTTGATTCATTAAAACAATTCACTCTATAAAAATTGTAAAAAAATAAGGGATTCTTTTTAAAAACATAACAATTTTCAACAAAAAACGGCATTGTTGGATGGCAGTTCAGAAAATTGCATTTTGAAATATCAAATATGCTATTTTTGCAACTATTGAATTTTATTATCCGACTGAGTAATATAATAATCAACTCTACAAACATCAATTAGAACAGGGAGAGGTGAATCTGTGCAAAAACTTTGTGTTGTATTTCCTGGACGTCATTATAGCTGTGATCGTTCCTTGCTTTATTATCCAAGCAAAATAAGGCGTGACAAAAGCTATCAAATTGTCCGCCTTGAATATAATGAGCCTTTCGAAGTCGTAATCGAGCCTCCTTTTGAAGACTTTAAAAGAGAATCTTTGGAGTACATCGAAAGCCACCTGGAGAAGATTGATTTTGATTCCTATGAGTCTGTAATCTTCCTTACGGATTCTATTGGTGGGACTTTTGCCGGAAGGTACCGGGAAAACCATCACAGGGACAAAGGGAAGATTATTTTCATTTCCCCTTTAAGTAGTGCCATTCCCTATTTTCTTCCTAGGGATTTAATTCTTTCAAGCGACAATGATCCTTTATTCCCTAACGCCAGAGAAGCCCTCATCAACTTTGGACAGAGCTATATCTTCCCCTATAGGTCCCATGATTTCGAAGTAAAAGACAATTCCCGGTATAATCTCTCAACGAGGACTAACGCAGTCAACATTATTGAAAAATATATATCTGCTTTAGAACAGACTGGAGACAAGACAAATGAATAACGTGAATCCATTCGACAGGGATAGGGAAGAAAACCCCCATATTGATTTAGATTCCATCGACAGGACCTTGGAAAGGCAGAAAATAGAAGCCACAAACGATGCTACCATCTATTTAAAGCGAAAGCCTGTCTATTCTTTCTTTAAACGATTTTTTGATATCTTCCTTTCTGGTCTTGCCATCCTTGTTTTCTCTCCGTTGCTTCTCCTTTTAGCCTTGCTTGTCAAATGCACTTCAAAAGGTCCGATTTTCTATAAGCATAAACGAATTGGAAAGAACGGAAAGCAATTCTATAGGCTTAAATTCCGTACCAGGAAGTGGGATACTCGTCCCATTTCAGAGCAGCTTAATGCTGAGCAACTCAAGCAGTTCTATACGGAATTCAAGGTCGACAATGATCCGCGCATTACAAAACTAGGCAAGGTCCTTCGTAAGACCTCTCTTGATGAGCTTCCGCAGCTCTTCAATATCTTTATCGGTCAGAGGTCGATTGTCGGTCCTCGTCCAATCATCAATATCGAATCCGAGCGTTATGGACTTACGAGAGGTATTCTTCTGTCAGTCCGTCCAGGACTTACAAGCTACTGGGCATGCCACGGAAGAAGCAATGTCGACTACACAGAACGTGTCAACAGGGAACTTTACTATATCAAGCATCGTTCTTTCTGGCTTGATGTGAAGCTGATCTGCCGCACATTCGTTAAAGTATTTAAACGGGATGGAGCGAAATAATCTATGGAAAACAACAAAAAAGAATCCGAAAAGACAAAGGTCATCATTAGGCAGGATAATGGAAAATCAAATGTTCCTCATCTGACGTGGGGAGAATACATCCATCAGGTCAATTCCTATAAATGGTGGATCATTGCTGTTTCCCTACTCGGTGCTCTGGCTGGCTTTGGAGGAGCAAAGTATCTTATCAATCCAAAGAGAGAAAAAATCACTTCTTCCTTATCTTTCCGTTTACCATTAAACAAGCAAAAAGACGCCTTCCTCGATGGAACTCCATTCGATGGACGTGATCTGATTTCTAAAGCCAATGTTGATGCTGTCATCAAAAGCAACAGTGACTTCAAGAACCTGAATCCCGAAAAGGTCTATTCTGCTCTTTCTATCTCTCCTGCTGAAGTAACAACCGATAACGAAACCATAAGTGCAAAAACCGAATTTAATCTGGTTACTTCCGTAAAACCCTTTGATAGTTCCGAACAGGCCCAGGCTTTTATCGTTGCTCTTATCGATTATGAAGTAAACAATGTCTCCCTTCCTAAGATTGAGAGAATCAAACTTTCGACGCCTTTTACTAGGAATGAAAGGGAAGACTTAGAAAGCATAAAGAATAGCTCCTTCTCTCAGACTACTTCTTATCTCAATTCACTAGACCATATCATTTCAGCTAACTACAAGGATCTCATTTCCGTTTTCGGAGAGAATTCCTTCGTATCCGACAATAGTTCTTTACTTTCTTTAAGCACAGCATATTCTAAATTCTCTGATAAGATGGATTTATTAGAGGGTGAGTTCACTACGAACTACTATGTCAATTTCCAAGACGGAAACGAAGAAATCGTAAGGAACGGTTTTGTTCAACTTGGCAAACAGTACAAGGATGAGTTGAATACTGTGGAAACGAATCTAATCCACACAAACGAGCTTCTAACCAAATTATCAAATATCAAGACACCGGACTCCCAAATCGGAAAGCAAATCACAGAACTTACGGAAGCTTCCTCTAGCTTATTAAAGCAAAAGAATTCTTTGATTTCCTCTTTGAAGAACATCGGATACACTGTCACGAGTGTGAATGACACAACAGTGGTAAGTGAAAATCCGGATAGCACAACTGGATTTTATCCAAGTCTTAATTTCTATAAAGAAAATAAGAACAGCAGGGATTCCGCGAGGAAGGAAAAAGCGATTGCATGGAAACAAGGCAGTGAAGGCTATGCTACATCCTTATCGGAAAGGTATCAGAGCTTATCGAATCAATATACGATTGCCAATAATGCAACAAAAAGGCTCTACAAGAATTCCGCAAATGCTATTTACGTCAAAGAGGCTAACAATGGAAATCTTACTGGGCATCTCTCCAATAGCATCGTCGCAGTTGCTGGTCTTATCTTAGGGTTCTTTGTTTCATCTCTTCTCTTAGCAGAAATCGGAAGGAACCTTGAGTTCAAGAAGAAAAAAGAAGGCGTTAAACCCATAGTCAACCAGCCAAAGACAGAAGAAACAAAGTCCGACTTCGAAGAAGAAGGAAACGATTCCTCTTCAAAAGGACCAGATACGAAAGAAAGTCACACTGACTCAGACTGAGATCAGTCAAAAACCGAATAATTTGAGTCCAGATTATGGCATCTATAGAACGAAAGTTAGATGTTCCTGTTGTCAAGCCAAACAAAGGACGGCTGTTTGGCTTAGACATGAGGAAGGCTGTTGCCATATTAATGGTCATTGCACTTCACACTCCCTTATTCCAACCTGATTTTCTTCTTTCAAATTGGCCAGAATCCACAGCAATTAGAATATTCCAATACTGTCTTCGGGTAAATTGTAAACCCGTTCCTTTTTTTGTTTTTATAAATGGATACCTCATGTTCAGAGCTAAAAATCCTCCGCTTAAAAAACACTGGAAACGAATTCTGAATTTCTTTCTAATCCTGATTATATGGTCTTCTATTCTCATTCTAACTGGCTTATATCTTGAAGGAACACCGATAACTCTCCATGTTTTCTTTTCCCAGTTATTTAAGACTCAAATATCTAATCACTATAATGGAGTCTTATGGTTTTTGATTAACCTAATTGCTCTTTATCTCATCTTTCCAGTACTTAAACTTATCTTTGATAAAAGTCCAAAAAGCTTTACTATTCTTTTCCTTTTATCCGCCTTTTTCACTATCTTTCTTAATTTCCTCGGTTTATTAGGAGACATAATCGAGTGTTATCGCTCGGCTGGATTATATCGTGATTTTTTAGGCTTTCTTCACCGCTTTGATCCATTCGGAAACCAAATGTATCTTTTCTACTTTTTATTAGGCGGTATGCTTTTTCTTTATCAAGCTAAATTTCTAAAGAACCGCTGGAAATGGGTGAGGGCAGGATTTGCAAGTATGGTTTTTGCTTCTGTTTTCGGAATCCTGAGGTCACTGAAAAAGCAGTCATTATATAATCCAGGTTTCAACTATTCCCAATGCACGCTCACCCTTTATATTCTTGGGACATTTGCGCTTTTTTACCCATGGAAGGGAAAGATTCCTTTACTATCCCATTTGTTGTCCTGCTTAGGTTCTTCCACTTTAGGAATATACGTTATCCATTATATCTATGTTCAAGTAGCAAAATCCTACTTTGATTATTTGACTTTACCACAGAGATTTCAGGCATATCTGTTTGTCGTTGCCTGTTCCTGCATTTGCACAGCATCACTTTCTTATATCGACTTCTTACGGCCTCTTATTAGGAAAAAATACCGACCAGATATAGCCCTATTCTGTCACATTCCCTCTTTTTTCCGCA
>URQF01000045.1 GCA_900549915.1 uncultured Mollicutes bacterium | reverse complement strand
AAAAGTCAATGATATCAGGGGATTGAATGTCACCAACACCGGCACAGAAGACTACTTCTATGTTTTTGATGTGCAAAAAGATACGAAAGTCACCTATAACGGAAAAGATTCTTCTTTTGATTCCATCAAAGAAGGAGATACTCTGAAAGTATCTTATGATGGTACTGTTTCCCTTGTTTATCCTCCAAAACTGAATAATGTCACAAAAGTCGAAATCGTAGGGAAGGAAAAAGACAATGGAGACAAAGCTTAGCCTTCTGACCCGTTTGTTAGAAGAATTAGAAAGAGGTGTACCAGAAGAACAGATTCGGAGCGAATACGATGCTGCTTTTGGAAAAGGATCCCTCGATCGTTTGCTGAATCCTAGGAAAGAAGGCACCAAACGATTTGATGATAACCCCTTAGTATTAAGGGCGGAAGAAAATGGCGCCATCCGTGCGTTAAGGGAAAACAGGCAGAAAGACAGGAAAAGTCCAAAAGATGATTTCCGCATTCAAATCCTGGATGAGGAAAGGAAGAGATTAAGCGGAATTACACTTCACTATAACAAAATCAAAGAACTTCTTCTTCCTCTTATCCAAGATCTTCCTCAAGAATCGAAGGAAGAGATTGTTTCGGACAGGGATGTTGCCTTATCGGATAGGAAGAATTTTAAAACAAGACTGAAAGCGAAAGACCAAGGTCAAACTCTGGAAGAAAGCTTTCAGAAAAGGGTTTCGTCTTTAACGATTTGCATCCATACCGAAAATGAATACCTCCTTCCCTTGCTAGATGAACGACTTAATGAATTTTCCTTGTTTTTATTAAAACAAAACAGGGATGCAAAAGGATATTTTCTGATTCGTTATTCAACAGAAAAGGGCATGAACTATGAAAGGAATCACTAACAAACATTTGGAAGGCGAACGTTCCCTGTTTCGCTGTCAGGACGCTTTAATTAAAGACTGTATCTTCGCTAACGGAGAATCTCCATTGAAAGAAGGACGAAATCTTTTAGTGGATGGCTGTACGTTCGATTATAAATACCCTCTTTGGTACGGAAAGGGACACGAAGTAAAGAACTGCACTTTCTATCTTAGGTCACGTTCTGGGATTTGGTACACGGACGACTCTTATTTCCATGATTTAGACATTCAGGCTCCAAAAGAGTTCCGGCGGTGCAATAATATTCGCCTTGAAAATATTGTGTTCTCTTTAGCAGAAGAGACTTTATGGAATTGCACAAAAATCAAAAGGAAGAATATCCAGGTTAAAGGAGACTATTTCGGTAGGGGTTCTTCTGAAATCGAAGGGGAAGATATTCACATCGATGGAAATTATATTTTTGACGGCGGACATGATATTGTGAGGAAGAATTGCATTTTCCACTCCAAAGACGCTTTCTGGAACTGCAAAAACGTCACCCTGATCAACTGCACGATTGAGGGTGAGTACTTTGCCTGGAACAGTGAAAACATCACCTGCATTGGTTGTCACTTCCAGTCTCATCAAGGTTTCTGCTACAGGAAAAATCTCACTAGGAAAGATTGTACGATAAGCAAAGATTCGGATTTGATCTTTGAATATTGCTCTGGTCTCTCTTGCCAGATTGATTCTTGCTTAGGAATCATTAAAAACCCGATTTCAGGAAAAATCGAATGCCGATCTTATGAAGAATATATTAAAGATGATGAACGAATTGATTTAAGTCAAATCCAGGTGATTGAAAATGGGAAAATATGATTTTGAAACGGTAACAGATCGCCATAATACGGAGTCCATCAAATGGGATTGCAAGGAAGATATCCTGCCTAGGTGGATTGCGGACAGGGACTACAAAGTTGCCCCTGAGATTGTCTCCGCTTTGGAAAAACGGGTCCTTCATCCTATCTACGGCTATACGGAACCTCACGATAATTGGTATCATGCCTACAGGGATTTCTTTGAAAGACGACATAAGATCAAACTTGAAAAAGATTGGCTTCTTTTTTCTTTAGGCGTAGTCCCTACGATCTCTTCCTCTGTTCGGAAATTAACAAAAGAGGGAGATAATGTTGTCTTACTAACTCCGGTTTACAATATTTTTTATAATTCCGTATTGAATAACCACCGGGTAGTCAAAGAAGTACCTTTGCTTTTGAAGGATGGTAATTATTCCATTGATTTTCCAGCATTGGAAGACGCTTTAAAGGATGATAAAACCACAAGGAGGATTCTTTGCAATCCTGCTAACCCTGTCGGCAGAATCTGGACCAAAGAAGAATTATCGGAGATTGGACGTCTTTGCTTTGAAAACCATGTGGTTGTCTTAAGCGATGAGATTCATGGCGAGATTGTAAGACCAGGACGAACCTATAACCCTTTCTTTGCCGTCAATGAAATCAACAAAAACATTTCTGTTAATGCGATCAGTGTGACAAAACCATTCAACCTTGCTGGCATCCATACTTCTGCCATCATTGTTCCAAACGAAGACCTGCGGAAGAAAGTGAATCGCCAGATCAATACCGATGAGGTGGCTGAACCAAATATTTTCAGTTGTCCGGCTGCGATTGCTGCCTTAAACGAAGGAGAAGAATGGCTTGATGAAAGGAGAGAGCATGTTTTCTACAACCGGGATTATGTTTCTTCTTTTGTTGAAAAGAACATAGCCGGGAGGAAAGTCGTTCCAGGAGATGCTACTTATCTCGTTTGGATCGATATTCGTAAGATAACGAAGGATTCTCTGATATTTGCCAAATTCCTGAAACAGGAGACTGGCCTTTGGCTGCAGGATGGTTCTGTTTATGGAAAAGGCGGAGAAGGATTCCTCAGAAGGAATGTTGCGACACCTCTTTCGCTGCTGAAAGACGGGCTGAAACGATTGGAAAAAGGAACCAAAGCCTTTAAAGAAAGGGCTTTGAACCCCCTATGATTCCTTTTTCCGCGCCAAGATTCGATTTCAGAGTATAATAAATCGGTTATTAAATAAACTTTTATTTTTTAAAGGAGATTCTTTCTATGCGTAAACTGTCCAGTGATGAAATCCGTGATATCTGGCTGAACTTCTTCAAAGACCATGGCCATTACATCGAGCCATCTGCCTCTTTGATTCCGAACAATGACCCGACGCTTCTTTGGATTAACGCAGGTGTTGCTGCCTTAAAGAAGTATTTTGATGGTACATTGACTCCAAAGCATCGTAGAATCACCAACGCACAAAAGTGCATTCGTACCAACGATATTGATAATGTCGGACATACAGCCCGTCACCACACTTTCTTCGAAAGGATGGGAAACTTCTCCATTGGTGATTACTTCCGTCCGGAAGTCATCCCGTGGGCTTATGAACTCTTGACCAGTGAAAAATACTATGGTCTTGATCCGCACAAGCTTTATGTCACCTATTATCCGGATGACAAAGATACCCACGACCTTTGGGTCAAATGCGGTATTCCGGAAGAAAACAGGGTGCCTAGCCAGTCCAACTTCTGGGAAATCGGTGAAGGACCGTGTGGACCAGATACCGAAATCAACTACGATCGTGGTGAGCAATGGGATCCGGAGCATTTGGGATTGAAACTTCTTCAGGACGACCTTGATAACGATCGTTATATCGAATTATGGAACATTGTTTTCTCCCAGTTCAATTCCGAACCTGGCAAAAAGAGAAGCGAATATAAGCCGCTCCCTCAGAAGAACATCGATACCGGTGCCGGTCTGGAACGTTTAGCCTGTATTAGGCAGGGAACGGAGACGAACTTTGAAACCGACCTCTTCAGGCCCTATATTAAGTACCTCGAAAGCAAATCGAAATATCCTTACGATGGCAAATACAAGCTTGCCTATCGCGTTATTGCAGACCATATCCGTTCGATTACCTTTGCTTTAGCAGATGGTGCCGTGTTCTCCAATGATGGACGTGGCTATGTTTTAAAACGTCTTCTCCGTCGTGCATCCCGTTATGCACTTACCTTAGGATTAGATGCTGGTACTTTAGCTAACCTTGTCCCGATTGTCACAAAGACCAGGGAACACTTCTATCCATATCTTAAGGAACATGAGCAGCGCACTAGGAAGAGGATCCTTAGTGAAGAGAACAAGTTCTCGAATACGCTTAAGACCGGAGAAAAGCTCCTTTCTCAGTATCTTGCAAAAGAGGGTGATACTCTCTCTGCTGAAGATTGCTTCAAGCTTTCGGATACTTATGGCTTCCCCTTCGAGCTTACCAAGGAAATTGCTGAAGATAACGGAAAGAAAGTCGATGAAGAAGGATACAATAAGCTTTTAAAGGAAAGCAAGGAGCTTGCCAGAAAGAGCCGTGGAAACCGCGAATCTTTCGGACTTCAGTCCAAAGACAGGCTTTCCTTTGTCACTCCTAGCGAATTCGTTTATGAAGAAGACAAAGACTTTGAAAGCAATGTCATCGGCTTATTTGTCAACGGAAAGAAAGTCGATTCGATTGATGAAGAAGGAGATGTTGCTTTTGCCAAAACGGACTTCTATGCCCTTTCTGGCGGACAGGTTGCCGATAAAGGAAGGATTTCCTCTGCAAACTGTGAAGCAGAAGTGACCGATGTTTCGATTGCAAACCATGGCCAGCATCTGCTTCATGTGAAGGTCCTTTATGGTGAAATCAAAGAAGGAGATGTCTTCCTTGAAAAAGTCGACTGGAATCGTCGCAACAAAATTCGGAAGAACCATTCCGCAACTCATCTTCTCCAAAAGGCTTTACAGGAGATTATTTCTCCTGAAATCCATCAGGAAGGCGCCTACTATGATGATGAAAGGCTCCGCTTCGACTTCAATGCCGATGAAAAACTGGATCTGGACACCTTAGACGCCATCGAAAAGCGTGTTAACGAGAAGATCTTTGCCGGATTAGAGGTTAAAACGGAAGTCAGGAAGAAAGAGGATGCTTTAAAGAAGAATGCAAGGCATCTCTTCGGTGAAAAGTATGGTGATGTCGTCCGCGTTGTTTCCATGGGTGATTATTCCACGGAATTCTGCGGCGGTACCCATGTTTCGAATACAAAAGACATTGATTTGTTTGCGATTGCCCAGGAAGAGTCTGTGGCTGCCGGCATTCGTCGTATCACCGCTTATACCGGCGAAAAAGCTTACGAATTCTTCAAGGAAAAGCAGGGCAGGATCTTAGAGGCTGCTCGTCTTCTCAATGTCAATTCGGATAAAGCTGTCCGAAATAAGATTATTGCCAACAATGAAAGCACTGCTTCTTTGAACGCTACGATCAAGTCGCTTCGGGAAGAAAGTACGAATGCTCTCTTTGGTTCCTTAGAAGCAAGCAGGGTTGAAAATAACGGACATAAGGTCTTAGTCAAGAGCTTAAAAGGCCTTACCCATGACCAACTGGATTCCTTAAGCCATAAGCTGATTGATAAATATCAGGATCTTGTTCTTTTCCTTGCTGTTGATAATGGCGAGAAGAAAGACCTTGTTGCTGCAAAAGGAAAGTCTTTGACCAATCTGAAAGCCGGAAGGATCAGGAAGGAAGCTTCCAAGCTGCTAAATGGCCGTGGTGGCGGCAGAGAAGATGTTGCTTTCGGCGGAACTTCTTCTCTTGAGAAGCTGGAAGAAGTCAAAAAGTACCTTCTTTCCCTTTAATGGAAAAGAATCTTGTTGCCCTTGATTTAGGAAAGGGTAGTTTAGGGATTGCCATTTCCCGATCGGGAAGGTTTGTCACTCCTTTGAAGAATCTTCGATTCAAAAGGATGGATTTTGATTACGCGCTACAAGAATTAAAAGAGATTCTTCGCTTCGAAAAAGTGAGTAAATTCGTGCTTGGTCTTCCTCTTTTCCCTTCCGGAGATGAGTGTGACAGGACACGGACGGTTTATTCCTTTAAGGAGAGGCTGAGGAAAGTCTTTCCTGGTATTCCAGTCATCTTGCAGGATGAGCGTTATTCCACCTTGGAAGCGTCCTCTTACCTTCACGAAGAAGGGAAGAATTCTAAGAAGCAGCATAAGTCGATTGATGCTGCTGCAAGCTGTGTGATTTTAGAGCGTTACCTTCGTTCTATCGGACAATACGATTAAGCATACTTATTGTTTTTTCTCTTATGCCGTAATATACTGAAATCAAATATACTGAAACTAGGGGGAAGAAACATGAAAGTAAATTTAAAACCATCCACTTTGTTTTATCCGCTTCCGGTTCTTTTGATTGGAACCTATGACAAAGAAGGAAATCCAGATTTAAGGAATGCTGCTTGGGGCGGCATCTATGACACTAATAAGGTCATTCTTAGCCTTTCCGAGGCCCATCAAACGACTCTCAACATCCAGGATAGCGGATATTTTTCTGTCTCATTTGCTACCGAAGATACAGTAGTAGTTGCCGATTATGTTGGTCTTGTCTCCAAGACAACAGATAAAGATAAAAGGAAGAAAGCCAAGCTTACCATTAGGGAAGGTAACTTCCCTTGTCCTCTGTTCCGTGAACTTCCCTTGACTCTTGAATGCAAGCTCGATCACCGCGATGACAATGGCAACAGGATCGGTGAGATCCTTGAAATCGTTGCGGATGATTCTATTCTGGATGAAAATGGCAAGGTCGATGTCCGCAAACTTAAACCAATTTCCTATGATCCAAGCAACAACAAGTATTATTCCAGGGACAAAGTCCTTGCAGATGCCTTCAAAGTAGGATTCAAGCTCCGCTAATGTTTGCAACTGATTTCAAACCGGTCAGGGAAGAAAACCGGATTTGTCTTTACCAGAATGAGGAACGGGCTGCTTATCTTGAATACGAAATAAAAAACAATGTCCTGAACATCAAAAAGACAGTCGTCGAAGAAAAATACCAAGGAAAGGGGCTTGCCAAGGCCCTAAGGACATTAATCATTCAAAAAGCGGAAAAAGAAGGCTATTCCCTATCCGCAGATTGTTCCTACGCGGCTAACTATCTCCAGAAATACTATTCTTAAATACAAAAAGGCGCCTGAACGGTGCCTTTTTTGTGTTACTAACAGCCTTTTCCGTCAATGGAACAGGTTTTCTTTGTATCGGTATAATAGCAAGGAAGTCCTAGGTTCTTAAGATAAGCTTCCCAATCCCTTGTCCTAGTTCCATCATCCAATATCCTTGTTGGCAAACCGATATCATGGATTTCCTTCGCATGATCGAAGAAAGGAAGAGTATCTCTCCTTTCTAAGAATTTGTGCAGAAGACGAATATCCTTCGTGATGTCGTAGTAAACATAAGGAATCTTGTTCTTATCTAAGCTAAGCGTACAGTTGTTGCAATCCGGACAAAGATGACTTCCATAAATCTGAATCATAGTGAGAAAACCTCCGTTACTTATTATTTTATGAAATAAGGAACCAGGATGCAAAAAGAACGCTCCATAAATTTGATTGTTTTTTGCGTATTCTTATATTCAAAGCATAAAAACCACGCAATCAGTACTCAGTTTTCCACTTTTATATCAAGAAAGCCCTTTACTAATGAATTTCTTCTCATTTATAATTATTTCGATATTGTTGCAAATGCCATTTAGCAGCAAAAAACAGGAGGTATACAATGGCACGTTTCACTTTACCTCGTGATATCTATCACGGAAGGGGCAGCCTCGAGGCCTTATCTCATCTGAAAGGAAAAAAGGCTAGGATTTGTGTCGGTGGCGGAAGCAGGAAGCGTTTTGGTTTCCTCGCCAAAGCTGAAGAGTATCTGAAGCAGGCTGGATTCGAAGTCGAATTATTCGAAGGTATCGAATCCGATCCGTCTGTCGAAACTGTTAGGCGCGGTGCTGAAGCCAGGTTGAAGTTTGAACCTGACTGGATCGTTGCTATCGGTGGTGGTTCTCCGATTGATGCCGCCAAAGCAAGGTGGATCAAGTATGAGTATCCGGAGATTACTTTCGAAGATAGGTGCAAAGTCTTCCAGTTACCGGAACTCCGTCATAAAGCTCATTTCTGCGCTATTTCTTCTACTTCCGGAACTGCAACTGAAGTTACTGCCTTCTCCATCATCACGGATTACAAGAAAGGCATCAAATTCCCGATTGCTGATTTCGAAATCACCCCGGATGTTGCCATCGTCGATCCGGAACTTGCTCACACCAGGCCGAAGAAACTTGTTGCTCACACTGGTATGGATGCCATCACCCATGCTATCGAAGCCTATGTTTCTACCGCAAATTCCAGGTTCTCCGATGCCGATGCTCTCTTAGCTGCCAAGGTCATCAAGGCCGACTTAGTTGATTCCTACAACGGAGTCAGGGAAGCCCGTGACAATGTTCACTTTGCTCAGTGCTTAGCCGGCAGGGCATTCTCCAATGCTTCTTTAGGCATCGTTCACTCTATGGCTCATAAGACTGGTGCTGCTTTCCAGGACTATGGTGCTCACATCATCCATGGTGCTGCTAATGCAAGGTACCTCCCGAAGGTCATTGCTTACAATGCAAAGGATTTAACTGCCCGTCAGCGCTATGTCGAGATTGCCAACGAAATGGGAATCTATGGCTGCACTCCTAGGGATACTGTCAACAAGCTTATCAAGGTTCTCCGTGAAAGGAATGATGCCCTCAATATTCCGCACTGCATCAAGCATTACGGAAAGGATTCTTATCCGACTGAGGAAGGCTTCGTTCCGGAGTCTGTCTATCTTGAACGTCGTCATGATATCGCTGCAAATGCTATCCTTGATGCTTGCACCCTTACCAACCCGCGTAAACCTACGCAGGAAGAGAGGGAAAAGCTTCTCGATTGCGTCTACTACGATCTCCCGGTCAATTTCTAACTTCAAACCATCGCTCCTCTGGCATCTGCCAGAGGAGTTTTTTTTAATTTGCGTTTTTACGGAAATAGAAATCTTCCTATGCTAAAATAAACCCATGAAAAATCAATTTGCCTTTTTATTGTTAACCACGTTATTAATTACCGGATGTCACAGCGGAGGATCTTCCGTTTCCACCAATTCCATAGTCAAAATCAGTCGCTATGTCTCTCAGGTTTCGGATACCCTTCCTTATAGGATCTCCAAATCCGATCAGGGACAGACTGTCAATTATGTCGTCTCAAGCAACCCCGTTGTAGAAAACGCACTTTTAAAAGATTCTACTCTTTCGATTTATTCGGATATTCGTACTTTATTCTCTAAAAAATATGGTACGAATGGTTTTCCTCAAGCAGGTCTTTTTATCAAGAAATCTTTAGCGCAAGATAAGTCAAAGAGCGCTGATATTCTTTCTTTTCTTTCGATGGTTGATTCCACAATCGCTGCCTTAGAATCAAATCCGGAATCGGTAAAAAGCCAAATCGATAAAGCAATGCCAAATCCTGAACAGCAGACAAGCAAATTCGGAAGGACTACCAATCTTATTCTGAACGTACAAAAGGATCGTAAGAACGGGTTTGGATTCCTTGATAAGAAAAAACAACCCGACCATTATGAGTATGAAAAATTATCAACAACGCTTTCGATTAACATAGACGAAAAGAATTTTTCATCGTATTACTATGCTCCCTATTCAACCAGCACTACTAGTTCCTTGAGCTTTCAGATTGCTTCCCCTGTTGGTGCGCCAAGCCTGGCTTTTTCAGCTTTTGCTTCGGATGATAAATTCATCACGGAATCCCCAAATCTAATGAAAGCCGAATTTGCGAAAGGTGAAAAAGATTTCATTATTTTCGACTCCATAAACGGCAGGAAGCTCTGCGAAGATAAGTATGAATTTGTCTCCATGGTAACTTATGGAAATCTCTATGTTATCTCTCTAAGCAATGATTCCGATGGAATCAGGAACGAAGGAGATTATGTTGTTAGTTATGGGGAAGGACTGATTCCGGACCTTGTTTTC
>URQF01000044.1 GCA_900549915.1 uncultured Mollicutes bacterium | reverse complement strand
ATAATTTTAATAATTAGAAAATTGTATAATTCCTATCTTTTTCTGTTCTGTGATATAGTAATTAAGAAGAGGTTTTTTATTTCTATGAAAAGCAAATACCAGGCCTTTGTTTTTGACAGGGACGGAACAATTGTATCCACAAGGGAAGACATCGCTAAAGCGGTCAATGTTTCTTTAGAGTATCATCATCTTCCTACTCATAGTCTTCCGGAAAGGACCACTTTTATCGGCAATGGGTCCGTTAAATTGATTCAACGCGCAATAGGAATGGAACATCAGGATAGGTTCCAGTCAGTCTTTGATGTTTATTACGACTATTATTCCAAGCATTATAAGAATCTGACTCACCCCTATGATGGAAGGATTGAATCTCTGGAATATGCAAAAGAAAAAGGCGTTCTCCTTTTTATTTATACGAATAAGCCTCAAAATATCGCTCTGGATGTGAGGAAAACCTTCTTTGGGACTCTGTTCACTAAGAGGGTTGGAATACCTTTAGGCGGAGTGACTAAGCCAGATCCCAAGGCTTTCCTTGATCAGACAAAAGAATATGGCTTGGATTATTCTAAGGTGGCTTATTTCGGTGATTCTGTCACGGATCTACAGACTGCCTATAATCTGAAAATTCAAAACCGTTATTCTGTGCTTTGGGGATACCAGAGCAAAGAGACTCTTTTGGCTTATCCTATCCAGCCAAAGGCATTTCTGTCTTCACCGCTTCAAATCAAGGATGTAGTTGATAATCGAATCTGATTCCTTTTAAGTCAAGATGACGGCTGATTTCTTATTTTCCGTTGCAAGTGATAAAAAAAGAATGTAGAATACTAAACCAAATCAAGATACTAAACCAAATCAAGGAGGGGCAGGATGATTGTATTAACCGGACCGTCTGCAAGTGGAAAGACGGCGACTTGCCTGTATCTTCAGGCGCATTTCGGCATTAAAAAAGTCATTACCCATACGACCCGTCAGAGGCGTAAAGGTGAAGTTAACAATGTTGACTACCATTTCGTTACGATTGATGAATTCAGGAAGAGGAAGGCAAACGATGAATTTATCGAGACGACCTTCTACAATGGAAACTACTATGGCACCAGTCGTAAGGAAGTACAGATTGATAAATGCAGGGCTGTTGAAGGCGCTGGTGCAAAGACCTATAAGTCTTTCCATGATCCTAAAATCGTTCTCTTCTATAGGCTTTTGGATGAACAGACACGAAGAGAGAGAAGGGAAAGCCGTGGCGATGATCCAGAAAAAATCAAATCCCGTCTTCTGAATGATGAGAAATCCTTCCGCCTTGATGATGAAAGGAAGCAAATTGTTGATGTCTATGTCGATACAAAGAAATACGACATCCCTTCGGTTTCCGAGTTCATCTATAACAAATATCTGGAAGTGTTAAAAAAGAATGGAGTCGATGTCTCGACTCTGGTCAAACTATAGATTCTATTGAAACGAAAAAAGGCTGCCGTTGAGCAGTCTTTTTTAATAGAGATTGATTTCTTTGAAGTGGTCTTCGCCTTTGGCGATGGCTTCTTCGGTCTCTTTGGTTTTGTATCCGACAGCAATCGTATAAAGGTTGTTCCGGTTGTTGATATAGTTGCCGTAATAGTGGATGTCCTGTTTGTACTCTTCGATGATTTTTTCAAACGGAATGACCCTGAGACCAGGCTTATCAATGACAAGCTTCGTCTGATACAGAGGCTCTAAGCGGTCCCCTCTTCCCTTGCGGAATCCAGGATTGCCATCGATTCTGGCGAAGACCCTGTCCTGAGAGGAAAGGAAGATTGGAGATGCGACAATCTTATCATCCTGTAAGGCACGTACAATTAAGTATTCCGTGTCGATTTCTCCTTCTGCTGGAAGATAGATGTAGAGTACTTTTGCTTCTTTGTAGTGGGGATTGTTGAGGATGGCTTCTGTCCTTTTCAGTGATCTTTCCCGGACCTGTTCCCTTGTTAAACCCATAATTCTCCTTATTTACTGATTTTTTTGAATTGTATCTTTAAATATATAGGCATTGGTAAGAAAGTTCAATTTGAAATCGCTTACCAATTTACAGTCTTTCCTTGCTCTTGAAATTTTCAAAACTTTATCTTGTTCTCTTTTATCATGATTTGTGTTGCTTAAATTTGCAAAATAGAAAAACACTAAATAGCAAATAAAAAGTTGGAATATCTAAAAGGACATTTAAATAAGCTGTTTTATATAATGCTTTTAATTTATTTATGTTCCATACTAAAAATGATAGATAAAACAGAAAAATAAAGCGATACTATTTTTTCTGTGTTTGCGCAAGAGAATTGATTTTTGAAACGAAACGGAATTGGATATCTGAATTTGACACTTGTCAGGCCAAGTAGGTCTGTCAAGGAATTGCTTCTTTTTCTTTTCGGATGGTAAAGAAACTACCTAGGAATCGAGAATCCGCGCCTTTTTGGGAGAACTCTGACTTAATAAGCAGGTGGTGGCTGGTTAAGTTGTTTGTTGCTTTTCGGACAACCTTTTTCTTCCCATATAATGAAATCGATGAAACGCATGGATCGTAATATTCTAGCCATCGATTTGAAGTCGTTCTACGCATCTGTAGAATGCCTTGACCGGAACAGGGACCCGTTTCAAACTCCTCTTGTTGTTGCTGATGAAGAAAGAGGAGATGGAACGATTGTCCTAGCCGCTTCTCCTTTTATTAAGAAGGAATATAAGGTACAGAGCAGATGCCGGCTTTATGATGTTCCGAAGGATATTCCGAATCTTATTATCGCAAAGCCGAAAAGGAAGCGATATTTAAAGGTATCTGCTGATATTAACAAGATTTACCGGGAGTATGTCAGTAAGGAAGACAGGCTTGTCTACTCCATTGATGAATCTTTTCTGGATGTTACAGACTATCTTGCTATCAAGAACGATACTCCAGAGTCTTATGCAAGAAAAATCATCAATGAAATCAAGGACAAGACTGGACTCACTGTTACTGCTGGAATTGGATTGAATCTCTTTATGGCCAAAGCAGCGATGGATATCGAAGCAAAGCATCGTCCGGATTGTCTTGCGTCCTGGGACTATGAGAGTGTTCCTGAACATCTCTGGTCGGTAACTCCTCTTTCCAAAAGGTGGGGGATTGGATTCCGAATGGAAAAGAGACTCAACAAGAGGGGATTCTATACGATAGGAGATATTGCTGTCTCTGACCCTCAGTATCTGGCAAAGGAACTTGGCGTTATCGGAGAGGAAATCTATTATCACAGCCATGGATACGATGATGCCTTGTTGAAAGACACTTATGTTTCCAATCATCATAGTTTCTCTGTTGGACAGGTTCTCTTACGGGATTACGATGCTAGTGAAATGCCGACTAGGATCCGGGACAGGGCGATTGAGCTTTCGGATCGAAGGTATGAAGAGAAAGTAAAAGCGAATACGTTTGTTTTGTTTCTTGGGTATAAGGATCATACAGGGTTTGGCAAGAAAGCTTCTTTCTTCTCTCCGACGGATTCTGCAAGGAAAATCGGAAAAGAGCTTGTTCGGCTTTTCCTTGATAGGCCGAAAGAAGAGAGAGAAGGAACGTATCGGCAGATATCGATTGTTGCTGAGGATGTCCGGTCTAAGGAAGAGGAGCAGTTGACATTATTTGAAGATTATAAGGAAGATGAAAGAGTCGAGAGTCTAGAAAAGACTCTTCTTCATATCCGTAAGAGATATGGGGCAAGGAAGGCAAGGCCGTGTTCCGCAAGGTCGCTCTCGAGTACGTTTCTGACACGCAGTAATCAAATCGGAGGACATCACGCATGAGAGGTAGGAAAAAGTGGTTGCCGTTCAAGTCGCTGTCCGGACAATATGAAAGGTTGGACGAAAGGGAAAGAGAAGAAGAAAAAGTCTCTCGTCCTGAACTTTCTTTGGATGAAAGGGAGGATATTAACAATACCTTGGTTTCCTTAAAGAAAAAAGAAAGGGTGAAGGTTACTTATTATGAGGAAGGAAGAATCTATACGCAGAGGAAAAGGTTCCTTTACTGTGATACTCCACAGCTGAAAATTCGTTTTAAGGATGGATGGCTGTGCTTCGATAACCTTCTTTCCCTTTCGAAAATTTAGATCTTTTCGGAATGACGAAAGGTATTTGACTTGTTAATGTCTGATTTTTCGATGCTTTGCTTTTAGGAAAGAAATTGAAAATCTGATAAGACATCGCAAGGTGTAATTGTAATCAACGTAAGGAAGAAGACTGCTGATGAAAGAAGTGCTGAAAGCACGATTTCCTAGACAGAATCTTCCTTTGTTTCGGTCTTTAGTAGCTGTGGCTGTTGTTTCAAAACGAAGGCTATATATTTTATCAGGCGTTTCCTCAACGAATTGAGTTAGTTTCTTGACTTTCAAGGAACTTAAGATAGACCATTCCCCAGCGGCGTTTTTCGTTTGTATCAAGGCTGTGTTATCAAGCTTTTTAGAGGAGTTCCACCTGCAAGCACGATACATATATGTCCTGTGATAATAGTAAAGGCAGAATATCTTTTGAAAAAGATCGGATTGGAAACTAATATAGAGTGAGAGAGGTGGAAGGTGCAAGAATTAAATATCTCTTTACTTTATTCCTTCTGTTAGGTAGAATAACAAGTGGCCTTTTCAATAAAAGGCCGTATACTTTCTTGCCGGCTCCTGATGTAGAGTCGGCCGAAAGACCACAGGGAGGTATAAACACATGAAGAAATATGAACTCATGTACATCCTTATGCCCACTCTTAGCGATGAGGAGTTAGAGAAGGAAAACGAAAAACTTCAGAAGCTTCTCACGGACAATGGTGCACAGATCACCGGAGTCAATAAGTGGGGAAGGAGAGACCTGGCCTATGAAATCAAGAAGCAGACCAAAGGCTACTATGTTGTCGTCGAACTTAACGCTGAAGGCGCTATTGTCGATCAGGCAACCAAAGTCAGGCTTCTTGACGAAAAGGTCATGCGTTTCCTTTTCACCGTTGCTCACTAATTAAAGCACTCGGGAAAGGAGATTAGCTATGGCTGGAATGAATCGTGTCGTATTAGTCGGAAGAATGGTCCGGGATCCAGAAAGGAAGCGGACGAACAGCGGAAGTTCGGTGACTTCGTTCACCATTGCAGTGGATAACCCTGCAAAGACCGGTGCTGAGCGTTCTGCTAGCTTTATCCCGTGCACCTGCTGGAACAAGACTGCTGAGAATGTTGCCAAATACTGCACCAAGGGTTCCTTGATCGGTGTTGATGGCCGTCTCAATCAGCGCAGCTACGAAGACCGCAACAAACAAAAACGTTCAGTCATCGAAGTCGTTGCCGAATCCGTTCAGTTCCTTGAACGGAAGGGAGCTTCGGATGCCGCTCCGAGCGATTATGCTCCGAGCGTCAATCAGGATATCCAAGACAGCAACAGCAATGCTTCCCACGAGGGAATCGATTCTTCGGACGACGATCTTCCGTTCTAGCTATTAGCTCACGAGAAAGGATGGAAAAAAGAATATGTTCAAAAGAATGAAACCCCGTAAAAAGGTTTGCTACTTCACGAAGAACCATATCAAGTACATCGATTACAAAGATGTCGATCTCTTAAAGAAGTACATCTCGCCCAGCGGCAAGATCACTCCGAAGCGGATCACTGGAACTTCTGCCAAGTATCAGCGTAGGTTAGCAACTGCCATCAAACGTGCACGTTATATGGCTCTGTTACCCTTCGTTTCCGATAACTAAACTAAATCAGAAACCTAAAAAGCCCGGATGCATCACCGGGCTTTTTTCTTCATCAAAAAACAGATACAATAATTTTATGATAAAAAATTACCAGAAAGATCTCGATTATTCTTATACGGAAGGTTTCTTTCCGACATTTGAGCTGATTCACAATAGGCCGGATAAACTCCGCATTGTCTATGTCTCACCGGATGCTGTCAATACGCCTGGGTATGAAAAACTTTTGACAAGGGTCGACAACAAAAAGATTGTTGTTTCTGCCAAGGCTTTTGCGGTAACCAAAAGCAAAGAGAACGCACATGTCTTAGGTGTCTTCTCAAAGTTTGAGTCTGTTCTTGATCCAAAGGCTTGTCATCTTGTTAGGGTGAACCCATCCGACAGGGGAAATCTTGGCAACGCAAGGCGTACGCTTCTCGCTTTTGGCTTTCACGATCTTGCGTTGATTACTCCTTGTGCTGACTATTTTTCTCCGAAAGCTGTCCGTGCATCCAGGGGTGCCCTTTTTCATCTTCGGATTGAGACGTTTTCTTCCTTCGAAGACTACCTTAAGGCTTATTCGCGCCCTTATTATCCATTCGTCCTAGATACGAGTTCCCCTTTAAAGGATGTAAAGTTCAAGAAGCCCTGCTCTCTGGTATTCGGAAATGAGGCAACGGGACTACCAAAAGAAATCCATAACGAAAACAATATCCGAATTGAGCAGAGTGATGAAGTAGATAGTCTGAATCTGACGACATCTATCGCCATCGGACTTTATGAGCTAAAGAGGCAAGGCTAGAATAAGGAAAGCTGTGGGCTTAATGCATCTACGAGCTTGACTCTTTGTCGATTGATCCTGTCTTTGATTTGAGTCTCTGTATTGAGATACAGGGACTTTTCTTTTTTGTGGATGACAAAAGGCATTCTTGGATGATAGTAAGAGACTGCTTCTTCCGGTTTCTCTGTTAATAGTACAAAATTGGAGCTATGATAGATGGCTGCTAGGTAGAACCTATTCTTATTCTCTTCTTCAAAATAATGTGGGATTTGGTTCTTATCATACTCATAAAAACCAGTGACTGGAACTAATGCTCTCCGAAGTCTAAAGTCTTCTTTGAAAAGGGACTTCTCGGCAACTGTCTCACTCTTTGCATTAAAGACAATCTTTCCTAAGAGAGAGTATCCGAAAGTCAGATACTTTACCTTATATTGCCCGTTTTCTTTGATTAAACATAAAGCAGGCTGATTTAGATTTGTTTCTTCAAGAGAAAAACTCTCTTCATATCCGTCTAGGGATGAGAAGAGAGTCTTTGAGGAAGAACTGAGTTTGAATCTCTGGCACATAGGAATCGACTAGATTCCTTTTAAGATAATCAAGGAGAAGAGGAAGAAGCAGACAATGGACCTGATATCCATAATGGTAGAGAGAACAGGCTGTGACCTGACAGCAGGATCAAGGTGCCTCTTCTTTGCTACCATTGGAAGCGAGCAGGCTAAGACCTTTGCAATTGTAATGGATAAGAAGTAAGTCAGTGCGGAAGCCAAGGCTATTAAGAGATAGACAAGTGTAGTGTTCCCATTATAATAAGTCTGAATATAGGCAATGGATTCTTCGCTCTTTGTCAGAAGAGGAGTTGAAACTTCAAGCCTTGTCCAGCCAAAGGCGACAACAGCTAAGATAGCACCGGTTATCCTTGCCGCACGTGCCTCTTTCCATAATGCTTTTCCAAAGTTTTTCTCGGTAATGTTTCCTAAGGCCATTTCTCGGATAGTGACAGCGGAAGTTTGATCCGTTGCATTTCCGTTTGCAGCCATAATAGAAGGTAGTAACGTAATCAATAGCGGGAAGACAGCAAGAGGAGCCTGGAGGTTTGCCCTGACAATAGAGGTAAAGGTATCGAGGGCAAGTAGTGCAATTAACCAGACCGCATAGTTCTTGACCATCTTGAAGATGTTCAGCTTCCTATAAGGTGTTTCGCTAGGCAAGACTGCGGAAGACAAGGCGATATCTTCCGTGATTTCATCTGATGCCACATCCATAGCATCATCGAAAGTGATGATACCGAGCCTTCGCTGGTCATTGTTGACAACTGGAATAACGGAGACATCGTATTTCCGGAATGCTTTCAGAACGACTTCCTGATCCGTGTTGACATTTGCCGAGATGACATCGGTATTCCTGATTGCCTCAACCTTATCATTTTCATCCGCTTCAATGAGACGATCCAGAGTGACTGTTCCGACAAGTCTTCTGGTATTGTCGATGACAAATAATTCCCAGATAGTTTCCTTGCTTTCACCTTCTTCCCGGATTTTCTTAATGGCATGGCCGATGGTGTCACTCTCTTTTAGTTCTAAGTATTCTGGGGTCCTTAATGTACCTGCAGAATCGTCTTTAAAATTGAGATAGGATGTAACAAGTTGTTTATCTTCCGGAGAAGTTGCTTTTAATACCTTTGTGATTAAATTCGATGGAAGATCATCCACGAAGTCCACAAGGTCATCCTTTGCCATTGGTTCAACAAGATTATGAAGTTCGGTGCTCGAGAAAGCAGAGACTACCTCTTCTTTCGATTCTTGGCTGAGGTGAGTAAAAACTTCCGCAGAGAGATCGCTTTTGACAGTTTTGAAGAAGAAAAGCATCTCTTCCGGGTCTAATTCTTCGACGGCTTTGGCAACGTTGATCGGATCATAGCTATCAACCCTGATATTGAGGATATTTGTATTCTTGTTGTGGATGATTGCTTTTAAGGCATCCGGAGAAAGAGGATGATTGACGCGGCCTTTGATGCTTTCATCTGCCTTGATTTCTTCAGGCTTCTTTTCCATGTTCTTATCTTTTTTCATATCTTATCCTCACATTACAAAGCCCTGTTCATCCTGATGTTCCTAGAGAGAGGAATCTCTCCAGGATCAATCGAGTTGATGATTAAAGTGGCAATTCCGAAATACAGAAGAAGGGTAATGATATCCCTGATGGAAGTCCTTAACGGACCAGACCTGACAGCAGGATCAATGTGAAGAGCTTTGGCAAGAAGAGGAAGCATAGAAGCAAAGAACTTCGAGAAGGTGATACCGACAAACAAGGCGAGTGAAGTGATGCCGGCGATTGTCCTTATGACAAGCTGTTTATTGTTTCCGAAGCTTGCCCTGAAAGCAGGGTTATTCAGGAAGCTCCGGGAGTCAGAGCCTAAAAGGCCTGGGATATTAAGCTCAGCGATGACCCATCCAAAGTTGAATACTGCAGATAAGAAACCGGTGATAGCACCAACGCATAATTCACGCCTGGATGCTTTGAAATAGTCTTTCTTATTGAGTTCTCCTGTGGCCATAGCACGAATGACCATGGAAGCTGTTTGACTCGAGGAGTTTCCGACAGAGTCGTTTAAGGCTGGGATGAAGGCGGTTAAAACCGGAAGTGTTGTCAATGCCATTTCGAAACGGTTCAGGACGATGGAGGAGAAGGTGTTGAGAATCAAAAGGATGACAAGCCAGATGACATAGGAAAATGCAATCCGGTAGACTTTGTTCTGCCTATAAGGGGTTTTGCTTGGAGCGACGGCACCTTGATGAAGAATATCTTCCGTGCTTTCCTCTTCTAAGACATCCATGACATCATCGAAAGTAACAATGCCAAGCCTTTCACCAGTTCTGCTGACAACAGGAAGGACAGGAAGATCATATTCCTGGCAGATTGGAACTGCGCTTTCCTTATCGGCAACGGGAGAAATAAAGGAGAAGTCTTTGCTCCTGACTTGATCGATGCGGGCTTCTGGTTTTTCAAACCTCAACGATTCGAGTCTTTCTGTTCCAAGAAGTTTGTTTTTTTCATCCACGACAAAGATTGTGCGGACTGTTTCCAGCTGGTTTCCAATCGCCTTGATTTTCTTGAAGACGTCTTCGACTGTTGTTCCGGATAAGACCGAAAGGTATTCGGTTGTCCTGATAGATCCGACGGTATCGTCAGAGAAACGGGCAAGCTCTTCGATAATGGCTCTTCGTTTATTCGGAAGGTAAGTGAGAATCTTGCTTCGCAAGGCTTTTGTAATGTCTTCCAGAAAATCGGCAAGATCATCGTTCGGGACATTGGATAAGACAGCTTGTATGGTCTTTTTCGGAAGGTTATTCACAAGGGAAATTCTTTCATCAACAGAGAGGTAAGAGAAAATTTCACCTAATTTATCGTAATCAAAAGAAATAATGGAATAGAAAAGAACTATCTGATCATTGCCTAATGGAAGCAAGGCATCTGCTAGTTGAACAGCAGAATTATCTTCGAAAAGCTTGATCAGACTGCTTTTATCCGCATGAATCAAAGCATCATGCAGTTCTTCGCTGGAAGCAGAATCTGAAGAAAGTGACCTTCCCTCATTGGGTTCTGTCTCTTCCTCTTCTTCATCGATAGAGTTTTCTTTTTCTTTTTTTTTTATGGTACTTTTTTTTTTTTGTTTTTTTTTTTTAGTAA
>URQF01000043.1 GCA_900549915.1 uncultured Mollicutes bacterium | reverse complement strand
TCCTTTCCGAATACCCCGCCTTCAGTCCGATGAGGATCTTGCGGTATCCGTATCTCTTCTTCGACCGCAGCCATATCGCCTTGATTTCCTCCCTGATGCGCAGATTGTCCGGGTTTCCGGGCTTTTCCGAGCGCTTCAGGGCGTATTCGTAGGAGGACTTCGCCAGTCCCGCGACGGCCAGCGCCTCGTTCAGGCTTACTTTTCCTCCGAATTCCGGGCCTTGGACGATTTCACGGACGAACCGCGCTTTTTCCTTTGGTTTAGGATTCTCTTCTTCTCGGCCAAGGCATGCGCTTTTTTTCTGTATTCCAGCTCGAACTCCAGCAGCGCGACCTGATGCTCCAGGTCCTTGATTTTCTTCTTGTCGTCGGCTGCGGCTGCGGCGTTTCCTGCCGCCCGTCTTTCTTCCGGATGTCCCATGTTCTTTCCCGGTCTTCCTCCCATCCGACATTTTAAGCCTTCGAAGCCGTTTTCCCTATATCTTCTGACCCAGGAATAGAGCTGCCCGCTGCTGATGCAGAGATCCTTGGCATGCTGCTTCAGGGACTTTTCCCCGGTCAGCACCGGCGTGATCATCTCCCTCTTCTGCTCAGGGGAATAGGATGAACGGGATATTCTGTGTCTCAGCCCTTCCGCTCCTTTCGCAAGGTAGAGGGAATACCAGAACTTCACTTGGTTGGCATATGACCTCTTCCGGGCTCTGGACTTGCATTCCTTCGGATAATCATAGGTCCCGCTTCCGGCATACAGCCTGACCGCCTCCAGCTTCTGCTTCCATGTATACTTCATCTGAAAAGCCCCTCCTATGGCTTCGGACAGGCGCCGATGCCTGAAGGACTAGTCCTTCAGGCATCATGGCCTTGTCCTTTGGTCCAATTAGAGGGGTTCAGTACACAGCCTAGAAGCGTTTTTGTTTGATAAGAAGTTACTCGCCGAGTCCTTTTAAGACCGTATCGTTGTAGGTTAAAGTGAAGCTATCACCGAGATCGACATCGAAGGCAAGCAGGAAGCTATCCCTTGCGTTTTCTTTCTTAGAGGCAGTTTCCGTATCTTTCTTCTCTTTGATGTAAGAGATGGTCTCGCTCCTTCCGCCCGGATTGAGGCTAGACTGGCTAAATCCGTAGGAAGATACAAAGTAGAGGGCATCATGGGCGACTTTGTCTTCTTCTTTGATAGAAAAGTCTTTTGCTTGGAAGGTAAGATCTAACAGGCCGCTGTTGCTTAAATCAACGATTGCGACATAGACCTTTTTCTTGCTAGTTTCGCTTTCGTTGAAACTTTCGAAATACTTGCCGTTCTCCCATTTTGCCTTATAAAGTGTGTATCCTTTGGATGCATCGGAGCAGGAAGCTTAGTTGCAAAGAGATAAGCACAGCGATAAGAATTTGAATGAATTTTTCATCTTAAAGTTTTCTCCTTTGATTTGTGCGTTTATTTATAAAACAAAAGCCGATAATCGGATAAAATTTTGCTACCTTGCCATAAAGTATATGAAAGCAATCAGACCGACAAACAAATAGCCGATTGCAAAGAAGAAGAAATAAAGAATCAAAGTTAAGGAATCCACGAATTTGTTCCGCTTTCCAAAGTGAGGATGATAGAAAAGAAGGAACGGCACTAAGTAGATAATCTGCCAATAACCACCGATTCCTTTCGGTAATGTGGTTAAGTTCCGTGTTAAATACTCGGATAGGCTAAGCAGGCAGATGACAAGACAGATCAGAATGTTTTTCTGGAAATAGAATCGGTTCGAATTAAAGTAATGCTTTGCATTCTCTTTTCCGTATTTTCTCTCATAGAAGAGACGTAGGAGATATAAACCGACAAGGTAACTGACACAGAGGATTGAGAACTGCGGACGCTCCGAGTTGAAGAAATAGAGTCCCCAGGTATTCCTATTTAATCCCCAGGCCTTATAGTTCTGGAAAATCAAAGTGGAGACAAAAATCCATGCAATCGGAATCAAACTGAGTAAACGATAGACAAGGATTCTCTTTTTCGTATAGGCCCACTTTGGAGTCCTGAAGAGGAAGAGCCTGATTAAGAAGTAACAGGCAATTGTTCCGAAGTTATTTGGAAGGACATAATAGGATGTTGCAAGAAGAACGAGTCCACGGGTACGGGAAAGATAGTCGATGAGCGTACATTCTAAAAGGTAGAGACTTAGGAAGGTGATTCCGTAGAGGAAGATGTTCCGGACAGATCGGCGGTCTTCTAGGAAGATATCAAAGTCAATGAAATAAAGCAGGAACCTTCCCACGGTAAAGAAGGAGAACAGCCTTTGCGGAAGTGTGTTGAACTCGTTTGGATTCAAGGAGCTGCTGGAATTGAATGTCAAAAAATAAAACAACCTTCTTAGGGAACCAAAGAAGGTCAAAAGAATGCCAACGATTTCAAAGGCAGTTTCTGGAATAAAGGGGGAAGAACCGGATGTCTTTTTTCATCTGCTTTCTTTCTCTGTTTAATTCGGGTGTGATAGAAGGCGTATTCCTATCGTTTTCAAATAGGATAACCTCCTGCTTGTTCTTTCCTTCCAGGAAGCAATAAATGAATCCGAAAAGACAAGTGCCGGTTAAGACAACACCAAGGCATGCCCTGATTAAGGATATGATTTCTGCTTTGATGTTTTTCTTTGCACCATAGGATTGATCCGTCAGCAATCCAGAATAGAAGTCATAATATAGACCGGTTCTCTTTTTGATAAGGCTATTAAAATCCTGATTGATTGTAGAAAGATGGCTTTCGAACTTTGCTTTTGCTTTTTGATATTGTTCACTATCTTGTTCAAGCAGATTATCCACGTTTGAATAGATATACTCACTTAGAATGAATTGATTGCTTTCCCGAGTAAAGGAACCGGTTAGTTTCTCACCGGTTTCATAGTTTGAGTATTCGACTTTCAGTAGGGAGAGGTAACTTGTTGTTTCTTTTCCAAGAAAATAGAGAGTACTTTCTTTTCCATCCTTGTAGTTCAAATAAGCGTTGATGGTTCTCAAGGATTCATCATCATTTGATACGACAATGATAGCTGTTTTGCTTTCATTCGTTTCCTTGATACAGGGGCGGCGGATTTCATGAAGCAGAGAGAAAGTATAATCGCCTCTTTCTCTGACTGTATCTACGAAATTAAGATAATTCTCACCATAGAAGTCCCGGACATGGTTCTTTGTATAAGAAGAGAGCGTGTAACCAGTGATGCAGGTTGCTAAGGAAAGAACGGTAAGAATAAAGAGAATCAATCGGAAAGAAAAAGAAGAAAGAAGCTTTACTAGGAACTTAGGCTTTTTTTCTTTTACTGTTTCCATTGGATAGGAAGAGACTCCTTCCGTGTAGGGGGTAAAGTCGATTCCGAGTGCATTGGAAATCTTCTGTACACTCTTTTTTCCAGGGCAGAGATAGCCTTTTTCATAGAAGTGATAGAAAAAAGGAGAAAGAGAAAGATAGCGTGCGAATTTCCAACGGCTAAGCTTCCTTTCCTTTCTCTTGTTATAAAGGAAAAGGTTATATGAGATGATTTGTTCCATGACCAAGAAAAAGTATATCATTCCTTTTCTTCCTATGAATGACAAGAGTGAAAAATAACAAGAAAGAGAGTGTTTTCTTCTTCCGTTTTTCACCGAATCCTATTGGTATCTGATAAAATTTATCTTGTGAAAAAGAAAAATCCTGTTTTATTTCTACTTAGGCTAGCCTTATCTCTTTCTTCCTGCCATGGAAAACAAGCAGAAAGGAAGTCGTTCCATTACAGTCAGGGGACACAGACGGATTATATTGGACAATACTGTTATAAGGATAGTTATTTTGCTACCGACTCTACTTTGTATAATCCAAGTCTTTCTACCTGCTCCCTTTCTTTTGCGATATCCTGCTTTGGTTCGAATCGGAACGGAAGTACAAACGATTATTCAAAACGATATCGGAATGCAGAGGAGTTCTTAACCCAAAACGGATTCACGGATTTTGATACAAACATCTATTACAAACAAAAACCTTCCACGGATTCCCTGGGTGCTGTCTTTGCAAAAAAGAAACTTGGAGATTACACCCTCATTGCCTGCGGAGTCAGAGGCGGAAACTACGAGCAGGAATGGGCAAGTAACGTCACTCTTGGAGATGGCATAAAACAAAAACAGGCACAAGGCTTCTATGAAGCATCCACGATTTATCTGAATAGCTTTGAAGATTATATCAAGGAAAAGAATATTACTGGAAAGGTAAAAATCTGGACGGTCGGTTATTCTCGTGGAGGTGCCACGAATAACCTCTTCTCTGGAAGACTAGATCAAAGGATTAAAGATAGTCCGAATCTATTTCATACAGACGCTACTCTCAATAAGGAAGACCTTTATTCGTATTGCTTTGAGCCGCCTCAGGGTGCTTCCTTCTTAGAAGATGTTTCACCTCGTTCTTCTTTTTATAATAATATTCACAACATTGTGAACTTCAATGACCCGGTACCAAAGGTTGCAAGGAGTGCAACTCATTTTACACGCTATGGTGTTGATCATTATCTTTTGGATCCTGCTTTGAACCGAAACTATTCTTCCAGTATTAACAAGGTCCTTGATTACTATAAGAACAGGCAGAACTATTCTGTTCTTGGCGACTATAAGATTTCCTCTTTTGAAAGGAGCGATAGCTTAGCAGACGGAAAGAAGCAGACCAACCATTGGACATCCGGGCTCTTCCTGGAAGACTTCATCAATGAACTTGTCCATTATGGAATCCCTTCTTTGCAGTACTATGTCGAGAAGTATCAACCTGGACTTAGAATGATCTTTGAGACAGTCTATCGAAACGGTAATCCAAAGTCTTCTAGGATCTCTATCGGTCTTGCTTTAGTCCGCACCATTCTTTATGAGTCTGATATTGATTACCTGTTTGCCCTGCTTACTTCGGATCCATCTTCTTTTGCAAACGAGCTGATCCTGATTCTTCATGATACATTGAAGGACTTTGATATCAATCTGGATTATTCTCTGCTGAGCACTTCTCTGAAATCCTTGTTCTTCTCTCTTGTTAAAGTCCTTTATCATCATAGCGATTACTTCCCTACTTTTCTTAGCAGGGACAACATCAAAGCAATCGGCTCTGCTCATTATCCAGAACTCTGCTTAAGTCATCTAAGGAGCGAAGATCCGAACTTTACCAAAGATGTGGATGCATTCGATAGCACCGGTGCTCACTACATTCTGACTCTTGATGATTTTACGGATAGTACGAACCTCACCATTCTCAAAGACAACAAGATATATCTAGAGGTCAGCAATGGCTCTATATCCGATCATTCGATTCTGTCCTGCAAAATCGAAAGCAATATCCTTCGCTGTATCCTTCCTAATGAGACAGGATACGAAATCAAGGTTGAGAATGCGAAGTATACACTGAACCAGTTTGATCAAAGCGAAGAGTATCCATTTCTTCTAGAGTACGGAGAAGCAAGCGAATCAGTGACAATCACAACGAAATAGAAAAGGAGCAAACGAACATGAAAGTTCTTTTGTTGAATGGATCCATTCACACCGATGGAAACACAAGGGTAGCTTTAGAAGAAATCAGCAGACAGCTTCAAAAAGAAGGAATCGAAACCGAAATCTTTCAAATCGGAGTGAAACCGATCCGGGATTGTATCGGCTGCAATAAATGCACCAAGGATGGCTGCATCTTTGATGACGATGTCTGCAACGAATTCATCCAAAAGGCAAAAGAAGCCGATGGCTTTATCTTTGGGTCGCCGGTTTACTATGCTCATCCATCCGGACGGATTCTGTCTTTGTTGGATCGTGCTTTTTATTCCAGCGCATCTGCTTTCCGCTTTAAGCCAGTTGCTTCTATTGCGGTAGCAAGAAGAGCTGGAACTAGCACAACCTTTGATGTCTTGAATAAATACTCTACGATTTCCAATAGGTTCCTTGTTGGCTCTAGCTACTGGAACAATGTCTTCGGTTGTAAGAGAGGAGAAGCTAGGAGGGATGAGGAAGGCTTACAGACAAGGCGAAACCTTGCTTTCAATAGGTCTTATATTCTCAAATGCAGGGAAGCTGGAAAGAAAGAAGGCGTTTCTCTTCCCAAGACGGAGCATGCTCATCATCTGAATTTTATCCATTAAATGGATAGCTTTCTTCAATAGGTAAAATTAAAAAGCGTAAGTGAAAGAAGAAACTACAAAAAACACTTCTTATCAATATTATTAGGTTTGATAAACTTTCAGCTATAAATAATTGAGTTTTCGTTTATCGATTTTGTAGGTAATAGACACCATGAAAAAACAGCCCGGATTTTCATCTAGGCTGTTTTTTGTCCTAATGGCAGGTAAGAGCAATCGCTAAAGTGGAGTATAAGGTTGAATAGCCGATTTCTAGTCCCATCGTTTTGTTTTCTTCGCCTACTTGAATGGTTTTGGTGTAATAATCTCCGCCGAAGATTGTCCCGACTGTTGCACTGTGAGCAAATCCTGCTGCTTCCAGTTTTGTTTCCAAGGCTTGAGTCTGTGCTAACTCCGTTCCTTTGGTAAGTCGGTACTCGAATCCGTAGTAACGTTCCTTTGTTACTTCTCCTTCGGAATCGACACCATCGGAGTAGTAGAGACCACAGATGGACTCTTTGCCGCCTAGGACAGGAATAAGGTCCAGATTTTCCTTTGATCCTAACAAGGCAATGACATTTTTCAGATTTTCTTTGTATCCTGCGACTAAATCAGATGTTTTTAGTTCGCTGCAATCCTCCTTTACTTCAATTGTCTTTGTAATATCGTCTTCGTCGGAATAGATGTATGTGATCTCCTCTGTGCTTTGAGGATATTCGAAGTTGATGTTGAACTTCACTCCGTTATCGAGAAGATGAATCGTCCTTTCAGAAACGATTCTTCCTTCTCCGTCCCTGTTGTAGGTCTGTGCCTTTGAGAACTTTGCTTTTTTGTTATAGACATAAGTGTTCTCTTCTTCTTCCTTTTTGTCAAAGAAGAGGGTTGACCTATCAAAGGAGGGGAGGAGAGAAGTGACTCTGGCACTGACAGGGTCATGATAGGCGTAATAGTTTCCATTCAGCTTGACAGCTTGTTGGATCTTGTTGTTTTCCTTTGCCTGGTAGAGGAAATTATTCTCGATACCATCGGATTCTGTGCTGACGATGAGACTCTTTCCATCGGTTTTGCCTTCATTTTTGGAATCCTGTACCAAGGAGGAAGCATCCGAGGAAGGAGTATAGATAATGTCTTCGAAACTGTATTTATAGGTTTTGAGTTTGTCAAAAGCAGCTTTCAATTCTGCTTTTTCTTCTCCTTCGAGGACTTTCACTTCACGGTCAAAGGAGAAAGCATCTCCCGCTGTCCTTTTACCAGATATGGTTTGAATCTGCTGGGAAAAGAAACCATAAGGATTGAACTTCCTTTGGAAAGTAAACTCCTTGGTTTCCTGATGGAAGACAAAGGAAAGACTTTTGACAGTGAAGCCTGGATTCTTCGGATAGAACTGCTCAGCGAATTTGGGAAGTAGTGCCTGAACGGAACTTTTCGATGTGTCCAAGGAGAAGGTTTCATCTTCTAAGTAGAAGTCATCTTTGGTCAGACTCTGGAAAAGGTTCACATAGCTGGAATCTGCCCATTTGACAATATCTCCGTTATCTCCGATAGGAGCTGGTTCATAATCGATTGCATTGTTGATGTCGAGGATTGGTTCACAGACATAAGGAATCTGCAGATCTTTGTCATAGGTGTAGAAGTAAGATATCCTGACACTGTCTCGATTGGGCTCTTCATCCTGTTTGCTGTCATAGCGGACAAATTCGTATCCGTCGTCTTTGACTTTTACATCAAGGCAATAATTGCTGTATCCAGTACTGGTTTTGTAATAGTTTTTTCCTTCGAAGGAAAATCCTTTCTTCAAACCGGAAAGATAATCCGAAAAATATTCTTCTTCGCTTTTCTCAGGTTGTGTACTGGGCTTCGATTCGCTTATGCTTGGGGAAGGAAGAACGTTACTTAGGGAATCATTTGGTTTCTCTGTTGTGGAACTTAGGGAATCCTTTGGCTTCTCTGTTGTGGAATCTGTTTTTCCGTTGCAGGATGCAAGAAGCAGAATAGAGAGAAGCGGAAGGCAATATTTCTTAGCATTCATTTTTGTTTGACCTCCTTAATATCTGCCTTTTTGGCAGATTCGTTTATTCTTTGGCAGTGACTTTAACGGAAATCTTGGTTAATCCTTTTTCTACCAAAATCTGATAGTTAATAAAGCTTCTTGTAACTTCGCTATCGACACCATTGACAGTCTTATAGATGTGAAGTGCTTTTGTAGCAGAATCTTTTACATAAGCAGAGACGAAGATTGTTTCGCCCTGGAGGAATTCAGCAGAGACTAAATTAGAAGTATAGCTGGTTCCGCTCTGATTACCACTGACCGAATAACTACTAAGATCTGCGGAATCAAATCCGTCAAAGGAAACAGAAATTGTTGCAACCTTAGAGAACACAGCCTTAATCTTCAAGCTAGTGACGTCTGGCCTTGTAAAGTATCCGATTGATCCGTTCCTAGTGGTGGATATTTCTTCTTGGGTATCGGCATTGATGAGCTTTTCGAAAGTATAGAGCTTAGATTCCGGAGTGACATAGAAGTTGACTTGATCGCCTTTGAGATAGGTGTTCCGGTAGAGTGTCAATGTTCCTCTGTCGCTTGCCTCATTGGTGATTACAATACCATCTTGTGTCTTTACTTCCACTTTGCAGTTTCCAGCTTTTGGCCTTGTAAGACGGACTGTGAGTTTGCCAGAAGCATCTTCCACTGCATCCTCGTATTCCCCTGCGGTTCCATCCTCTTGAATGACTCGAGCTGATGTGACGACTTTGCCTTCTTTGGCAACTGGATAGAGAGTGAAGTTCTTTCCGGCTCCGCAATAGTTTGTTTCTATGCTGTTGACAAGAATCTTGTAAGATTCCAGATCAGCGTTTTGAACCACTTCAATCTGTCCGTTTTCTTTTGCGGGGAAGGTAATCGTAATATCTTCTGTTCCTACTGTGTATTTAAAGTAGCCAGTCTGATAGTCGCTATCCGGAACAGTGGTTCCAGTAAGAGTCGGTTTTCCCTCTAAGGTATATTCTGGAGAGACTTTGTAGGTGACGGAAATGACGTCTCCTTCTGTTGCTTCTTCATAATATCCGCTATTGATGGTAACGGCATCTAAGTTGACATAAGAAATCTTCTTTGCACCAGTGAAGCTTCCTTCGACCTTGATAGAGACATCTGCCGTGATATAGATATAAAGACTCCTCAGGTTGTCAGGGTTGAACTTACTATAGTCAGAGAGCTGTTCCTGGTACTCTCCATCTCCGATTTTGACTTTGACACTTGTGACTTTGTAACCAGTCTGACGGAGAAGTTTTCCAGAGAAAGAAGTATAGGCTTGGTCCTTGTCATATCCGACTAAAGAAACATATTCGTTTTCTTCCAAGGTGACATGATGACCTTTTTCATTGTCAATGGAATTATAGGCAAAGGATAGATTGATAACGATATCCTTGCTTGGCCTTGTGAATTCGATACTGAAGGAATTGACATATGCGGTACCTTCGATAGTCGGATGATACCTCGTTCCATCAATTTCAATGTAGTAACGAGGAGCAGAAGAAGCAGAAAACTGATTAGTAGATGCTGAAACAGTCAGTACTGCTTTTTTATCATCTTCAATGACATCTCCTTCTTTTAAAGAAAGAGTCTCAAAGGTGATGGTGTCATAGTTGTTAATCTTTGCAACCTTGTGTCCATTGAAAACAGAAACAGAGAAACTGACATTCTTCTTTGGCATGACGAAACTAGCTGTTACGATGTTTTCCTTTGTGACAGGATCGCTGATTTCGACATCTTCGCTTGTGATTTCTTTTAATGCTTTTCCCTCTGAAAGAGTGATGGTGATTTCTACCCTCTCTCCTTCTTCATATTCTTTATCTTCATGGTCAAGAGAGATACTAGCTCCTTCGACATCGGAGAAAGAAACCGTATATTTTTCTGCAACAGAAACCGATTCACTTGGCTTTGGAGCATCTTGGCTTGGTTTCTCGGTTGGAAGCTCTTCGCTCGGTTTTGTCTCCGACGGGGTAAGAGAAGGATGAACACTTGGTTCACTTCCATTGCTGTTACAGCCAACGAGCCCTAAGGCAAGTAAGGACAA
>URQF01000042.1 GCA_900549915.1 uncultured Mollicutes bacterium | reverse complement strand
AAAAAAAAAAAAAAAAATAGAAAATCCGGAAGAAGAAAAAGCCCCTGTCCAACAGGATTTTCCGAAAACGGAAGCCCCTTTAGAGCAGCCGGAAGCCATTGACGGCGAAGAGGAAAAGCAGAAAGCCCTCGAAGAAAGCCTGCGGGAACAGCCGGCTGACAGTATCGACGGCGAATACAACGGAAGCGGAAATAATCCGAGTTCTGCCTATTTCAAGCCGATTCACTACATCAACGACGGAACCATTTCCATCGATGAGGAAATTGAAAACCTCCGTGCAGGTTATGTCAAGAAAAGGAACCCTGGAAAAATCTTCCATGTCGTTTCCTTGATTTTGATTCTTATCTGCTTTGGCTTGTTCATCGTCTTCACCAGGTGGAAGGGTGCTAAGCCTTGGGCCAGGTGGATTACCTTCGGCCTTATGGTCGCAGTCCTGATTGTCTGCTTTGTTCTCTCGTTCTATTTCAACAAGAAAAACACAAGAATCACCAGCAACTATAGGGTGGATTTCGTGAATACCGTCAACGGATACACGCTTTCTAATCTTCATCTCGATGATGCCAAGATTGCTCCGGAAGCCAAAATTGAAGACAAGGAAGTCATCGAAGCCCATTATTTCCGTACCATCACCTCGATTCAGTCCCGTGCTGTCGTAAGGGCAAAACGCAACCAGTATTCCTTCACTTGTTCGGAAGTCGCTGTCGTTATTCCTCAGGCTGCGATTGAAGACTGCAACAAAGTTCCGCTCGATTATCTCAATAGGGACGGAACTCCTTACATCGAAGATACCGCAAATTCCGGAACGACTACTGTCTTTGGAACACAGGAAATCTCTTCCAGTGTTACAAGGATCGATACCGAGATTGCGAATCAGCTTAGCGGCAGCGGCAACGTCAAGGCCCGTGAGAAAGACGAGAAGAAAGCAAAGAAAAACGAACAGAAATATACGACAACCGGTTTCTTTGGACGTTTCTTCGCTTATGGAGCCACGGTTGCTTCGGAAGAAAGCAGGATCATCTCCTTCAGGGGTGACCGGAAGTTCACAGTCCTTCCGAGCTATCTGACTGGTTTCGAAGCTAGGAAAGTCCCTGGATTAAAGAAGAATATCATCGTTTATGTTGCTAACCCTCTGAAATCCAGCAAATTCTTCACGAAGGAAAATGTCGAGCTGCTCAATACAAGGCCGATTGGTATCACTGTCCAATCTGCCTTCCTCTCTCTGAATTCCTACGGCAGGAAAGCCGGTTTCAACCTTTCGGATGAAGCCAGGCAGTGCCCGCAGAAGAGAATTGAAACCTTAGGCTGCTTTGATTCCTATCAGAACGCCATCGATATCGCCTTCAAGTTCTTCGATTCCGTCCAGTCTACTAAGGAGTAATCATCAAAATATCCACTATGAAAGTCACAGAATATCTCTCCGGCTCTAAGGAAGAGACGGAAAAGATAGCAGAAGATCTTGCTAAGACCTTCCAAGGCGGAGAAGTCATCTTCGCCTATGGTCCTTTAGGCGCAGGAAAGACTGCGTTCTGCAAAGGACTCGGAAAAGCTATCGGTGTCAAAGGCATCATCAACTCTCCGACCTTTGATCTCATCAAAGTCTATGATGGAACAGACAAACAGCTCTACCATGTCGATTGCTATCGTCTTGAGAACTGCAAAGAAGAGAGGAAGGATTTGTCCTTAGACGAAATCGTCGGCGAGAAAGATGTCATCACTTACGTCGAATGGCCAAGGTATGCCAGCAAATGGCTCCTTGAATACCATCCACGGATTGAGGTGACAAGGACTTACATCGACGAAGAAAAAAGAAAGATTACAATAAAAGATGAGCGATTCTAGATTGATTCGGCTGTTTATTGATACAGCAACCAAGACCTTTGCTTTAGGTGCAAGGGTAGATGATAAAGAAAAGACAATTGACTTAGGAAATCCGAAAAAGGTCCTCGAACTGACCCATGTCGGAATTCAAAAGCTTGGTGAAGAAAGGAACTTCACAAGGCCGGAAATCAAGGAATATTACTGCCTGTTAGGACCTGGCAGTAATACTGGTATCCGTTTAGGACTGACGATTCCACGTACGGTATATGCCATGGATCCGACCATCCGGATCTACGGTATTGAAACAAGGAAACTTCTTTCTGCGGAAGCCGATAGCGCGGTTCTTTCCGATCGGAACGGAAACCTTTTCTATTTCGATAAAGACAGGAAGGAAAGCCACATCCGTATCAGGAAAGAGGATATTGCCTCCTATCCGTTCAAAGGCACGATTGCTGTCGAAGACAGCGATAGTGTCAGCAAAGAAGCCTTGAAGGGTAAAAACATCGTTTCCGTTAACGTTCTTTCCTTAAGGAGGAAGCATAAAGATCTCTTTATCGACTTCTCCGACAAGGAAGAGGAATACCTTCCGGAATACGCAAGGAAGATCTAGAAATGAAAGAAGAATGTATTTTAGCGATTGAATCAAGCTGTGACGAAACCGCCATTGCCATACTGAAGAACGGAAACGAACTTCTCTGCAATACCGTCAACACACAGATCAAAGACCACCAGAAATTCGGTGGCGTCTATCCAGAACTTGCCAGCCGTCTTCATCTGAAGAACATCACCGGTATCTTATCCTATGCTTTATCCCTGAAAGGATTCGACATCCATTCCATTACCCATATTGCTGTCACCGGAGGTCCTGGACTTCCTGGAGCGCTGCAAATCGGTGCTAGGGCTGCAAAGACCATTGCTACCTATCTCAATGTTCCGATTCTCTCTGTCCACCATCTTGCCGGACATATCTATGCCAATGAATACGCAGCCGATTTCCATTATCCGCTGCTTGCCTTGATTGCCTCTGGCGGTAATAGCCAGATTGTCCTAATCAAGAGCCCATTGAATTTCGAAATCATCGGAGAAACCGAAGATGATGCTATCGGAGAGGCCTTCGATAAGGTCGCCCGAGAACTCGGTCTTCCTTATCCTGGCGGAGTCTACATCGACAAAGTCAGCCGTGATCCCTCTATCGAAACCTTCAAGCTTCCTAAGCCGAAGGTCGAAGGATACAATCTCTCCTACTCTGGATTAAAATCCCACTTAGTCCGAAGGATTGAAAAAGAGCCGAGAAACCCAGATGGCACCCTTCCCGAAGAGGTTATCAAACGCTATGCCCGTTCCACCGAAGTCGGTTTCATCAATCAGCTTCTCGACAAAGTCTTAAAAGCAGCTCTTGACTACAAAGTCAAAGAAGTCGTTGTCGGTGGAGGTGTCAGTGCGAACTCCTACTTACGCAGCGAAGTCGCTTCCCGTTTCCAAGACACGGGTATCGAAGTCGTCGTTCCACCCTTATGGTGCACGACCGATAATGCTGCTAGGATTGCCAAAGTCGCCCATCACAGGATCGAGAGGGGACTGACAACCGATAGGACATTCACGACAGAGCCGAACAGAAAATTAGAAAACGAAGGAAAATAACAATTATGGATCTCAAAGAAAAACTTACAGTAAAAGATCTCTTCGCTTATGCCGAAGAGAATAAGCTTGCTTCTGTCGATGGAAACGAGAGGACATTCGGTGGTTTTGTCCGTAACAACCGTACGTTCGGTGAAATCGGATTTATCACCCTGAATGATGGATCCTGCTTCAACAACATCCAGATTGTCTATAAGAGCAATGATGAAACTGCCCTTAGGGCAAAGAGGGGAGCTGCCATCTTAGTCAAAGGTATTCTGAAGGTCACTCCAGAAGCAAAGCAACCGTTTGAATTAGATGCTACAAGCATCGAGCTTGTCGGTCCTGTCACGGAATCTTATCCGCTCCAAAAGAAAAAGACTTCCTTCGAGTATCTCCGTGGCTATCCGCAGTGGAGAAGGCGGACGAATACTTTCAATGCGGTCTTCCGCATCCGTTCGACTCTTGCCTACTACATCCATCAGTATTTCCACGAGAACGGATATTACTATATCCATACTCCGTTAATCACTGCCAATGACTGCGAAGGCGAAGGACAGACATTCCAGGTCGCTTCCGATAGGAAACATCCGGAAGAGTTCTTCGGCAAGGACAATGTCCACCTTACCGTCTCTGGTCAGCTTCATGTCGAGCCTTTTGCTCTCACTTATGGAAAGGTCTATACCTTTGGCCCGACCTTCCGTGCCGAGAAGTCCAATACGACCCGTCATGCTGCTGAGTTCTGGAGGATCGAACCGGAAATCGCTTGGGCACATCTTGCGGATCTCTGCGACATCGAAGAAGACTTCCTGAAGTATGTTGTCTCCCATACCGTCGAAGAGTGCAAGAGGGATAGGAAGTTCCTTTATCAGTTTGTCGACAAAGATCTTGAGAAACGGTTAGATGACTTCGTCAAGAAGCCGTTTGTCCGTGTCAAATACGAAGAAGCCATCCAGATTCTTCAGGATGCCGTCAAGAAAGGCGTCAAGTTCGAAGTCTCCGATATCAAGTTCGGTCTTGATCTTGGCTCTGAGCACGAACGTTATCTGACGGAGAAAGTCTTCAAAGGTCCGATTTTCCTTACGGACTATCCGAAAGAAATCAAGGCTTTCTACAGGAAGCAGAATGATGACAATAAGACAGTCGGTGCTGCTGACTTACTGGTTCCTGGCATCGGTGAATTATGCGGTGGAAGTGAACGTGAAGTTTCCTTTGAGAAGCTGAAATCCCGCAGGGAAGAGCTCAAGAGGAACAGGCCTGCTTATGAATGGTACCTTGACCTCCGTGAGAACGGATCGAGGCCGCATTCCGGTTTCGGACTTGGTTTCGAGCGTCTTGTCAGGCTTGTCACCGGAAGGCAGAATATCCGGGATACGCTTCCTTATCCGCGTTGCTACAAAGATATGAGGTTCTAAATGTTCTTCAAGAAGAAGGATGATAATGCAGTAAAGCAGGAGAGGAAGACAGAACCCTCCCCTGCTCCGTCTGTTACTCCATCAACATCTCCTAAGCCAAAGAAAGGCTTCTCTCTTTTTGGCAAGGCTTGCTGTGGCATCATCTCTCTGATGAGGATTGCTCTTTCCTGTTATGCTATCGTTGACCTTATCCGCTCGAATTCCAATGTCGGAAGCAGCAAGGAAAGCTATCTTACCTTAACCAATAAGAACATCAATGAGACAAAGGAAGTCCTCAATGGATTCAAGCAGGAAAACCAGAAGAAACTGAACGACTTCTATTTCATCGGAAGCAAGCTCTATCTTTCGGAAAGCAAGATCACACCTTCCATCTATAACAATACCTGCTACTCGATGGCGAACGGAAAAGATATTGCCTTGCTTGATATCACAAGCAATGTGACCTATAACACCTACTATTCCACGAATATCAAAAGCAATCATCCTTATATCGATTTGGATTCAGTCAAGGAAGGAGACTATCTTTTCTATCCTTATTCTGGAGAAGACCATCTGGAAAAGAAGGATATCGCACCTTATTCCTTTGATAAGGAGAGTGCCATTGAAGAGACAATCTATACCTTCCCGAGTCAGGACAGCAAAAAAGAAAGAAGAAGGATTACCCTGAAAAACAACCGGAATTCTCCTTATGCGATTCTGACAGTCAAAGACTGTGGAAGCCATCTTCCAAGTGATACTTATGATGTGCTGATCAGGAATCAGCAGTATATCCTCGATAAGGATGGCGGCTATAGTCTCAAAGTCAATGATGCCACCTCCCCAGCTAACAGCCAGTCTTTAAGCGAACTTGCTGCAAAGAGGTCTGATAATAAGGGATATAAGACCAAAGTCGTCTCTTCCTTAGCGGAAGCCGTTAAAACAAAAGCAAAGAAGCTGATTGTCGTTACGGAGAAAGACACTTATGTTTCTCTCTTTGCAAGCGGCCCTGAAAACAGTAATGTCCGTCTTCTTCCGGCAACAGACTTAAAAGGCTATGACGAGATTCCTGAGATCCGAGAAGCCACCGGTAAATTAGATCATGCTGGTGAGAACTACTACAGGGTTCCTTATAACAGCTTTGCTCCTTCCTATGACTACATCGGAAAAGAAGCTGTCAGGATGCCTTATGAGACGTTGAAGGCGGAATAAGGCTTGATTCTTATTTGCCCTTGAATTTCTAGAAATTCAAAACTATACTAATGGTGTTACAGAGGCAGGTCCAAATAAGCATCTTGCTTCAATACCCGAATAGGGAGACCATTAGGTCAGAAATCCTCCGCAAGGAGGATTTTTTTGTTATTTATAAATTTCATTTTGCTAAAAACGTTTTTCACATAATGGCAGCACTTTAATTTGACCTATAGATTTACTATAATTTCTATAAATCAAAATCACTGGTCGGTGAGAAAGGAACTAGGTTATGGAAGAACAAAATACGAAAAAATACTATGTCGGAATTGATCTTGGAACAAACTCTTGTGGCTGGGCGGTAACAGATGAAGACTATAATCTCAGGCGCCTGAAGGGCAAGGATGCATTCGGCGCTCGTCTTTTTAAAGAAGCCAGTGATGCAAAAGGAAGAAGAACAAAAAGAACAAACCGCCGTAGAATGGCACGTCGCAAATTCCGTATTGAACTTTTAAACAGCCTTTTAGGACCAGCAATTGAAAATGTTGATCCAAATTTCCTTATTCGTTTGAAATATTCAACTTTCGATGTCGAAGATAAGAGAAAAGCATCTGGAAAAGAAATCAATTCTTATCCTCTTTTCCCTACAAAGAAGCAGGAAAAAGAATTCTATAAAGAATATCCAACAATCTGGCATCTCCGTTTAGCAAGGATAAAAGGAGATGAAAAAACATATTCCGATATCCGATATGTTTACCTTGCTCTTCATCACATCATCAAATATCGTGGAAACTTCCTCTGGGAAGGAGCAAGGAACCCACAAGATGATTCAAAGCTCAACAATGTCTTAGATGATTTGAACCTTGCTATTCTAAATCTTCCAAAAGAAGAGGAAGAGAATGGCAATGCTGAGCTGTCCCACGAAAAGTATCAACAATTATATACAATTCTGACAAATCATGAAGGAAAAAAGGCTCAACAAAAATCAATTAGGTCTTTGCTGGACATCAGTGATGAAAACCAAAAGAAATACTGGGATTTGTTTTCTAAAGCAGTGACAGGAGGAAAATTCTCTCCTCTTGAAAAAGACGAAGATGATAAGACCTCCTTTGATTTTCCGCATCTTAGCGATGATAAACTACCAGAATGCCAAGAAAAGATGGGGGATGAGTTCCCAATTATCGATTGTGCTAAAAAGATTTATGATTTCTTCACCCTTAAATCTTTAATCGGGGAACATGCTAGCGAAGACCCAAGGAGCATTTCTGCTTCAATGGTTTACACCTATGATCAGCATAAACAGGATCTAAGAGCAGCAAAGAATGCACTGCATGCGATTGACAAGAAACGTGGACAATTTAACGCTGAAGGCAGCTACTACTACCAGTTCTTTAAAGATCCGAAAGCGGAACATAATTATGCAGCATACGTATCAGTGGATTCTTCTATTGATCGAGGAAAAAACAAAACCAATGATGATTTGATCAAAGAATTCCAGAAATTGGTTAAAGACAATGTAGATGCTATCAATCCGGAAGACTGGAAAATACTGAATGCCCATATCAACAGCGCAAATAAAGACGAGAATACATTTATGCCGCTGATTGCTCATGTCAGCACTAGTGTAATCCCGCATCAGTTGCATGAAAATGAAAGGATGATTATTTTAAAGAATGCATCCAAATACTATCCAAGCATTTTCAGTGATGACACCTGTAACAAGATAAAACAAATTTTCGAATACAAAATTCCTTTCTACTATGGTCCATTAGCTGGAGAACATTCCAATGTAATCCGCAATGATCCAAACAACAATGAAAGAATCACCCCTTACAACATCAAAGACATTGTAAACGATGAAAAAACACGAACGAACTTCAGGAATAAATTAACAAACAATTGTTCTCGATTATTCGGAGAGCCCGTAAGGCCAAAGTCATCTCTGGATTATGAAGAATACATCATCTTAGATCGTTTAAACAAAATTTTAGTTAACGATCATGAACTATCTGGGAAAGATAAAGAAGATGTCCTTTCTTATATCCTAAGCAACGGAAAGACAACAAAGAAGAATTTAGTCAGACACTTGGCTTTAAGATACGGAAGGAAAGACAATGACATTCGTATTGCTAAAATGGATGCAGACCTTCCATTCACAGCCAGCACTCATGCTTATCTTAAGAAACTCGGCTTTGATCTTGTCAAAGACCATGATTTGCTAGAAGACATAATCCTGCTTGCAACAGTTTATTCCGAAAACAAATATGATTTAGGCAAGGTCCTGAAAGCCAAATATCCTCAGTTCTCGCAGAAACAGATTTCTCAACTAAAGGCGAGGAAAACAAATAAATGGGGAAGCCTGTCTAGAAAATTCCTGACTGGCCTACATCCTATTGATAAAGATGGTGTTATTAACGATGGAACTAATATTTTAGAAATCAGGAGAAACACTAACCAGAATCTAAACGAAATTCTTTACAATTCAGAATATCACTATCAGGATGCCATCAAAATTGAAAATGATGAGTATTTCAATAATACTAAAGTGGACAAAGTTCAGGAAGTCCTTGATAACACACCAGCCATTTTCCGGAGAAGCTGCTATCAATGTCTTCGTATTTTAGATGAAATCAAATCCATTACAAAGGCGGATCCAGAAAAGATTTTCTTTGAAGTCACTCGTCAGGATTTACTAAACAAAGACAAGAAGAAAAAAGACTCCCGGAAAGAAAAACTTCAGGCTATTTATGAACAGTTGAAAGATTTGGACAAAGTCCCTAACGTCAATAAAAAGCTCTTATTAGATAATCTTAATAAGAGCTCCATTGTGGATGATAAGACTCTACGAGGAAAACATCTCTACCTTTATTTCATGCAACTGGGCCTGGATTTATATACTGGTAAGCCAATTAAGATTGAAGAAGTGCTTTCTGGAGTGACCTACGATACCGACCATATTGTCCCACAGTCCTTAATCAAGGATGATTCTTTGGACAACCTTGTTTTAGTCAATAAGAAAGATAACCAAAAAACCAAGAGTGATGTTTATCCAATTCCGCAATATATAAAGACACCCGAGGTAGTCAGACTATGGAAATATCTTCACGAGAAGAAAAGGATGTCGGATAAGAAATACAATAATCTAAGGCGTTCCACAAGGCTGGACGAAAAAGAAATCAATGGTTTTGTCAATCGGCAGATCAATGCGGTTGACTATTCCAATATTTCTTTAAAAGATTTAGTCAATATAATTTATCCGAATACAACAGTCGTCTTTTCTAAGGCACAATATCCATCGGAAAGGCGAAACGAATATCATAGGTCTAAGCTTCGTGAACTCAATGATGCACACCATGCTAGGGATGCCTATTTGAATATTGTTTGTGGTAATATTCTATCGACAGAATTTTCTGAGAAGCGTCTTCCTATGCTTTATGCTCAAAAGAAGCAAGAAATCGAGCACAAACTAGCTGATCCAAATTGGAACAAAGATAAATCCACCGAGGAAAAATCTTTCAATATGATTAAAATGCTAGAGAGACATAGGGTGAAAGATGATATGGCTTTAGCCAAGAAATGCCAAGCTGTGTTCCATAAGCATTCCGCATTATTAACCTACGCACTGACTTACGGTGATCCTAGCTTCTATAACGCAAACGCGACTTCTCCAAAAGAAAAGAAGGGAAAGTATGACACGCTTGTTCCAATCCACACTGACCCAAATAGTCCATATCAAAATGTAGCAAAGTATGGCGGATACGATTCAGCAGGAACTGCTTATAGGTACTTAGTTTCTTACAAAACAAAGAAGGGAAAGAAAGAAAAACACAATCTGGAGCTTCTAAACGTCAAATACTTGTATTTGTCTAAATATGGTAAAGATGAAGAAGCACTGAAGAAACAGCTGATTTCCGATAACGAACTGCAAAACGCTAATGACATAAAATTCCTTGCTAAGGTTTACAACGGACAAAAAACTATATATAGGAATAGTATTTTCAAGATTAAGCCTTATGGAACACATCAGATTTCACTTGAAAATATTTTTGCTATCTATCTTGATGACTGTTTTGACAACAAAGAACTATATACAGAATACCTAAAATTCTGGAGCAAGCATATCTATCTTTTACAAGGTTTACCTATCGAGCAATCCGAAT
>URQF01000041.1 GCA_900549915.1 uncultured Mollicutes bacterium | reverse complement strand
TTTTTAGGATTCCATCCTATCGCAAACAAAATCCCGGCATATTCTTGCGATTGCCCTATGCTTCGGCAGCCTTTTTCTGTATTCATCCATTATTTGTATTAAAATATACTTATCTATGAAATCGTTAAAAAATCTCCTTAGGGAAGGACCAGGTCCTTCTTCTAGCCATACCATCGGTCCTTATCGGATCAGTAAGGATTTTCTTTCCTTGCTTCCGAAAGAAACCAAGTCCATAAAAGTGACTCTTTATGGTTCTCTTGCTTTAACTGGTAAAGGCCATGGAACGGATAATATCATTCGAAAGGCATTCGTCCCTCTTCCCTGTGAAGTCTTTTTCGACTATAAGGAAATGAATCTCACCCATCCAAACACCAGGCAATGTGAAGCCTTGGATAATAACAATGCTATTTTATTAAAGAAACGATACTGTTCCTTAGGTGGCGGTTCCTATGCAGAAGAAGGAAAAAAGCCAAAAGAAAATGACATCTACCCATTCAACACCTTCAACGAAAGGAAAGAGTATAGGAAACAGAACCAAATCGAAGATAGGTATCATCTAATTGTCTCTTTTGAAGGAGAGGACATCCTTTCTTTTGCAAAACACCTTCTCTCTGTTTCCTTCCAGACCATCGAGTCATCGAGGCAAAAAGAAGATATTCTTCCAGGTCCTCTGAAGCTGAAAGCCGTAGCAAAGGATATCTTCGAACAAGCAAATATAAGCACGGATCCTTTTGAAAAAAACAGGAGGCTTCTCTCGGCTTTTGCCTATGCGACTAGTGAAGCAAATGCAAGAGGAGACCTTGTTGTTACTGCACCGACCTGTGGTGCTGCCGGCGTTGTGCCAGCTGTCCTGTTCCATCAATATCGATACAATCATAGAACCATCGAGGACCTAGCGAAGGCCTATCTCATTGGTGCCTTGGTTTGTGATTTCATTAAAAACAATGCTTCGATCTCAGGAGCCGTTCTTGGCTGTCAAGCCGAAATCGGTTCTGCCTGTTCTTTTGCAGCTGCTTCTTTGTCCTATCTTAATGGGCTCTCTTTATTTCAAATCGAATATGCCTCTGAAGTTGCTAGGGAGCATTTCCTCGGCTTAACTTGTGATCCCGTCAATGGATACGTCCAGATTCCCTGTATTGAGCGTAATGCTATGGCTTCCATCCATGCATTCACTGCCTATGAATATGCAAAGGAAATATCCATCTATCGGACAAACAAGGTTTCTTTCGATAATGTCATCCTTGCAAGGAAGGAGACCGGATCAGAACTATCTCCTGATTTAAAGGAGACCGCTCTCGGAGGCCTGGCAAAGATTATCCGTTGCTAAAAGACAATATTGCCCTCTCCAATTTCAATATTATCAACAAAAGAAGGGATATTCTTAAAACCTAATTCTTTCTTATCTAGTTCTATCCCTTCTGACTCAATGGAAAAAACAATGGGTGTGTTTCCGTTTTTCATTTCTTGTACATAACGATCAAAGAACACCCGTGCATAGAGAGGAGACACTATTTTCTTCGTGATTCCTTCTTCTTTTCCAAGATAAGAAAAGGACCTGATTTCCTTTACTTTTTCATAGGAAAACAAAGTCTTTCCATCACTCCTGGATTTAAAATAATTTTCGAGATTATCACTCCTTTTCTTTTTCCTTTTTTCGATGGAATCCCTCTTGTTATCATAGGAATCGCTCTCATAGTAATAGATTTCTGAATCGATTGGCTTAGCATCGAGGAGATTCAATAAAGGATAATTTTCAAACGAGACTTTACCAACTACCTTCCTTTCTGTCTCTTCAATCCTTTCTTCCTCAAGATAGGTCCGAATTCCTGCTTGAAAAGAAAGAGGCTTTCCTTCCTCAAAGGAATCCGTTAAGATTTGGCCATACCTCTCCTCATAGGTTTCTTCTTCACAATCCAGTATCCTTTCTGCATAGATTTCAGGATTGTTCTTATCCATCAGAAGAAATTCAATGGGAGCGGAAAACGTCTTTTCACAAGTAAGATAAACAGTCTTTTTTGCTCGATAAATCCTAGCTGAAACATATTCATTCGGATTTTCATCGGATTCTTCTTCAAAGCGAAGAGAAAAAGTCAGTTCTGGTTCATACTCCTTATCAATTTCATAACTCACCCTGGTGCGTCGGCCTCTTTTCCTCTTTAACTGTTTCTTCCTAGAAATGTTATAGGAAGACGGATACAAACCAAGATTTCGGTTAAATAGAGCAATGCCTATACCTCCCCTAATTAACAGAGATGCTGCCATCCTTGGCAAAACAACTTTGTGGAGCTTATCTTCCATGATGTTTCCTCCTCACTAGCAGAAAGGGATAACAACTACCCCTTCTAACTAATATGGGAACGGAATGAGCTTTTTTTCTAAAAAAAGCAAAAAAAGCCAGCTTATTCAGCCAGCTTTGAAATCAAAAGAGGATAAGAATATTAGGCAAGAAGGGATTTGATACGATCCGCAATCTTTTCCGGAGTGAATCCGTAAGAATCTAAGACCTGATTGGCTGGTGCGGAAGAACCAAAGTCATCGACACCAAAGACGTTCTTGGCATAACGATAGTTTCCATCCGGTTTTCCCATTTCGATGAAAACACGATGGTCATAATCATTGCCGAAGACCTCATCCTGATAGGATGCATCCTGTTTATTGAAAATCTCAGTACAAGGCATAGAGACAACACGGACATCAATTCCATCCGCTAAAAGAAGTTCCTGAGCTTGAACCGCTAAATTAACCTCGGATCCTGTGGCAATAAGCGTTAGGACTGCTTTCTCCTTTTCCTTAGAAACAACATAGCCACCCATTAAGGAACCTTGGAAGGAAGACTGCGGATTATTGAACAAGCCCTGACGCGATAAGATAATCGCTGTTGGATGATCCACGCTTTCAAAAGCAGAACGATAAGCAGCACTTGTTTCAATGGCATCCGCTGGACGGAAGAGATTCAAACGAGGAATGGCGCGGAGCCTAGCAAGCTGCTCAATTGGCTGGTGGGTCGGTCCATCTTCACCAACAGCAAGGGAGTCATGGCTGAAGAGATAAATAGCAGGAATTCTTTCCCTAGCAGCCCTACGGATAGAAGGCTTCCTGTAGTCTGCAAAGACCAAGAAACATCCGACATACGTGCGTAAGCCGCCATGGAGAAGGATACCATTCTGAATAGCACCCATTGCAAATTCACGAATACCGAAATTGATGTTCTCTCCTTTTCTGTTATCCTTACTATAGTCCGTAAAGGATTTGACATGAGTCTTAACAGAATCGGCAACATCTGCGCTTCCACCGAAGAGATTGCTCAATTCGCCGGCAACAATATTTAAGAGAGCCTGAGAAGTATTACGAGTGGCATCTTTGAAGCCGTCTTCGTATTTTGGTCCGTCCGCAAAGAGGTATGGAGCAACATTATTGTCCTTCAAATCCAGGAAGCGCTCATACTCTTCTTTATGGAGTTCCTTATAGTTAAGAAGGACTTTCTTATCTTCTTCCTCAGCTTTCTTTCCACGGGCAATGAAAGTGTCTTTGAATGCCCTATAAGCTTCTTCTGGAACTTCAAACGGAGGGAAACTAACACCAAGGTTTTCCTTGGTCTTTACAACCATTTTAGCAGAAAAAGCCTTGCCATGGGAAACATGGCTGCCAGCTAATTCAGAGCCATATCCGATAACAGTGTGGCAAATGATAATCGTCGGTTTTTCCTTCGCTGTCTTAGCCAGAATCAAGGCATGATCGATTTCTTCAATATCATTGCCGTCTTTGACTTCGAGAACATTCCAGCCTGCCGCAAGGAAGCGGCCTTTCGTATCCTCGATAGAGGAATTGGATAACGGGCCATCTAAGGTGCAATCATTCTTATCATAAAGAAGAATCAGCTTGTTCAGATGCCAGACACCAGCTAAGGAAATCGCTTCCTGGCTGATACCTTCTTCTAAGCAGCCATCCCCTGTAAGACAGTAAGTATAATGGTTGCAAAGCTTTCCGCCATCTGGATAAATCGAAGCAAGATGGGTTTCAGCTACTGCCCTACCGACAGCCTGAGCGATACCTTGGCCAAGCGGACCGCTAGTAGCATCCACACCAGGAGTATGTCCGACTTCCGGATGTCCAGGCGTAAGAGAACCTAATTGACGGAATTGACGAAGCTGTTCAATCGGAATCGAATACCCAGCCAAGTGAAGCAAAGCATAAAGAAGAGCAGAACCATGACCGGCAGACAAAACAAAACGATCCCGGTTAAACCAATTGGGATCTTCCGGATTCGCATTCCTGTGCCGGGTATAAAGCGTATAAAGCAGCGGAGCAGCAGACAGGGCCATTCCAGGATGGCCGCTTTTGGCTTTCGAGATTTCGTCCAAAGCAAGACCACGTAGCGAAGCTAAGGCAATTCGATCGTATTTCATTTGTTCCTCCTAAAAACTATTTCTATTTTACTCTTCTGATTTTGCTTTTTAAATAAAAGCAGGCAGGATTGCTCCTGCCTGATCTAAGATGGATGGGTTTTTCCCCATGAATAAGTGGGTGCTCTCCCTTATTCGTCAGGATTCCTACAGAAAAGGTTTTCCTTCTCGCAGGCGTTCAACACGGAATAAGCGTCTAAGCTCCCGATAAAAGATTTGTCGGAAAAGCGCATAATATTCTTAGACACTAAGAGTATAGCTGACCAAAGAAAGAAAAGAAAGAGATTTACCTCTTGGTTTCCTTTGTCCAGTTTTCAAGATAATCGTCGCCTTTAATGGTCTCTGTCGTTGCGAGATTGGGAAAGCCTTCCTGACGAAGAGCTTCCGCTAAGACAAGAGCCACACTATTGGAAAGATTGAGACTTCTGGCATTGATTGCCCTTGGAATCCGCATTGTCTTGTCCCTATGAGCTTTTAGGACTGGTTTTGGAATACCAGTGCTCTCCCGTCCGAACCTGAACCATTTGTCATGAATACTGTCGGATAAGTCAAAAGAGGAGTAGACGTTCTTAGAGTATCGGGTAACATAATACCCTTCTTCATTGCCATGGACTTTCCTGAAATCCTCAATCGTCTCAAAACGCTCGATTTCAAAACCGATAGCATAATCCATTTCTGCCCGTTTCAAGGACCGGTCAGAAAGTTCAAAAGTCAAGTTCCCGATGATAGTAAGTTTTAAATCAAAAGCAACACAGGTTCGGATAATGTTTCCGACATTTGCCGGCTTCTCCGGTTCAAATAGAACAACCCGGTTCATTTAGCGATACAAAGGGGCAGTCTGACGGACAAGATAGGCAAGAAGATCCGGGTCACCCTGGCAATAGGGTGCAAGTTTTTCAAAGACCCTGTGATGGTAATTATTCAGCCATTCCAATTCATCCTGGTCAAGCCTATCGACATTGATTCCGCGACGATCATAAGGAACATAAGTGATGGTTTCGAATTTATAGAAAATACCATCATCCGTCTCAAATGCAGGAACAACAAGAAGATTGTTTTCGAGGCGGATTCCATAATGATGGGCTTTATAGACACCTGGCTCAATCGTGATAATATGGCCAAGCTGTAATTCGGCTTTATCTCCACGATCCGGATTGTCATAGAAACGGAATCCAATCGGGCCTTCGTGAACACAGGACCTATAACCGACACCATGTCCAGTGCCGCATTTATAGTCCCTTCCTTCTTTCCACCTGATTTCTCTTGCACGGATATCGATAGAATGGCCGGTGCAGCCTTTTTCAAACACTGTCGTTGAAAGAGCAATTTGGCTCTTGAGGGTCAAAGTATAGTCGTGTTTGACCTCTTCGCTGACATGTTTCGAAACGATGAAAGTTCGGGTTGTGTCGGTAGTGCCACCATAATACTGTCCGCCGGAGTCGACCAAAAGAAGCTGATTTGCTCTTGTAAGAGGAGAATACTTTTCCTTAGAAGGAGCATAATGCATCCTGGCAGCATTCGAATCGGTTGCAGCAATCGTTCCGAAAGACAAGTCAAAGCACCGCGGATTGCTTCTTCTTGCATTGTCAATGTATTCGGCACAATTGAGTTCATTGAGTCTTCCGGTATCAACAGTCTCATCGATGTATTTCCTAAGCTTCAAGACAGCAATGCCATCAATGGCCTGGACTTCCTTCGTGTTTTTGATTTCGGATGGTCCTTTGACGGATTTCTGAGCAAAGACCGGAGAAGGTGCAAAGATTTTGTTCTTGAGTTTAGCGCAAATGAAGGCGTTGGTCTTATTCGGATCAACGAGAGTCGGAACATCCTTCACAGAATCGAGGAAGGAAGCAAAGCTGTCATAGGAGTGGACTAGGACCTTATCTTCGTGGAAATTATCGGGAAGCTTATTGGCATCAATGAACAAGTGAATATCTTTGTTTTCATCGATATAAAGATAGGAATAAAAGACCGGAGTGCAAAGAATATCACTTCCACGATAGCCAAGGACATAGGCAATATCATCTAGCCTAGGGACAACAATGGCCTTTGCTCCTTTCTTGTTGACAGCCTTCCTGATAGCATCGACACGTTCTTCTCTCGATAACGAAAGAAGGTTCTCATCGACTTTCCAGATTTTCCCGTTCGGGAAAGAGGGCCTATCCTTAACCCTATAAGAATAAGAGACCTGACGGATTTCGTGGTGGCTATCTAGGAAGAAGGAATTGAGTTCTCCTAAAGAGAACAAAGAGCTATCTAAGCCAAGAGGATAAAGTTCGTTGTCTTTGACAAAGTCGCTCAAAGACGGAACTCCTGCTTTGCCAGCATAGACCAGCTTGCAACGGCTGGACGCTATTTCGCTCTCGGCTTCCGTCCAGTAACGGCCATCGGTATAAATATAATAGTTATCTAAAGTAACAAGAAGAGTGCCATCATTGCCTTTAAATGGGCAGAAATAGAAACGTTCTGCAGCAAAACGAGAGCAGCACTCCTCCGACCTATTCGGATCGGTAGAAGGAATAATATAGGCTTTCAGTCCATCTTTTCTCCTCTGCTCCTGAAGCGAAGCGATTCTTTGATCGAATTCGTTCATCATCAATCCTCCTTAATAGGCACGAGCGAAATAGACAACATGGTCTGCTTTGTTTCCAGTCAAGGCATCCTTTTCATCAAAGGCTTCTTGATTGAAAGGCATAACACGTGGCGTAGCATTGAAATCTGCTTTCAGCTTGGCCTCATCTTCGGCTTCATCCTGATTATTGGTCCTAGTCTTGGCAAAACCGCCACCAGTAGTCACAACCTGCTTGATTTCCTCATAGCTGTGGACTTCGTGGATATGGGAGTTCAGGAATGCAAGCGCCTTCTGGTACCTTCCTTCCTGGATTTCCTTGAGAAGCTGAGGAATCTCCTTGACGGCTTCTTCAATCGCAAGGAATTTCTTTTCTCCAGAATAACGGATGGATAAAGCAATAGTTCCTTTTTCAATATCTTTCGGTCCGATTTCGATACGGAGCGGAATACCTTTCCTCTCATACTGGCTGAACTTCCAACCCGGAGTCTTATCCGAACTATCGATTTCAATGCGAACACCTTGCTTGGCTAATTCGTCTTTAATCTGATTTGCAGTCTCCCTAATCCGCTTATCTTTATCTGCACGGATTGGAATAATCCTGACCTGAGTCGGAGCAATCATCGGAGGCAGAACAAGTCCTTCATCATCTCCGTGGATCCTGATCAAAGCGCCGATAAGACGGGTCGACCTTCCCCAGGAAGTGTAATACGGATAGCAGATCTGGTTTTCCTTATTGAGATAGCGGATATTGTAGGCCTTGCAGAAATTCTGTCCAAGGTAATGGGTAGTTCCGCACTGAAGAGCTTGTCCATCCGGCCTTAAAGCCTCAATGGTGTAGGTATCAACAGCACCAGCGAATTTCTCACTTTCCGGTTTCTTTCCCCTGACAAAAGGAATAGCAAGCAAATCACGTCCCATTTCGTTATACATTCGAAGAATGGAGAGTGCAAACTCGCGTGCTTCGTTTTCACTTTCATGAAGGGTATGTCCTTCCTGCCAGAGGAATTCACTGCCACGAAGGAAAGGACGGGTTGTCTTTTCCCAGCGGACAACGGAACACCACTGGTTATATTTGACAGGAAGATCGTTATAGGAATGGACGATGTCTTTGAAATGGTCGCAGAACAGTGTTTCACTGGTGGGACGGACAACAAAGGGTTCACTTAAGTCCTTGCTTCCGCCACGAGTGACAACAGCACATTCCGGCGCAAATCCTTTGACAAAGTCTTCTTCTTTTTCTAAAAGACTCCTAGGAATCAAGCTCGGAAGGTAGACGTTCTTGACCCCTAACTGTTTGATTCGTTTGTCAAAATAGCTCTGGATTCCTTCCCAGAGGGCATATCCATCCGGACGATAGATAATAAATCCTTTCGCCTGGGCGTAGTCCCTTAATTCTGCTTTGGTGCAGACATCCGTGTACCATTTTGCGATGTTCTCGCTCTTTGACGTAATGCTTTTAACTTTTTTGTCAGCCATGTTGGTTTACTCCTTGTATTTTTTTGTTTCAATCTTCTTTGTTCCCGAGATTGAGAAGAAGGTTCTGCTTCGGTGCAAGCTTCTTGGCATCATCGATGAAGAAGCCGACTTTCTTTGGATCAAACGACTCTAAACGACTCGATGGCAGAGCAAGCGAATCGCAAAGGAGATATCTTGCTCCATAGTGGCTTGCAAGTTCTGCCTGTTCCGTTGTCTTTAGTCCGTAATAGACAAAGGGGACCGAATATCCCTTATAGTTGTTCTGGATGGTTCTTAGGTCACTATGTCCCTTATCGTTCCTATCGATGGATGCATACTTAGGAGAAACGAAGAAATATCCGAACTGTTTTAGTATACGGCTTCTTAAGACAGGTGAGGTAGCATCAAGCAAAAGTGCTGGAATAAATCCCCTCTTTTTCCTCTCACGGATGTTTTTCCTCGTGATATAGATCTCTTCGCTGGAATTCAGAATATCGACTTCGGATAGCAGGAAAATGAATTTATAGTCTGCATTGGAGTGAGAGAAGATGATTTCGGCATTCTTCCTCTGAGAATAAGGAAGTTGGAGAACAATGCTTGCTTTCTGTTTGGAGCTCTTGCTATTCCTTTCAAAGAAAGCATTCATTCGGCCAAAGAGATCAATGGATGCGCCTGGCCTATCTTTCGTATGGGCATAGACGTCTTCCCTGCCTTTGATGTACTTCCTTCCATAAGGGATGAACTCGGCAAGATAGAAGGTCGGTTTGATTTTGCTCCTGTCCGTCTGCGTGGACGAGAGATCGAGGCAAGGCGTGTAATAGAGACGGAATGTCTTGTTCCGGATCCTGTTTTTGACTTCCCTCTGTTCCGCTTTCTGCGTCTCGTAGTTTGTAAAGAAAGTGGAATCATAGAAGAGGAATCGCTGCTTTTTCGCCTTCCCTTCCCCAATCGCCCTACACATCTTCAAGGCCTGCTGAATAGCAATACGGAAATTTCCTTTGTGGTCCTGAGCTAAGGAAGCACCGATTCCGACAGTCAGAGTCCGGGTAGGCAGTCCCCTATTGACCTGCTGCTGGAGAGAAGTTGCTAGAGTCGAAGCAAGGTTCCTCGCCGAGAATTTGGAGAATGTGGTCTTATCCAGAATGATAAATTCATCCGGGGTGTTCCTGAACAAGCGCATTTTCTTTCCTAGAAAGCGGGTCAAGGAACGATAGATAGCATCATTCTTCTTTTTGTTTTCCTCTTTGGTCAAGACGGAATCGGAGAATATCTTGATAGCGAAGAGGGCACCCATGCTTTCCTCGGTAGAGGAAGCAAGGAATTTTCTTGCGTCTTCCTCTTTCTTGATAAGGTAATGATTTGCACGGAACTTATTGATATACGTGCTCTTATCCAAATGGGTGCTCTTAGAATACGGGACAAGATAGGATTCAAAGTGAATCCTGTGTGCGGTCGGATTAATACTCGTAACTTCCCTGATGGTAGGACAGGTGCGATTTGCTTTGTTAAGACGAATCTCAGCAGAGAAATATTCTTCATAATCTCCACGGCTAATAGAATCAATCCATGCTTTGACTCGAAGCTTATCCGATGGGGCAAACTGATGGAGAAATTCCTCTTGAGTGAAAATCTTCTGATTGGTAAGGTCTTTCTTATCAACACAATAGAATTCCTTCGTCAGCCTGTTCCTGCGATATAAGCGGACATTATAGTCGTGCCTCTCCGACTCTTTTTTCCTGTTATGGCCCTTCCTTGCTAAAATAAGAACGAAAAGAGAAATGCCGATCAAAGCAACAAGAAGTGCAAGCCCTCCGAACCGGAAGAAATCCTCTTTACTGAAGCTATAACTGAGAGCTATGGGAAAAGCTATATAATTCATAATATAAAATCATTTAATATTGCACATCATATTTTT
>URQF01000040.1 GCA_900549915.1 uncultured Mollicutes bacterium | reverse complement strand
AAAGAGGCTTTTTGCGAAAGTAAGAAGTCGAAGAAGCAGAAAGCTCCTTGGTCAAGGAAAAAGAAGAGGATTGTCCTTTGCTCTGCCTTCGCCGCACTGGGCGTAGGTGTCGGTACACTTGGATTCATGCTCTTTGGCCACACGGCTCCGAAGAATAACTATGATGCCGTATTTCCAGGATACGATTACCTTGCTCTCAAGAAGAACAATAGCTTCAGTAATATCAGCGCGAATGCAAAGACCCCGAAAGCTCAGGCTGTAAGGGCTGTGAATACCGGACTATACAAGAGGTATGTAGCCAAATACTCGCTCAGGTATAGGACACAGGTCGTCAATGTCAAGATCGGTAATACCAAGCAGAACATTGAGGCCTTTACTTACTTCTCTCCGGAGAGGAACTTCAATCAGAATATTTCATCTTCTTCCTTTGTCCATACAGCCGATCGCTACTATGACAAGAAGGACGGAAAAGTAGAGCTCTATTCCGGAGGCACTCCCGATAAGTGGAAGGATGCCGAGGCAAAAGAGTACTCTTATGATGAGAGGATGGATACGAGAGGTAAGCTTGTTGCTCCCTTGTACTTCATCGGACAGGACAAGAAAGGAACTCGGAACTTTGTCTCTTATAATTCCGAGGATTCTGGGTGGAACACGCAGGAATCCGGAATCATCAACTTCGATCTGAGTGAGGATTCTGTCACGGATGCCAAGAGGACGCAGCAAGGCAGCAAACATCTAATCAATATCACCAGGGACAGCCAGCACACCATTGGCTACAAGAAGATGGCAAGGCAAAGGAGGAGGACTGGCGGATTAAAGAGTCTTCCGGACTTCAAATCCATATCCATTGACTTCACCTTGGATTCCAATCTTAACATCACCAAGATTGTTACCAGCTGTGACTACATTGCCTCAAGGGCAGGCATCAAAGCCGAATGTGTATCGAAGGATGAAACCTATGTTTATACTTCCGATACTCCCTTCAAAGATAAGGAAAACAAGGAACTTACCTTCCCTTCTCCCCATGAGGAGACCGGAGACAAGAATACGAAAGACGAGTCGAAATTTTTAGCATATGCTAGAGGATTAAGCAAATGAAAAAAATTAAAAAAACAGAAGACACAAGGACAAATGAGGAAAAGCGGAAACATCGCCATAGCCTGATCCTGCTTGCCTTAGCAAGCTCGATTTCCTTAGGTACCGGTGCTGCGGCTTCCTATGGTGTCAGTAAGTTTATTTATAACAAGAACTTAGAGAATGAGAACAATAGCACGAGCGGAGATGAAAACCAGAGGAGCAATCAGGATAAGCTTCTGAATAACCTTTTGGCTTCCTCTTCTCTTCAGCTCGATACCTTAAGTGCAAATATCTCGGGGTTCTATAAGGACTATTCCATCAGCCTTAGCGGAAACAAGGTCGCTTTCAACTACCTCGATTCTACTTTGACTTATACGGAGACTCCGGATTTTGCACCGAAGTTCTCGGGAAGAGTCAATTTGAAAGTGGATGAATCCGCAACCAAGAACATTGCCGATGAGACCTTGGATCTCTATATCGCAAGCAATCAGGTTGTCTTCCGTCGTAACGGACAGTATTTTACGTTGAACAATGATGCTCTCGGAGACATCATCGGACTTTTTTCAACCGATTCGGGTATGGATTTATCCGGCATCCTCTCTTCTCTTGGCGGTTCTTCCAGTGATACCTCTATCACGGATAAGAGGAATGACCTCTTAGGTCAGATCCAGGACTGCTTAAGCCAGGCTAAGGAAACGGCTACTGCCGATGGATACGACTTCCTTCTCACGCTTCCGGATAATCTTGGCACCGTTACGCTCTCGAGCGATAAGAGCTGCTATTTCAAAGGTGCAAAAGCAGATCTGAATGTTACGATCAAGGGTAAAGAGACGACCAATAAGGATGGCAGTGTCACCAAGAAAGAGGATACGAATCTTGTTATCCATTTAGAAGCCAAAGGACAGCAGTCTACCACCACGAACCTTGTTTCGAAGGACCTGTTAGCAAGTCTGAAGGAAGAAGGTGTTGATGTTGTCAATCTCGATGGACTTGATCCTCTCTTCTATACCTTCTTCAATCTTGCCAAGAGCAAAGCCTTCGATGCCAATCTGAAACTCGGCATCACGGATAACAGCACGAAAGCAACAAAGAATGCGACTCTTCGTGTCTCTGCAGATCTAAAAGGAAAAGACAGCGAGGAAGGAAATCTGTTCCAGATTGCCTTGAATGAAAACGGAACGGATACCTATGTGAATGGTTCTGCTAAGGCAACTTTAAGGAAAGACACTGCCTTTATCGACCTGAACGGAGAGAAGAAAGGCTATCTTGATTATTCTTCTCTTTCGACTAGGATGGATTCCTTCTCTCAGGTCACTGGAACTGTGGATGTCAGGAATGTGGTCAGCAAAGTCGCTTCTCTTCTTAACGACTGCAAGCTGAAGGATCTCTTAAATGGGGACTTCTCTGTTTACAAAGACTTCCTGAAGGAAGTGAAGACCAATACAAGCGGTACTTATGCAAAGGTTGTCATCTCTTCTAAGGCACTTGGCTTAGCTCAAGATGAAGACCACGATATTGTCCTCGAACTCGAATATGCATCCGAAAAAGAATTAGGACGGGATGGCATCGAACTCAAGTATGCCAAGGTTTCCAATGTTCCTTTAAAGGATCATGCTCTGTCTTTGGAATTCAGTATTGATGATCTGAAAGCAGAAAAGCTCGCCAAAGTCACGAGCAAGGAAGGATATACTTCCTATAACGGAGCTAGGGGAATTGTCTCTTCCTTTGCAAAGAGGGCGGATGACAAGAAATTCGGTCTTGCCTATAACATCGGCATTTCCAATGAAAAGTACAAAACCAGCTATGCCTTTGATGGTTTACTGGATGCTGACTTCTCCAAACTGATTGATAAAGACCCGAATACGGTCCATCCTGGAAAAGAGTATCTGGACGTTGAAGCCGCTATTACTGCTCATACCAAGAGGGATGAGATTGATCACTACTTGGATGCCCGCAGGGTGGATGATACCGCCTATCTTTCCTATGATAATGTCAGGAAAGAGTATAGGGGAAATGCAGAAATCGGTTCTATCGTCGATGCTGTCAGGAACGGCGTCAAGAAGAGGAACGATGTCAACACCGGTACTTCGATTGATGTCAGCGCTGTCTTATCCAAGGTCATGGATTCTATCAGTTCAATCTTCACGGTCGAAAACGGACTGAATCTGACGAATCTGGATTCTTATATTGATATCAGTGCTAACGAGAAGGATCCGGATCATACCTTTAATAGGACTGTCTCTCCTGCCATTCTTGGCTTAGATGGTGGTGTGATTTCCATCAAAACCAACACCAGCCAGGATAAGGTCTTAGCGGTCTCGGCAACTGGCATTGAGCTTCTTGGCTATCAGTTCACGTTCGATATCGGATATAAGGAATATGTCTCTCCTAGGAATGTCACTTATTATGGCAAAACCTTTGATGCTGCTCAGTTCAAGCAAGATGCTGGTGAGCCGGTCGAGAAGTTCGAGTATCTTGTCAATGGTGTCTTTGATCTCTTCACGGGAGATCAGAAATACTCCAGGAGCTTAAAAGCCAATCTTGATTCTGTCGACGAGAAGAGGGTCAAGACTCAGAAAGCTGCCTTGACTGGAAACATCAATAGGAGCATTAAGGACAGCCAGTACAATGGTGCCTTGACGGTCAATATCGGTAAGGACAACGAGTATCAGTACAAACCAAAGCTTGCCTTTGATTACAATGATCCAAATAGGGACAATAATTCTGGCGATGCTAGAGATCGTCTCTTTGTCCAGTATTCCGGAAATGCTGCAAAAGCTGCTCCGATTGGTATTAACTTCTATAAGGGAACGGTTACCAGTGCTGTTGATAGGATCAAGAATGCCTCTACCAACCATCCTCAGAACCTGATTCTCTCGCTTTTGAAGAAGATCAATAAGCCGGTCTCTGCTTTGCCGAGGCAGGATCTCATCTCTGGTAAGGTTGATCCGATTCAGACCGTCAGGAATTCCAACTACGTTACGAAGATCGACTTAAGGGATGGCAAGGTTGAAATTGACCTTGATTGCAAGGCTATCGGCATTACGGAAGCAAGCGATAGTGTCGTCAAAGTAAATCTTTCCTTTGATACTTCCCTTGGTAAGATCACAGGTTTAACCATTGATGACTTACGCATCAAAGACAGGACCTTTGATTTAGCTCTTGGTGTGACGACCTTAGAGGCAAGTGCAGATGTTGCTTCTAGGGCTGAAATCAAGAAGACGGATAATGTAAAGTATATCTCCATGGATGATGTTCCGCTCTTCTTAGAGCTTGGACTCAATACTACGGATAAGCAGGTCTTCACGAGGGATGGCAGGCTGAGAGTCCAGATTCCGGTTCTGAATGACTTTGTTGTTAAGGCAAGACTCTCTGCTGAAATCAACTTCGGTGATTCCACTAAGGGTGAGAAGACCTACTATAAGTTCTATATCAATTTGACGGACTATGATAATTCCTACTCTGCTTCCTACTATTTCGATAGCAACTCCATGGTCGAAGGAAGTGAGACATTAGATAAAGGCGAAGTCCTGATTGATTATGATGATGGTGCTTCCCGTTCGATTCGTTATGTCACGACGAATGAGTTTGTCAAACATCTTGGATACTATGCTCTTGGCTTTGGCTTGAATTATGCTAAGCAGGAATCGAGTGAATCCATCTATTCGATTAAGACGGAGCTGGTGGCTGCCTTAGATGGACTTAGCTTAGACGGAAAGAAGGAAGATACCGATACGCCAGATGCTAGTGAAGAGACCACTACGAAGACTGATAATGGTGGTATTATGGGTACTTCGATTCTTCCGGAGACAAGGGTCAACTATGATAAGACCGGTCATAAGGACAACGCCTTCCATCTTGGACTGAATCTTTCTACGATTGACTTAGGTGTCACTGGAATCAATCTTGGCAATGATATCAATGTCGTTTTAGGACACAGCGATAACTCCAGCCATAAAGGAACCTTTACCTCTCTCTCGGTTGAAGGCGAAGTGGTCTCGGTCTTAGACATTGCCTCGATTGGCATTGACTTAAAACTGAATAAAGTCGAAGGCTTTGTCTTAGACGATACTATTCAGGAACTGAATGGTCTCTATTCGGCTAAGATTGCAGAGAAGAAGTATTATCAGATCAATGACGATTCGAAAGTCGAGCAGAAATATCATCACGAATTCTTAGGTAAGGGAGGCTACTACTATCTCTCCTTCGAAGATAACAACTCAGCCGATACGCCTACCATTGCCATTATTGATAAGTAAATTTCTATCTTCCCCCTCTATTCTGAAAGGATGAAATGAAGCGGAAAACTATTCTTAGTCTCACTCTTCTTGGTTTCTTAACTGGTCTTATGGGACCAGTCAGGTATAAGGAAAACCAGAAGGAAAGGCAGAAAAATCCTAGCGCTAGCGAAGAGGAAAATCAGGTCAGCTGCTTTTTGAAGCAGCTGACCTCTTCCTCCTCTTTGCGTTTTCATGATCTATCGCTTTCCATTGAGGGAAGGGATGTGCCTTTTCATAGGACAAGCAACGATTTAGCCATCACTTATCTTAAAGGAGATAAGTCTCTTTCCGGTCATCTCGATCTCAGTGTCGATACTCTGAATCTTCCTTTCGGTGTTTATCTCAATGAAAAGCAGGGTGCCATCGAATACGATTCCAAGATTTATAAGAGGAGTGCAAGCTCTATTGGCGATAGGATTGGAGTTTTATCTTCTTCTGGACTAATCCATATGGATACGAGCAGTGTCCTTGGCTCTCAGAATACCTTAGATAAAGTCAATGAGATCTTAGGTAAGATCCAGGATGGTATCTATCAGTCGAGTGATGTTGTCTCTTCGATGGATGGAAGTCATACTTTTACCTTTGATACGGATTATGGAACCTTGGTCAGGGGTGCCGACAAAAATCTTCTCTTTACTTCGGTCTCGACTCCGAATGGTCTTTCTTTTGATAGCAAGGACGGAACGTCTAAGATTAAGGTTACCTTGAACGGAAACGGAGAGCAGAGTCTTAAGACAAGCTATGTCACTAGCTATGATTCTTCTCTTGAATCTGTGAATAGGGATGGTTTAGATCCGCTTTTTGTTACCTTTGTCAACAGGGCAAAGCATGCTTCCTTTGCTGCTTCTCTTGATTTTACAAGGAAAGATACGTCAAACGCGGACTCTCCTGAAAAAGGCTTCCGGATTTCTGCTCTTGCGGATTTATCGGATGCTCAGAAGGTTCAGGCGAAAATCAGTCAGGGAGATAGCAGCAATCCCTATATCAAAGGACAGGCAGCTGTCTATTACGAAAAAGAGAAGACATTTATCAATGTCAACAATCAATCCAAAGGACATCTGACGAACCAGAAAGTTAAAGATGTTATTGATGTCCTGACACATGTATCGAAGAGCAGTGATACGACTTCTTTAATTGAAAATATCGCTTCACTTCTTTCGGACTGTGAGTTTAAGAAGCTATTGGAAGGCGATTATTCGTGCCTGACGAAGCTTGTCTCTTCGATTTCATCGAATAGCGATGGCACGAAAATCATTATTGATATTTCATCGAAGGCATTTGGTCTAACCGATGATCCGGATGCTGTTTCTAAGATCACTCTTGATTTCCATAAAGACATTGAGCACAACGAAAATGAAATCGAACAGATCAAGGTCGAGAATGTTCCTTTTAAGAGTGAGAATGCTTCTCTCTGCTTTAAGATTGATTCCTTTACTCCTTCTTTTGAGACCATTGATGAGGCAGAATATCAGAGGACTTATGATGGTATTCTTCCTGCCATCAAGCAATTAGAGCCTTATCTGGAGAAGAAACAGTTTGGAAGGAATCTTTCCGTCGAGAGGATTGAAAAAGGCTATACAAACGAAGACGGCAGTTATAAGACGGCTGACTTTACGGGAGAAGCGAGGCTTGATCTGACCAAGGAGAACAAGCCTCAGATCGGTGCTTCTCTTGCTATCCAAGGAAGCGGATGCAAGAAGCATAACCTGGATGTCCGTTATCTGGATGATACTGCTTATAGGACGCTTGATAAAGCAAGGAAGCAGTCGATTACTAAGACGGAAGCTTCTAGTGTATTCGATGCTCTTTCCGAAGGTATTGCTAAGCTGACAAAATCGGATGATAACACTCAGGAAGCACTGAATAAGATCCTGGATAAGTTTGCATCGATTTTCTCGTTATCGAATGGATTAGATCTAGATACTCTCTTCCGCTTTGTTCTTGTCAAAGAAGAATCGAATGAGAATCAGCTAGTGCTTGAGCTTGATCCCTCTGTTATCGATACTTCTTTCCAAAAAGGAGGTACTCTGACAAGGAAGCTGGATGAAAACGGATTGACTTCGATTTCTGTTCTTGGACTTGGCTACGAGGATATTGTCTTTAATATCTCTTTGAACAGGAAAGACTATGTTTCCATTAAAGATAGGACCTATTTAGACGGGTCTGCAAGCTTTAATACAAATGACTTTGTTGGTAAGAAAGTAAACCAATTTTCTTTCTTTATCACAGGATTGTTTGATCTTCTTCCGGGAAATAAAAAGCAGTTCTCAGCTGCTTTGTCTTTAACTGTCAAAGACAGGATTAATACTGACAGCTATCCTCTCGGAATCGATGGTAACATTAATTTTGATTATCTCAATAGTCAGTATGCTGGTGAATTGCATATTGATAGGGATGAGCATTCCTATGATCCTTCGATTGATTTCTATTATTCGAAGAACAGGGTTCCCTATCAGAACAATATCGAAGATAACCTCTGTGTCAAATACTACCATCAAGACAATAAGCAGACGGCAAAGGATACTGCTTATCTTGGTGCACTTAGGGGAAACAAGGCTATTGAAGACAGGACTAGTCAGATTCTGGAAATCAAGAAGACAAATCTTTTCTATGCCTATCTTGGACCAATTGTCCAGATTTATAACAGGATCATGGATAAGAAGGATGAAGTCGAGACAAGCAAAGGATCATCGACTCCGGATATTGTCTCTTTCCTTTCTTTGCTTGACGGAATTGACTCTGTCGATATTACTTCCGGTCAGATTCATATTGTCTTAGAGAACTCTCTTTTGAGTTCTTCCTCTTCCGGTACTAGTGATATCATCAGGAGATATCAGACCACGAGTGAAACGGATTGGAAGATTACTTCTATTGAATTTGATTCTCTGATGATTTCAAGTGAGGAACAGGCAGATGGATCCTCAAAAGAGACGAAGAAGCAGATTACGGGCTCTCTTTCTTTATCGGACCAGAATGTTGATTTTGATCAATATGCGAACACCTTCAATGATGACTTCAAAGGAAAGTCGATTGACTTTAATTCCCTTCCAATCAGGACATCCTTATTATTGAACGCGACAGACCAGAGTGACTTCTATCTGAGCGGTTCACTGAATATCAGTCTTAACTTCTTGAATATCAAAGGACTCAGCCTTGCTAAGATTTCAGCAAATGTTGTTGCTGGTATCCATGTTGAGAAAGGTACGAACGGAAATAAGGCAAATGTTTCCGGCTATGTCTGTATCGATACCGATGGTACGAAGACGGAGTTTTTCATTCGTCCCCAGACAGAAGACTGTTTCATTGTCAAACACTATTCGAAGGAAACAAAGGTCTGGCTGATTACACAGAAACAGAGGACAGCCCATATTGGATACTATCTTTTTGCTCTGGGTATGAACTTCGAAGCTGAACAGGGAGGTGCTACTGCTTTTACTCATCAGCTCGCTTGGAAGAGTTATTTGGTCGATAGGATTGAGAATCCTTCTGAGGATTCTGGAAGCAGTTCTACTAGCACGGATGGCATTGCTGGAACCAGGATTATTCCGGAAAAGATGGTCAAGAGCAGGTCTTATTCTGAACAGGATAAGAAATTCAAGATGGAAGCCGATCTTAGCTCTATTGATTTAGGAACCAGTGTTGTTAAGTTCACAAACACACTTCCGATTGAAGTGACTTATAGCACGGATGAGCAGGGGGTGAATAAACTCAGTACTTTAAGTAGGAAGCAGAACAAGGTTGTTCAGATTCTTGGTAATGTTGCGACTGCAGATATTGATTTCTCTGCAAAGCTGAATTCTTCCTCGATAGATTTCAGGGCGGGCCTTACGAGAGTGGAAGATTACTACTACTCAAAGACCGGAAACAAAGATGATTACTATGTTCTGACGAAAGTCACTCGTGAGCATAACTGGTGGAAGACCAACTATTGGATTACTGCTACCGGAACAGGTACATTACTTACTATTGGTGATAGTAACTCAACCCTTCCTGCTGTTGCCTAAACGTGGATGAATAAGGCTGGCGGTGGTCAGCCTTTTCTCTTACACTTTTTCACTATAAGATATCGATTGTAAAAAAACATTAACAGGCTTCTTATAGAGGAATTCTTATCAGGATTAAAATAGATGAATTGAAGTTCACGAAATACGCAAGCATCTCTATGGATATTGAGGGCTTTTCGGAAGCTACGGCCAAGCTGCTTTACGAAAAACTGGGCGTGAGTGAGCCGTGGCAGCTGTATGCGCTTACCGTGGATGACCTGAACGGCCTGCCGGGCTTTGCCGAAAAGCGCGCCGCCAACCTGATCGAGGCGATTAAGCGCAGCGCACAGCCAGAACTGGACGCATTCCTGTTCGCACTGGGCATACCCAACATCGGCCGCAAGACCGCGCGCGACATAGCCGCGAAGATCGGCGGCATCGAAGGGTTGTTCAGCGTGACGCGCGACGAGCTGATGAGCGTAAACGACATAGGCGAGATCGTGGCCGACAGCGTGGTTGACTTTGTGGGCGGCGCTAAGGGCGAAACTGCTGCCGATGTTCAGCCAGATGAAGCATCCGACGAATCCGACGACACAGCGGGCGATACGCTGGACGACGCGGAGTTCATGGGCGAACAGGCCGCAAACAACGTGCGCATGATTCGCAAGCTGCTTGAATATGTGACTCCAAAGCAGGCTGAAAAGGCGGTTGAGGGCGGCGCGTTCGAGGGCATGACCGTGGTGCTGACCTGCTTTGTCAAAAATCCGCAGTTTGAGGGACAGACGAAGCAGAAACTCGGCAACAGCGAGGCCCGCGCGGCGGTCGATGCGATCGTGAGCGAGCAGCTGACGTATTTCCTGGAGCAGAATCCAACGGTTGCCAAGATCATCTGTGAGAAATCGATTCTTGCCAAGAGAGCCCGCGACGCAGCCCGCAAGGCGCGCGAGATGACGAGACGTAAATCAGCGCTCGACGGCATGGCGCTTCCAGGAAAACTGGCTGACTGTACGGACAAAGATCCGAAAAACTGCGAGATCTACATCGTAGAGGGAGACTCTGCAGGTGGCTCTGCGAAGACCGCGAGAAGCCGTGCG
>URQF01000039.1 GCA_900549915.1 uncultured Mollicutes bacterium | reverse complement strand
AAGCGGTTTTAAATCCTTTCGCTAAAGCTAGCTGAAAATCATCGGTTGCTGACTTCTTTTCGTTGAGGATTTCCTTTAGTATTGCACTAGAAAAAACTTGTGGTGTTTGTACTAGATAGACGTTTTTCCGATTTACATAGGCTATGGACTCCCCCTTCTTCCGAAGGATGGAATCATAGACTGGGTCAATTAAAGTAATGGCGTCTGCTTCTTTTTCCTTCTCTTTTAGTTGGAAGAGAAGTTCTTTGCTGACAAAGGGACGATCTCCGTCGTGAATGAAAACAAAGGAATGTTCTTCTAGTTCCTCATCTAGTCTTTTTAGTCCGTTCCGTACGGATTCACTTCTGTCTTTTCCGCCATAGGCAAAGAGAATCCTGCCTTTTGGATAAGAAGAAGTCCTTTGCTTGACATGCTCTTCATCTTCTTTTTTTATGACAAGGACAATCTTTGTAAAAAAAGAGCAGGAAAAGAACGTATCCAAAGAATAAAGGAACCTTTCCTTCTTTCCTAGGAGGATGAACTGCTTTTTCTCTTTTTCCTTCCTTCTTAAGGAATCCCCGGCAAGAAGGAGAATCGCGTACTGTTTGTCCATAGATCTTTCTTTTCTTATTTTAACACTCGTTTCTTGTTTTTTCTTTTTCTCTTGGCTATCTTAATAGGTGAAAGGCAGATAAACAATGAAACCCTGGCTCATATTATTAATTGTCTTTGCCATCCTGATTGCCATTTACGTGATTTCCGGACTGATTGTCCGCGCACTGCTGAAAAGTGCAAAAAGAAAAGCAATTGACGCTCTTGACTCTTTGGCCTCTGTGGAAAGAGATCGTTATGACAGACTGATGCAGATAACGGAAGAACTTGAAAAAGACCATAAATACCTTCCGAAGAACAGGTCGGACTCTTTCCAAGATACGAAAAGACTTCTCGATGTGGTTCCCTGCGATGTTGCGAAAGTAAAAGGACAACTTGATTTCTTGGTTCTTTATCTCCGCAAGTTCAGGAAAGAAAAGCGGCTTCTTGCCCAGGAAAAATACAATCAGCTGGATAAGAAGCTTGAGAAGGAAGTCAATAGGGATCCGAATGATAAGACAAGCCCTTACTACTCTTATGATAAGAAAGCACTCCGCTACAATGCCCTTCGTGGAAGGACCTTCTTCTCACTCTTTACCAACAACGGAAACAACCCGCAGGCACCAATCCTATAGAAAGTGAACTATAATATTCGAAAGGAGATCATGAATTATGGATTTATTTCTCGATACCGCTAATCTGAAGGAAATCAAGGAAGGCAGTGAATGGGGCTTCCTTAAGGGAGTCACTACAAATCCTTCTCTGATTGCAAAAGAAGGAAGGAAGCAGAAGGATATCATCCGCGAAATCGTCAAGATGGTGGATGGTCCGATTTCGGCAGAAGTCACTGCCAATGATAGTGAAAACAGGATTAAACAAGGTCACGAGCTTTATCAATTAGATCCGAAACATATTGTCATTAAGCTTCCGATTACCATGGATGGCCTCAAGGCCTGTTCTGTTCTCCATAAGGAAGGTATTCCGACAAATAGGACCCTTTGCTTTTCTGTCAGCCAGGCTCTTCTGGCAAGGGAAGCCGGAGCTACTTATGTTTCTCCGTTCTTAGGACGATTAGATGATAACGGATGGGACAGCAAGAAACTGATCCAAGACTTAGTCACCCTAAAGAAAGCAAACGGATATACGACAAAGATTATCTGTGCATCCATACGGAATGTTGCCCATGTAGAGACCTGTGCTCTCTTAGGCGCTGATATCGCAACCATCCCTTATAAGGTCATGGTCAAGCTGGTGAAGCATCCTCTGACGGATGCAGGATTAGAGAGCTTTGCAAAGGCTGCTGAAGAAACTGCAAAACTGAAATAATCTGTCAGATAAGATATTGAAAAAGCCTAGGTTTCATGCCTAGGCTTTTTGATTGATTTGATAAGTTGCTTCTTATTCAAAGTCCGAAGCAGAAAATACTGGATTGTCTCTTTTTGATAAGAAATAATTCTTGTACCTATCCCGGATGAATAATTTAGAATTATCCTGATTGATGTTCAGGAAAGACTTATCTCCTTTCCAATAACTGCTAGTCGAGACAAAGTCTATTGTGATGACATCATAGGTAGCGCTAGAATCCAGAGCTGCTTTTCCTTCGACCCGATAACAGTAGTAGCCTGTCACGTTATTTCCAGTGTCTTTTCCGATGCTGGAGCGAATCTGCGAGCCTTTGACTTCCCTGCTTTTGACAACCAGGTTGTCAAACGGAGAAAATTTGAATAGCACTTTCTCTGTCCTGACTCCTTCTGGAATCGAGGAGCGAATACCGCCTAAGTTATGAATGGCAACGATCTTTCTGCCAGTCTTTTCTTCTCCGAGTCCTTGGCTCTTTCCATAGTCGATCCTGACTTGCGGAATGAAGTTATGGAGCTCGCTTGTTTTCCGCAAAGTGTCTTGAAAGGTGGCTAGTTCATGAGTTGGGTGAGCACTGTTAGCATCCTTTAAGGTATTAAGGATATCTCTTTGGCATAAGGAATCACTTGTGTTGTAGTAGATGCTTGCATTGACGTAGTATTCTTTTGTTGCCTTTTTGGTTGTTAAGTCGAAGGTCCTTTTTGCGTAGCCTCTGGAATTGCATCCGCCTTGGACATACGGAATCTGATGGGTTCCGACTTTTACATTCTGGAAGCGATGGCTATGTCCACCGAAGATACCATTCAGTTTATTTGGAAGAAACGTATTTCCAATGCTTTGGATATATCTTGAATCTTTATCCGCGTGGGCAGAGAGAAGAACAAGATCACATCCTTGTTGATAAAGGGCATCCCTTTCGCTGGAAATCAGAGTCCTCGAATCCGAAAAGGTGTACTCACCCCTTGCTCCTGCCCTAATGGTGTCTTCAATATTGGAATCGATAACACCGATGACACCATAGCGGACATTTCCTTGGTCGATGATCGTACTCTTCTTCCTGAAGGAAGGGATTTTTCCCTTGCTGTTGACAATGTTGAGACCAAGGTAGGGATAAGGTGCTTTTTTGCTCCTTTCCTCCCTTTTGTCTAAGCCAGCATCGAATTCGTGGTTTCCTACTGCCCTTGCTTTGACTCCGAGCTCTCCTAAGAGCTTATCGGTCAGAGACCTGTCTTCATGGGCTAAGTATCCGCCCTGCCAGGCATCTCCAGAAGAAAGGATGATAGAAGTGTTTGGATCGTAATCTTCATCGTTTTTGATGGCGTAAGCAAGTCTTGCAATGCCGAGTTCTTTGTTTCCATAATCTGGATCTATATAGGGTTCCAGAGAACCATGAATATCATTGATAGAGAAAACAGTAACAGTCTTCGGTTTGTTTACAGAAGTGTCCTTGGAAGAGGCACTTTCTTCTGTTGCCTTCTCTGAGATGGAATTGTGGATCGAAGAATCCGGATTACGGTTGGAGGATGAATTTTCTGTACATCCTGTTAAGAGAAGAGAGGAAAGAAGAAGGAAGAGAAAGGTCTTTTTCATTTTAGCCTGAGCTCCTTGTTTTCTTTGCAGTTGAACATCGAATAACCATTCTGGTTGTAGACGTCTTTTCGGTTATAGGTGAATTCGTTGCCGATGCCATCTAAGAAAATACCACCAGCTTCCTTGATAATTAAGTCCCTGGAGCAGACGTCCCATTCTTTGGTGTGCTTCGTATAACGGATGGAGATATCGCCTCTTCCTCCGGCTAAGGCGATTCCTTTTAGGGAAGCACCGATAGCAAGAACTTCTGTGATTTTGGAAGAATATTTTTCTTTTATCTGTGCCTCGGAATTTAGCCTGTGAGTCTTAGAAATCAGCCTGACGAGGTTCTCTTTCCGAGAAGAGACAGTAAGCTTGGTTTCTTTTCCGTTTTCATCGACATAGTAGGAACCCTCTCCCTTGATAGCATAAGCATAGGAGTTTTTCCTTGGAACGCCGATGAGAGCAAGCACTGGCTTTCCATCAACGGCGTAAGCGACATTTACAGCAAAGGATCCATCTTTCCGAACAAAGTCCTCTGTGCCGTCTAAAGGATCAACGATGAAGACCTTTCTTTTTTCTAAACGGGATAAATCATCCTGACTTTCTTCTGAGAGCCAAGCGATGTCTTTGAACTTGGAAAGATGATTCCGGATAATCTGATTGGAGGCTAAATCCGCATTGGTAACAGGAGAGTCATCTTCTTTATAGGAGATAGAGAATCCTTCGTTATAGATTTTTTGGATTTCTTTTCCGGCTTCTTTGACAGCTGCGATCCTTTCTTCCAGGATTGTTTTATTTTCCATGGATTTCCTCAAGCTTGTTCAGGGCTTCTAAGACCTGGGGAATGATGTCTAAAGAGGACAGCGTGCATCCACTGGCAGCAAGATGTCCGCCACCATTGAATTGAACGGCGGCGAGCTGGACATTGTAGAAACCATTGGAGCGAAGTTCAACACGGACCGTTGAGTTTTCCTGCTCGGTGAATAAAGCCCAGATTGGATGATGGTCTAATAAGGCAAGGAGATTGACTTTTCCGGATGCTTCTTCCTGAGTCCTGTTCAGGGCATGATAGTCTTCTTTCTTCACAACGCAATAGCTGACTCTGCCAGAGAAATCAAAGTGGGAGTAAATGAAGGAACGATAGCGAAGGTCACGGCTATTCTGCTGATACCTGTTGTTATATAAGGTCTTATAGTCAACTCCATAAGAGACAAGTTTAGCAGCAAGTTCAAAAGTGGATGGCTCGGCATCATACTGGAAACGACCAGAATCAGTGACAAGACCCATGAAGAGATAGGTTGCAGACTTGCAAGAGGGAATCTTTCCGTAGCGGACAAGGAGTGACTTTGCTAAGACATAGGTGGCACTCGGAGCGAGTGCATCCCGGATAATCGGATAAGGGAAAGGCTTATCGGAAATATGATGGTCGATGCAGACAACATCGTGACTTAAAAGAATACGCTGATCTTCCACACGATCAAAGTCACTTAAGTCAATCCTGACACAGAGGGAGGATTTAATCGTTTCATCGGAAACAATATCACTATCATCAACTGGTCCTAAATAAGCAGGATGGGTTCCTAAAGCATAGACTTTCTTATTCGGGAACAGACTCAGAAGAGCGTATTTCCTGCCAAGGACAGAACCGACACAGTCGCCATCTGGATTCTTATGGCCAAAGATGACAATGGAGGATGCTTCTTCTAATTTGTCGAACACTGCCTTGATTTCATTTTCTGTATAATTCATTTTTCTTTCTCTTTCCGAAAAGAAAAGCCCTGATTCGAGGGCTTTTTCTTTCATTTCAATAATCGATTAGTTGTTTTCGTCTTCGTCTTCGTACTGATTATCAGAATTAATCTGTTTTCCGTTTCCCTCTTCATCTTCGTTTTCTTCCTCATCGGAATCAAGAGTGGATTCGGAATCATAGTCTTTCTCTTTCTTCTCTTCATCCTCATCTTCTTCGTATTCATCATAAGAGTAAGCATCATTCCTGTCGATATGGGCATCTGCATACTTCTCATGTTCACGGAGAGACCAGGTGTTGTTCTCACGGACGACAAAACGTCCATCCAGTGTGAGTTCGGTATAGAAGTGGGAAGCACGGGCAATCAGCTCGTTTTCATCGGTAATGCCACGTAAGTTTCCGACTTTCCTTAACAGTTCTCCGAAGGAAACCGGCTTAAAATCTTTTCCTTCCTTGGCATAGAGGTCAGTCCTGACTTCATAGGCTAAATCAACTAAAGATTTGTTTTCGTTATCCATAAACGGATTTCTCCTTTTCAATTCTTCAAAGCAATTAGAGTATACACATTCCAACCTTATTTATAAAGGGCGGAAGAAAATTAGTCTTCTTTCTTTTCGTCAGAATACCTATGTGTCGGGGCAGAGACACCGATTAAGTCAAGGGCAGAGGCAAGGACATCCTTGCAGGCTTCCACTAAACCAAGACGTTCCCGGCTTAACTGTTCATTATTGTCATCTAAGACACGGCACTTTGTATAGAATTCATTGATCTGCTGGCTTAAGGAGTGGATGTAATTGGCCATACGATACGGATCGTTGTCCTTCAAGGCACCTTCGATTTCCTTGGAATAATCCTTGAGTTTAATGAGAAGGTTCTTCTCGGATTCGCTTGTCAGCAAGTCGGTTTCGTAGTTCAACGGGAAGAACTTCTTTCCGTTTTCGAGAATACCGCAGAGACGTGCGTGAGTATACTGAGCATAGTAGACTGGATTCTCACTTCCGAGTTTCTTTGCCAGATCAATATTGAAATCAAGATGGGAGTCGACAGAGCGGGAAACAAAGAAATAACGAGCGGCATCGACACCGACTTCTTCAATGAGCTCTTTCCTGGAAATGGCATTTCCAGTACGTTTGCTCCTCTTGAACTCCTGGCCGTCTTTGAACAGACGGACCATCTGGACAAGAAGAATCTTCAAGTTGTCCGGATTGTGTCCTAAATCTTTTTGTGAAGATTTCAGACGGGTGACGTAGCCATAATGGTCAGCACCGAATAAATCAACAAGAATATCGAATCCACGATTGAACTTATCGTTGTGATAAGCAATATCCGGAAGAAGGTAGGTGTAGCTTCCATCGGACTTGACAAGGACACGATCCTTGTCATCACCGTCTTTGGTTGTGTTGAGCCAAAGGGCTCCGTCTTTTTCATAGCATTCGGGTTTCAGCTTCTCTAAGACCCTTGTGACATCTCCTCTGTCGCGGATGGCTTTTTCGGAAGTGTAGACATCCTGGTCAACATGGAAGTCATGGAGATCCTTTTTGATGGCATCTAAGAGTTTTTCACCACCGAATTTTTTGAATTCAGGAAGATGCTTCTTTGAATCTGCCACATAGGCGTCACCGACTTTTTCTTTGATTTCTTTGGCGATTTCAATGATTTCCTGTCCATGGTATCCATCTTCCGGGACTGGCTTATCGATTCCGAAGAGCTCAAGATAACGAGCTTCGATAGACTCAGCGAGGTGGTCCCTCTGAACACCAGCGTCATTGACATAGTATTCACGGGTGACATCATATCCTGCTTTCTTATAGATACGGGATAAGGAGTCTCCGATAGCAGCACCACGGGCATGACCTAAATGAAGGGTGCCAGTTGGGTTAGCAGAAACATATTCGATATCAACTTTCTTTCCTTTTCCGATGGTCAGGTCACCATAGTGGATAGGATCTTTGACAATCCTATGGATTACCTGTCCAAGTTCATCCTGGCAAAGGAAGAAATTCAGGAATCCTGGTTTGACAGCTTCGACATGGTCGACGCCGTCCCTCTTGAATTCTGCGGCAATTTTCTCGGCAAGCCTTAAGGGAGCCCTGTGGAGCAGCTTTGCTTTACGAAAGGCAATGTTGCTTGCATAATCGCCATGCTCCCGCTTGTCGGATGGAGAAAGGATGATTTCTTCCCTCTTGGTTTCTGCACCGAGCTGTTCCCTCATCACTTTCAGTTGGTTTTTGATCTTTTCCTGAATATCCATAATCGATTACCTCGTTTCTTCTTTTTCCCTGAGTATGCTTACTAGGCACGCACAGGCTTTTTCTTCTCCGATAGGACCTAGCTTTTCCCTTGTGTTAGCTAGGATTGAGACATTCTCTTCCTCTAATTGGAGAAGAGAGCAGAGACTCTTCTTGATTTGCACCTTGTAAGGAGAGAGCTTAGGTTTTTCTAGAAGAATGGTTACCGCAACGTTGTTCAAATGGTAGTGTTTCTTTTTCCTCTCTTCGATAGCAAACAAGAGAATATCTTTGGAATTCCTGTCTTTTGTTTTGGTTTCATTATCCGGGAAATAGGTTCCGATATCTTCTTTGCCCAGTGCAGATAGAATGGCATTGGATAAGGCATGAAGAAGGATGTCACCATCCGAGTGAGCAATTACTTTCTTTCCCTGGATGCTGACCCCTGCTAGAGGGAAAGAACCCTCTTCTTCTAAGCGATGGATATCAAAGCCGAATCCCGTTTTAATCATTATTTCTTCTTTGCAGCAGAAAGGATGTAAAGGATATCGCCGTCATTGACGACATAGTCCTTACCGACTGTGCGCCTCTTGCCTGCTTCCTTGACAGCAAGCTCCGATCCATACTGAATCAGATCATCATAGCTATAGACTTCTGCTTTGAGGAAGAACTTCCTGAAATCGGTATGAATGACACCGGCACACTGCTGGGCATTCCTTCCTTCCTTGAAAGTCCAGGCACGGACTTCATCTTCTCCACCCGTAAAGAAGGTACGAAGACCAAGAAGATGATAACTAGCCATCGTAATCTTATCCAAACCAGTAAGATTGGTTCCCAGCATGGAAAGGTATTCCTTTCGATCTTCCGGAGACTGCTGGCTAAGTTCTTCTTCGAGTAAGGCAGAAACCGGGATGCATTCTGCACCTTGAGTCTTTGCAAAGTCTTCCAAAGCCTTGAAATACTTGTTTCCTTCTGGATTTGCGTAGCTGTCTTCATCGACATTGCCAACATAGATAACAGGTTTCCTGGTAATCAGGTTAAATTCTTTGGCCTTTGCCTTCTCATCGAAGGAAAGGACAATATCTTTTGCCCTGACCTCTTTTTCCAGGCCGTCTTTGATTTTATGAAGAGCGGAGACTTCGGTTAAGGAATCTTTATCCTTAGTCGTGAGTGCTTTGCGCTCCACTTTCTCTAAACGCTTGTTGACAACATCAAGATCAGAGAGCCTTAACTCCAGATTGACTTCCCTTGCATCCGTAACCGGATCAACCGAACGTCCGTTATAGGAAATGATTTCACTGCTATCAAAGCAGCGGATAACATGGATGATAGCATCCGTATTACGGATGTTTCCTAAGAACTGGTTTCCTAATCCTTCACCATGGCTTGCACCTTTGACAAGTCCAGCGATATCCGTGAATTCGAAAGAGGCACGGACGGTCTTCTTCGGATTGAAGATACGGACAAGTTCCTGGATTCTAGGATCATTGACATAGACGACTCCGACATTCGGTTCGATGGTAGCGAACGGATAGTTCTCGGCGAGAACATGGTTGTTGGTGATAGCATTGAATAACGTGGACTTTCCAACGTTCGGAAGTCCGACAATACCTGCAGTTAAGCTCATTGTATATAACTTCTTTCCTGCACAATAAAAATAGTGCCTTTCTATTATAGAGTGTGGAATGATTTTATCCAATACTTCAAAAGGAAAAAGGCGGCTTAGCTTAGTGCTCTGCCGCCTTTTTCCTAATAGCCTTCTTTCCTGGAATGAATCTCGGAAGAATCGACAATCGATTTAATTTCCTTAAGGAAAGAGGTGTCTAAGCTGTCTTTATCCAAGAGATCATAGGAAAGATAAAGAGGTTCTCCATCTGCATCCGGATACTTTGCCCTTTCCTCATCTCTATCGGTGAAGAATGTCTGATTTTCAAAGACTGTCAACCATCTAGTCGGTTTGTCCTCTTTCGTGATTTCCAGCTGGTAGCATTTGAAAACACCCCAACCACCACCAGTGCTGCCTACATAATCAAGGACACCTAAGTTCCGGACTTTGGATTCAAAACCGAGAATTTTTTCTGATAGTGCTGTTTCGAGAATCACGGGATTGATAGCAAGAAGATTACCTAGATACGCAGGATCTTCGTTCAAAACATAGTGGAGTGTCACTTCAGCGCCATCATATTTGGATTTATCTAGCTGATACTTTGGCTGTGAATGGATTGTTGAGTTCGTTTGCGATTCCATAGGTTGTTTGTTTTGACATCCTGCTAGAAGGAAAATCAGAGAAAAAGTAAGTATTTTTCTATTCATATTACTTCGCCCTCCTATTTTTTCGTCAGGCAACGGAAGTAGTTCATTTCATAGACATTGTTATTTAAAATATATTCTCCAGTTCTCGAATGATCACTCGAATCATAGTGAACCCTGTAATAGTTTTCTGTTGTGCTTCCGTTCCGAATTGTTGCAAAGCCTGTTCCTAAAACGGCGTGGTTGTGTGTAAATCCACTATCATCAGTCCATGCAAAACTCGCTAAAACAGGATTGCAGCTGTTGAGAATCCAATACTGGTAAGCAAAGAAACTTGTTTGGGTCTGTATCTGAATAGATGATCCATTATGTTTGTCTAAGTATGCGCGTAACCCAGTTAATTCATTGGCAAATGTAGTGCCGTTCTTTGTTGATGTATGCCTGTCAATCATAAGCTCGCTAACTAATTTGTGTACCTCTAGAACATTATCATCTTGTTGTAGAGGGAGAAGACCATCTACTAAATCATAGTTGCTATATCGATCATAAAAAGATATTAACATTGCACCTGCAACTGCTGAACACGCTTTGTTTTCGAATCCGTAAATATCATTGAAGTATTCAGGACATTGTGAAATATAACGGCTGGCAGATTGGCTGTAAATTTCTGATTTAAATAAGTAAGAAGGATAGCAAAGAAGATTGCTTCTATCAACTGTAGTAGATGTAGGAACAATGGAATCGACAGCAATTTCTGTTTGCTTTTGTACATCACTTGTTTCTGTTAAAAGGTCGGGTAAATCATCAACGCTCTCTGGAATATAAGATCCATGATATAAAGCAGTAATAATGTTTTCAGAATTAAGAAGATAATATCCTTCATAAGTATTACTTGCATCATAGAGATAATGAACACTAATTTGATTTTCGTTTCGAGAAGAGTACGAAAAAGCAAAATTGTCTACTTCGACATTTGAAAATTTTTTAATTGTACGGATTGAAGATAGATTTGAATTAAAGTTTGGAAGAACCTCTTCTTTTAAATTTGTGGTAGGAGTAAGGATGGAAAGACCTAATAGTAA
>URQF01000038.1 GCA_900549915.1 uncultured Mollicutes bacterium | reverse complement strand
AGATGATGAAGAAGCCGTCCGGAACCGTTTGAAATCCATTCTTTTGAAAAGGAGTGATTCTTTTGAAGTGGTTGGTTGCTTTGAAAACGGATTCGATGCTCTTGAAAACGGTATTTCTTTGTCACCGGATATTCTGATAACGGATATCCGCATGCCTTATATTGATGGAATTGATTTGATTAAGCACTTTACAAGGGAGTTTCCTCTTCTTCAATCCATTATTGTTTCTGGCTATGATTCTTTTGACTATGCGAAAGAAGCCATTTCCCTAGGTGTTGTCGGTTACCTGACAAAGCCGGTTTTCAAAGATGAATTCATTACCACTTTGAACAAGGCAAAAGAAATCCTTGATAATCAATATCATAAAGACAGGAATAGGAAGAACTTGGAGCAGAAAGCAAGGGACTCTGTTCGTTTTCTTCAATCAGAAGACTTGAATCTTCTCATCAAAGTAAAGGAAATCAGTACGAACTTTGATGGAAAACTTATCGAAGACGGAATCGATTTGAAACATCCCTATCAGAGGATTATTGTTTTTGATTCTGATAAGGAAGATCTGGAGTATGAACAACAGGATGTCTTTTATTTCATTCTGAAACAGAACATCGAAAAGGAATTTAGAAACGACTCTTTTGTTTATTATCAGTTCTTGAATGACAATCAGCTTGTTCTGCTTCTTGAAAGCGACAAAGCAGTGGACAATGAAAGACTTAACCTTGCTTTGAATAGCATCCTTGCCAGGGTCAAGCGCGGAGCTGGGATCTCAGTTTCCTGCGGTGTAAGTGACATAAGGGAACAGCCGGTTAACTATCGGAAGCTTTATCGTCATGCAAAGCGCTCCTTGGAATACCGGACAGTTCTCGGACAGAACATGGTCTTTTCTTTCCCAGACCTTGAAAAAGAAGATACCGATAATCAGACGAGCGGAAAAGTCGATGAAAACGAATACCGGAATCTAACCTATTTGCTTTCTTACGGAAAGAAAGAGGAGGCAAAAGAGAAAATCAAAAAACTGATTTTTCGGATTTCCACACCGCAATACAAAGAAAACTATAGTTATATTCTATCCAATATCTTGGATGCCATTCTCAAAGCATGTATTTCTTTGAACGACTTTTATCTTGGATTCGAATCCCATATTGAAATCAGGGATACGATTTACCGGACCAAGACTCCTGCTTCTTTGGTCGAGTACTATTATTTGCTATTGGATCGTATTATCAAAGTAAATGAATCTAAGCGTCTCTCTGGCCTTGAGTCTTCTTATGAGCGTATCTATCAATATTTAAGTGCAAATTTCACTAATTCATCTCTTTCTATAGAAGATGTTGCAAAAGAATTGGCTTATTCTGTAAGCTACATCTCTGCAATACTAAAGAAAAACGGAACGTCTTTCACGAAGATAACAACGGACTTAAGAAGGAAAAAGGCTTTAGAGCTTCTTGAAAATGCAAACAACCGGATTATCTCTATTGCCCGAGATGTTGGCTATGCAGATCCTTACTATTTCTCTCACTGCTTTAAAAAATATACAGGAAGGTCACCGGATGACTACCGGAAAAAGAAGCTTTCATAGCCGTCTGTCTTTAAAGACGGAGCTATTTACTGTCTTTGTTATCAGCTTTCTCTTTTTAATTGCCGGAAGGTTCAGGATTGTTACCTTCACCTATTCCGGTAATGTGGAGAACACCTACAGGGAACAGGTTGTTTCTACCTCAGAACAGGCAATCTCGAATTATTCTAACTATATCAGTGAAGTCGTCAATGCCTCTGATGCCATCCAGAAACGCCTAGTGAATGAAACAAAGGAAACCATCACGGAAACAGCGGATAATTTCTTTGATGAAATCCGTATCGTCACGCCTTCTATCAGCTCTCTTTCTCTTTTTGATGAACAGGGTAATCTGATTGCCTCATCCAGCAACTTCAAAAACGAAAAAAGCAAGGAGGAAGTAAGACTGGAAAACTGGTTCATCGCTTCTTTTACTACTCCTTCCTTAAATGTCTTTTCCCGTGTGGATTCGGCATCTCTGTTCAATGTTTCAAAATATTTTGAATACGATAACGGCAAGAACGTTGCCGTTATCCATATTGTCTATCAGTTCGACTCGATTGCCTCTATCATTGATGAGACCCGCCTTGGAAAAGGCGGACATGTCTATATTTACGATAATGACGGCCGGCTTGTCTATTGCTCGGGGACGGTCACGGATAAGGAAAAGAAGATAATCTCCGATACAGTTATCGGAAGTACGTCATATGAAGAAAGCAGAGACTCCTTCTTTCTTTTTATTTCAACCATTCCAAAGACAAGATGGAGAGTTGCTATAAAAACAAACATAAATGAACTATATGAAACAAAGAAAACGTTCCTGATTAACTGTGGTATTTATTCTTTGGTTATCTTACTTGTCTTCCTCTTCATCTTTTTCTTGGTCTCTACGCAGATTTCCACTCCTCTTGTCCGTCTTCAGAAAGAGAGGGAAAACGTTGAGAACCTCGATTTCCAGATTCAGAGCAGCTTTGATAAGAAGGGAACTAAGGAAATCGAGTCTCTTAACCGTTCCTTTGAAAAGAGGAGGAATAAGATCCATAACCTGGCAACGGAGATTCTAGAAGAACAGAAAGAAAGGAATAAAGCGGAATTAAGAGCTTTACAGAATCAGATTAATCCGCATTTCCTCTATAACACCCTTGATTCCATCATCTATCTGATTGATGAAGACGAAAAGGAGAAGGCGCAGAATAGGATTGTGGCTCTCTCCCGTTTCTTCCGCATCTCTATCTCCCGGGGAAAGAATATCATTCCGGTCAAGGATGAACTAAGCCATGTCAAATACTATCTTCAGATTCAAAAGATGCGCTTTGGAGAGACGTTCGGCTTTGAGATTGATGCTGAGGATAAAATCAGGAACCTTCCGATTATCAAGCTGATTCTTCAGCCGATTGTCGAGAACGCCATCGTCCATGGTTTTGGGGAGACGACAGACCATAAGGCCAGGATTTTCATCAAAGGATATACCCAGGAAGGTTTCCTTAAGTTCAACATTAAGGACAATGGATGCGGAATCCTTCCGGAGAAGCTGGAAGAGATCAAGAAATCCAGGAAGGATAAGAACATCCATAACGGAGTAGGAATCTCGAATGTCTATCAGCGTTTACGCATTTACTACGGAGAAAAAGCAGACATCAAGATTGAATCCTCACCCGATGACGGAACGAGGATTGAAATAAATATTCCGCTTTCGGAGGTGAAAGACAATGAAGAATAGAAGCTGCTTACTTTTATCTTGTCTCTTTCTTCTTGTTTCTTGCGGAGAGAAGAAGACGGAGGCCTCCGTCTTCATCTATAACGAGAATGATACCTTCATCAGGTCTCTGAACCACGCGCTCCAGGCTGAATTAGATGGGAAAGGATACTCCTATAGCGTGAAGTATGCCTCGAATTCTCAGATTCAGCAGAACGAATCGATTGTGGATGCTAGGGACAGCGGGAACAGCACGAGGAGGTTCATCAACCTTGTCGACCGGCTTTCTTCCGGCGCGATTATCGATAAAGTCTCCAAAAAAGATATTCCGGTTATTTTCTTTAACCGTCAGCCTCTTGATGCGGATAGGATCCGCGGACGGAAGACGAATAAGAATATCTTCTTTGTCGGAACGGATCCTCTCTTTGAGGGGAGTAGCCAGGCAAAGAGGGTAGAAACCCTCTTTAAAACAGAGGACGGACTGTTTTCCGAATACGATAAAAATCATGACGGTGTGATTCAGCTTGCCCTATTAAAGGGCGAAATCGGAAATCAGGATACAGAGAAGAGAAGCAATTCGGCACTGAATACCTTAAAAACGGATGGCTATCAGACCGAGATCCTTGCTTCTAGTTACTGCAACTGGAGCCGCGATGAGGCAAAGGTTGTCAGGAAAGACTGGTACGAGCAGTTCGGAGACAAGATTGAATTGGTGCTTTCCAACAATGATGATAGGGCAATCGGTGCGGTCGACTATCTGATTGAGAACGACCTTGTTTCCGATGATCCCTCTGACTCTCTTCCTTTCCCTGTTTTCGGTGTCGATGGCACGGATATCGGCATTCAGTATAGGCAGAAAGGTTTGCTTTCCGGAACGGTGAAAAACGAAGAAAAAAAGCAGGCGAAGACCTGTGTTGAGATTGCTGACTGCCTTCTCAACAATAAGGCACTTCCTGATGATTTTACCGAGACAAGGGCAAACGAATACACGGTTTATGTTCAGGGGGAAATTCTGAGCAATTTGTAAAAGGGGATTCATTTTCAAGTTTTCCCCTATTAATAAGGTTAGAGAAGCAAACAGAGAAAAAGTGGAATTTTTGTCTTTGAATGTTTGTTTGTGTGTAGATTTTTTCAATTTCAGTGTTGTTTTTTCCATTTTTTTATTTATGTAAGCGGTTTAGAATTTAAGCGCTTAAGGATGGCCAGTCTTATTGAACGCCCCCTTGAGGAAAAACAAAAAGGAGAAAAAATATGAAAAAGCTCGTTTCGTTCCTGTCGTTAGTTTTATTAGCCGGTGCTACTGTTGGATGCAACAAGACCACTGCAAAGGAATGGTCTTGGAAGGATGCTATCTCTGATGGCGAACTCGGTTATGCCATTCTTGTCGGCGAAGACGGAAACCCGGAAGCCGAAGATCGTACCAAAGGCTGCGTTGATGCTTTAAATTCTATTGCTGCTGAAGGCGGATTCAAGGCTAAGGAACTCACCCGTGTTACCTGCACGGATACCACTGGTTCCTGGAATGATGCTTTTGCTAAGGTCCAGGTCGAGACTTGGGTTAAGAAGTATAAAGGAAAGCTCGATTTCATCGTCTCTAACAACGATGGTATGGCTATCGCTGCTTCTAACGCTACTGGTCTTTTAAAGGGCACTCCGATTGTCGGCTTTGATGCTCTTGGAACTGCCTGCGACAGGATCAAGAAGGGCACGCTTGCCGGTTCTGTTTCCCAGAATGGTGATGATCAGGCTCTTGCTACTGCCTTAGCTTTAGCTAATAGGGTCAAGGGAACTAACCCTGTTATCTCTGCTAACTATGGCGGACGTGCTTCCTTAAATCTCGATGAATTAAATAGCCATGTTATCCAGACTCAGTTCGCTGCTGTTACCAAACAGAATGCAGACACCTTAAAACCGGGAAACTATGTCAATGTTGCTGAAGATTCGGCAGTCAAGGGAAAGAAATTACTTGTCGCTCTTTATTCTCAGAACGATAACTTTATCCAGGAAACTTATGCAAAGGCTCTTCCGCACTATGCTAAGGCATTAGGCTTCGAAGTCACTGTTGTCGCTGGTGAAGGTACCGATGATACTAAGCTCCAGGAACAGGTCGATGCCAAGCTCGGCGGCAACTACGATGCCTTCGCTTTCAACATCATCACTCACGCTAACTATAAGACTTATCTCGACAAAGCTGCTGGCAAACCGGTTGTCTTCTTCAATCGTCAGCCGAAGAAATCCGATAACAGCGGTGTTGCTGATCTCTCTTCCGTTTCTAATGCCTACTTTGTCGGCTCTGGCTCTCAGGGTCAGGGTGTTGCACAGGGTAACATCATCAAGGATTGGTATCACGCATTAGAAAAGTAGTCTGCCGATAAGCAAGAAAATGAGGGATGCTATGAATCTTCATAGCATCCCTTCTTCAATGATGAAGGAGGAAGAAAGAGTGACAGAAAACATACTTGAAATCCATGACTTAAGCAAATCTTTCGGAAAGAATCATGTTCTTAAAAATATCAATCTTTCTGTTAAGCGTGGAACAGTCAGGGGATTGATGGGTGAAAACGGAGCAGGTAAGTCCACTAGGATGAAGTGCCTCTTCGGTATTTATGCAAAGGACGACGGAAGTATTATTTTCGATGACAAGAACGTCAATTTCGAAAATCCGAAAGATGCCCTTGAAAACGGTGTTGCTATGGTTCACCAGGAGCTCAATCAGTGCTTAGATAGGACCGTTCTGGATAACAGGTGGCTTGGACGCTACAAGACCCATGGCGGACTTGTCGATGAAAACTACAGGTTATTTGAAACGAAAGGTCTCTTCGAGAGCCTTGGAATCAACGCCAACCCTAAACAGCGCAGGCGCACGAGGTCAGTCTCTCAGCGTCAGATGGTGGAAATCGCTAAGGCTGTGTCCTATAACGCAAAGATTATTGTTTTAGACGAACCGACCTCATCTTTGACAGAACCGGAAGTCCGCAAGCTCTTCAAGATTGTCAGTGACTTACGCAAACGGGGTGTTTCATTTGTTTATATCTCCCATAAGATGGATGAAATCTTCGAAATATGCGATGAAGTCTCTGTTCTGCGTGATGGTGAAAGGATCAGGACAAAAGCAACAAAGGATACCAACAGGAACGAACTGATTTCTGCTATGGTCGGACGTTCCCTGACTCAGCGTTTCCCGCCGGTAGACAATACTCCAGGCGAGGAAATCCTGAGAGTGGAGAATCTTTCTACTAGGTATGCTCCTCTTCTCCGTGATATTTCTTTTTCTGTCCGTAAAGGTGAAATCTTCGGTGTTTATGGCCTTGTCGGTGCTGGCCGAAGCGAATTACTGGAAACTCTCTTCGGTATCCGTACCATTAAGACCGGAAAAATCTTCTTTAACGGCAAACAGGTTAAATTCCGTTCACCGAAAGAAGCCAGGGATTATAACTTCGCCTTTGTCACTGAGGAACGTAAAGCAAACGGAAGGTTCATGAAAGGAACTCTGACGTTCAATACGACAATTACAAATCTCGATAAGTATAAGACATTAGGTTTCCTTAACGATGGAAAGAGGAAAGAAGCCACGGTCCGTGAAATTTACACTAGGCACACCAAGTGCAGGGGACCGAATGATCTGATTTCCGCTCTTAGCGGCGGAAACCAGCAGAAAGTAATCATCGGAAAATGGCTTGAACGTAATCCGGATGTCTTCCTTCTTGATGAGCCTACCCGCGGTATTGATGTCGGTGCTAAGTATGAAATCTATCAATTGATTATCAATCTTGCCAAGGAAGGCAAAACCTGTATCGTGGTCAGCTCTGAAAGGCCGGAAATCTTAGGAATTACTAACCGTATCGCGGTAAGGAGCAACTATCATCTTGCCGGTGTTGTCAACACGAAGGAAACCAATCAGGAAGAGCTGTTAAGACTTTCTGCAAAGTACTTATAAAGAGGAGAAATTAGAAAATGGATACGACTAATACAAATGTTCTGACTGAACAGTCCTTCATTCCTGAAATCGAAAAAAGGCAGGCCGAACTCGATGATCTTCGTCGGGATGGCGTTACCAAAATCGAGGAACTGAAGAACGAAATCGCTAATCTGAAGAAATACAAACAGCTTGATAAAGAGACGAAAGACAAGCTGATTGCTAAAGACAAGGAAGAAATCAAGAAAGCGGATATTGTCCGCTTAATGAAGAAACCGCAGATTGCCGAAAAGGTCAAAGCGGCAATTGATTTCATTCAGGCAAGCTATTCCAAGCTTATTGCTCAGGAAAAAGCAAAGAACGAAGGAATCATCAAAGCTGCTTTAACAGAAAAAGAGACAAAACTTGCTCAGTATAAGAAAGATAACGAAGAAGCGAGGAAAACTTATACAGCTGAATGGGCGAACAAGAAACCTGAGGCCGGCAAGGAAAAAGAATTCAATAAGCAGAAAAAGAGGGCACTTGATGATCTCAAGGTTGAATATGTCCAGAAATGCAACGATGCGAATGTTGCCTTTCAGGATGTAAAGGATGAATGCCAGGATAGAGTTCATACTCTCTATGTCAATAAATTCTCTTACAGGGAAAAGATCAATAACAAAAAACTTCCTCCTCTCTATAGGTTAGAACAGAAGAAAGAAAATTACGTCAACAACTTTACGGTCAAAGGCTTCCTTCTGAAAAACGGTCTATACCTTACAATCCTCCTTCTTATCATCATTGCTACGATTGTCTATGCAGTCCAGTCTGGCGAGTTCCTCTTAAATGGTTCAAACCTTATTCTTATCCTTAACACAACTGCGCCACGTAGGTTCTTAGCACTCGGCGTTGCCGGCTTGATTGTCTTAGCCGGTACCGACTTAAGCATCGGACGTCTAGTCGGTAGGTCAGCCGTATTTACAGGCAGGCTTGTTACAACAAGCGGTACGACAGCGTTAGGATTCTTCGGACATGCCGTTAACTTCTCTGGAATCCCTCTTGGCCTCCGTGTTGTCCTTGCGTTCCTTCTCTCCATCGCCTCATGTACCGCAATTTCCGGTTTAGCCGGCTTCTTCTCTGCTAAATTCAAGAGGCATCCGTTTATCTCTACTCTTGCCACTCAGCTCTTCACCTTCGGTCTCATGGCCGGTAGGACGAGCAACCAATTCACGGGAAGGCCAGATGAAAAGGTCGCTGCTATTATCTCCGGTAAAGGACTTAGGGACGGCACCGATTTCCCGATTATGATTTTCTGGGCAATTATCGGTATTGCCGTCAGGTGGGTTATCTGGAATAAGACAAAATTCGGTAAGAACAGGTTCGCTGTCGGTGGTAACCCGGAAGCAGCAGCCGTCTCCGGTATTAATGTCTTCAAGGTTACATTAGGCGTCTTCATTCTTGCCGGTATCTACTATGGTATCGGCGGTAGCATCTTCGCCATCTATTCCGGCAATGTCCGTGCAAGGACAGGTCAGGGTAGGGAAAACGATGCTATTGCAGCCTGTGTCGTCGGCGGGGTCTCTTTCTCTGGCGGTGTCGGAAAGATCTCCGGTGTCGTTATCGGCGCTCTCATCTTCCAGGCTATCTGCGTCATTCTGCCGATGATTGGTATCACCGATGCAAACTACCAGCTCGCCATCAAGGGCGTTATCATTCTTGCTGCCGTCACGCTTGACTGCATCAAGTACCTGAAGAAGAAGTAAACATTAATGAAAGGAAGGGCTTCATCTAATCCGGAGCCCTTTTCCTTTATCTCATGATTCTATCCTTTTCAATTCCATCTTATTGGGCAATCTTTGTTGTCTTTGCCGGTTTTCTTTTTGGCGTCAGGTCTTCCCTTGCCTATGTCAAAGGAGTTCGGGGAGACGGAAAACGGTATAAGCTCAGCGAAGTACTTGTCTCTTCTGTTTTCTTCGGTGCTTCCGGAGTTCTGCTTGTCTATATTCTGTCAAAGGAAATCCGTCTTGAGGATAAACTCGGCCATCGGAAATTTCTCTTCATTAATATCGGATTATTCCTTCTGCAGGCTTTGCTTGTCTTCCTTCTTGCTTATTTTAAGATTGTTAAGTGATTCTTCTGATAGAGTTTCCTAAGCCGGAACAGGGAAAGATACTCTTTCCTTGTTCCTTTTTTTGTTATCTGGAAATAAAGGACCTCTTCCTTCCATGTCCTACCATAGGAAGAAAGCATTAATTCCCTTGTCAGATCCTTAGGATGAGACATGTAGTTCTTGAAGAAGTAGTTCCCGACATCGGAAAATAGGGTCTTCTTGCTCTCTTTTTCTTTCTTCTTGAATGCCTTAATGGTAAGGAAAGCATCCGAGAGGAGCTGAAAATCGTACTGGTTTAAGACGGAGAAGGAGTTTTCTTTCGTGAATAGCTCAGTGACGGATTCTTTATTCCAGTTTTCCTTAATCGGATACCCTTCACTAAATAAGCTGTTAGAGAAAAGAGATATAGTGAGGCTATCTTCTTTGACAAAAGAGTAAAAGGTGCTAATCCTATTTTCGCAAACGGAATCTTTCTCCTTATTGAGGACAAAAAGATAGGAAGGCTTATCATTTAAACTGTTTAAAGGATAAAGAATCGGACCATCTGTCTCTTCCTTTTTCTGGATAACAGCAGAAAGAGCAACCCCATCATTCTGAAAATGATGGATTTTATCGAACCCTTCGAATTTTGTAAATTCACTAGAAGGACAATCCAAATAGAATTCGAAAGAGGAAGAGCTGTCTAAGGCTTCTTTCTTGATCCTTGTAATCAGTTCTTCTTTGTTTTCAATGCCAGAAAGCTTGATTAGGATATTCATGGCTATTTCAGGCTATTTGCCGCATTATCCGCAAGGTTCAGACAGGCGTTTATTCCGCCAGCAGCCGTGTCCTTTCGGATAATGACAACCGGTTTATCAAACCCATAAAGCAGCCTTCCTCCGGAAGTGAACTTCTTATCGATTGAGGATTCAAACTTCTGTCTTAGTTTCTTGATGAGAGCTCCTCCCATCTTATATTGGATAGAGGCATTCCTTCCCTGTTCAAGATATTCGTTATAGATTGTAATACCTTGCTCGATGCCGGAAATTGTTGCACAGACTAAATTCGGATTTCCGATAAGGATATCCGAATCGGCTTCTAGCCTATGAAGGGATTCGATTTCTCCTTTATAGGATTTATCTTTCTTCCTTTCACGGATTACAGAAGTGATGCTTTCATCCCTTGATAATCCCGATGGAAGGAGAAATCTGGCAGCGGGATTCTTCCTGCCGTTGAACTTAAGAAGAATAGTCTTCCTTTCGGTTAAGTAGTTCAGATAATCGCTCTCGCTTGGATTTGTCTGATAGCCGAAATCCCCTAACAGAGTCCATTTTCCGGTATAGGCATTTGCATAGGAAGTGACATAAAGAGGAGACGGCTCTTTCTGAATAAGGAACTTATTCGAAGCTGCTGCTATTTCTAAGCGGTCACGGAAAGAAACGATGGCATCACACTTTTTCTCTTTGACTTGGGCAAAGCAGAATTCTAAGGCTTCTTCTTTATCCTTATAGTTAATTATCGTTATTCCTTGGAAGGAATCTAAGGTCAGAAGATTATCTATTTTTCCAACTAAGATAAGTTCGGTATTTTCTTTTTTCTGCTTGAAAAGCTTGATTCCGTATCCGGCTTTTTTCTGTTCATCATCGGTTAATATCGT
>URQF01000037.1 GCA_900549915.1 uncultured Mollicutes bacterium | reverse complement strand
GGCTTTTCTTCTTTTTCTGGATGGAAGCGAGGAACCATGCCATTGGAAATCGGATAGATTTCATTTGGATAATGATGTTCTACCCTTAAATCTTTCCTTGTTTCACTTGGTGTGTGGATGGTTCGTGTGAATTTATAGAGCCAGTTATAGAACAGGCGGTAAATCAACAGATTCACCGGTGCTATTTTTCCCCTATGGATATTGAAGGAAATATTCTCCGGCTGGACATGGAATGCACTTGTTACTGCAATGCCCATAGCTTTTGCAACTTTTCTTACTTTGGCTTCTAAAGGGAATGGGAAAAAGAGATGAACTACGTCGCTTCCTTTGATAAAGTCTGCGATTTCCTTCTCAGTTGCGGTTCCAAATGTGAATCCGTTCTCTGCAACGACAGAGAGATTGGAAATTTTTGTTTTTCGGCAACGAAGGATTTCGAATCTTTTGAGGAAATCCGGTTCGGACTTTGGAGACATCCATCCGATAATTCGTACTTCGTTTCCTAAATCCTGCAAGTAGCTGGCTGTACGCCTAGCTGTCACGGTAGTTCCGTTGTTCGGATCTCCGAAGATGTCTATAACTAATGTGATAACCATGGTAATGAAATAATAAGGAATCCTTTGAATCTTTGCAACTATTCGAAATCAAAACTATCGTCCCTCTTTAACCAGAGCGGCTTTAGATAGAACACGTTCTTACGGAACTTGTCCTTTGGAAGGATGATCCTGTATTCATTGAGCATCCTTCGCTTGAAAGAAGAGTGGCTATATTTTTTGTCTCCTAAGAGGGTGTAGCCAGAAGAGGCAATGGCAAGACGAATCTGGTTCTGTCTTCCAGTTTCGATTTTGATCTTTATGGCAGTGCCCAAATCATTTTTATGGTCTGGGATGATATCCGTGATAGCGAGCTTGCCTTCTTTTCTGTCTTTGGTGACATAACTCCTGCCAGATTTCTTGTTATAGTTGATGAATTGCTCGATATGGAGAGGCTCTTTCCTGTCTTCTACGATGACAGCTTCATAAAAACGTCCGACTTCCTGACTTTCAAAAGCAGACTGGAGCTTCTCTTTCCTAGCAATGCTTTTTGCAAAAAGGACGATGCCAGAAGTATCTCGGTCTAAACGATGAACGATAAAGCATTTTTGTTTTTTACGATTCAAATAATCGCGGACATAATGGTAAAGGTTATGATAATCGCCTTCGGTTTTGGCGATTGTCAAAAGACCGCTTTTCTTTGTCACGGCAATCCTGTCTTTATCTTCGTAAAGAACATCGAACGAGCGTTTCATGATTCTATTTTACTCTCTTAATGAAAAATTAGCAAAAATAGGGTAAATTATTAAAAATACGGAGGGACATAGAATGCAGGACCAATATATAAAAATGCTGAATAGCGGAGACCTTTATGACCCTAGAGTTCTTGGTGACGAACAGATTTCATTGAGGCAGAAGGTCAATGATTATAACAATACGATTGCAGAGCCAAGCAGCATTCCTCTTCGGGAAGAAATGCTAAGAAAAAGGCTGAAGAATGCAGGAAAAAATATCTTTATTGAGCCTCCTTTTCATTCAAGCTGGGGAGGAAGCCATGTTTCGATTGGAAATGATTTCTACGCAAACTTCAATCTGACTTTGATCGATGACGCAGAAATTATTATCGGAAATAATGTTAGGTGTGGACCAAATGTTACCATTGTGACCGCCGCGCATCCGATTCATCCAAAGCTAAGAAAGAACTGGATTGAATATAATAAACCAGTTGTCATAGGAGATGGAGTCTGGATTGGTGCATGCTGCACAATTCTTCCGGGCGTTCATATTGGAAACAATTCTGTGATTGGAGCAGGAAGCGTTGTTACAAAAGATATACCGGATAATGTTGTTGCTTTTGGCTCACCCGCCAAGGTTTATCGTGAGATTACACAAGAGGATTATGAATATTATGATCACGGAAAGAAAATCAGTCAGGAAAGGCTTGATAAATACGGGTTTTAAATAGAAATCGAATTCGGTATAATATTATCCCGGAAATAAAAGAAAGGACCTTCGTTATGGACTTAAAGAAGTATCCGAATGTTACACTCCTCAATCATCCTCTGCTCACTCATAAGATTTCTTTGCTTCGGGACGTTCACACTGGAACCAATGAATTCCGTCGTTTAGTTAAGGAAATTGCCGTCAGGGAGGGCTATGAAGCCCTTCGTGCTCTTCCGACAGAACCTGTTGAAATTCAGACTCCGGTCGAAAAGACAACTGTTCAGATGATTTCCGGCAAGAAGCTCTGCTTCGTTCCGATTCTCCGTGCTGGTCTTGGCATGGTTGATGGAAGGCTTGAACTTGTTCCAAGCGCTAAAGTCGGTCATCTTGGAAGGTATCGTGATGAGTCGACTCATAAGCCAGTTGAATACTACTGCAAGCTTCCTTACTCTTTAGAAGAACGTGAAATCTATGTTCTTGATCCTAGGTTCGCTACTGGTGGATCGGCTATTGATGCTATGGAGAGGCTTATCAAACATGGTGCAAAGCGTGAAAATCTCCACTTCATCTGCATCATCGCTGCTCCGGAAGGAGTTGAAGCCTTTGAAAAGGTTTATCCTGATATTCCGGTCTTTATCGGAAATCTGGATCGTTGCCTGAATGACCACGCTTATATCTGCCCTGGTCTTGGCGATGCCGGAGATCGTATCTTCGGTACTATTAAGTACTAATTGCACTTTACTGCTTCTGGTCTCCAGAGGCAGTTTTTGTTGTCTGATGTTTGTTGGGAAGATATTTTTATGTATGCTTTTTTTCTTCTCCTCCTATACAATAATATTTAGTGATTTGAGTGGAGGAAGAAATGGTAGCGATTCAAACTGTCAAAACAGAAGATAAGAAGCGAATTGAATATATTGATGTTGCAAAGTTCATTGGCATCTCATTGATGATTTTTGCTCATCTAAGAGGACAGGAGAGGGAAACAGCATGGATTGATGCTTTTCATAGGCCGCTGTTTTTCTTTCTGAGCGGTAGGACAGTCAAGATTCGAAAAGAAGAAGGGTTCTATGGCTTTCTGAAACGAAAAATCCATAGTTATGTGATCCCTTATTTTGTCCTTTGCCTTGTTTCTCTGTTTGTAACGAGGATTACTTTCTGTATTCAAGGAAATAATCAGGCTATTTCCTGGCCTTGGGTTGTGAATCAGAGGATTCAGTGCTTAGAAGAAAGAAGATATACTTCCATCTGGTTTGTTGGTGCCTTGTTCACAAGTGAGCTTTTCTTTTACGGCATTGTATCTCTTGGAAAAGGGAAACTCTGGCTTTCTTCGATTTATGCAGGCATCTTCCTTGCTCTGGCTATCGTATACAATTATTTCACTCCTGGATTTTTGATTTGGAGCATGGATTCCGCTTTCTTTGGGACTATATTTGTTTTTCTTGGCTATGTATTCTCTTCCAAGGAATTGAAGAAAATCCATGATGCCCTTTTGTGGAAACGGATTCCCTCTTTCCTTATCGGATCTATCGGTTTAGCCATTGTCATCTTCGTCCAACAGCTTCTTTTAAAGTACTACAATAATGCATACCTGAGCAGGTGGGGAAGCAATTTTTCTCCTTATTATATTGTTCTTCCTTTAGCCCTTCTTGGCTGTCTATCGATTGTTAGGATCAGTTATGGTATTTCAAACAAAATCATGGGTAAGATTGGCCAAAGGACGTTGATTATTCTGAACTTCCAGCAAAGTATTGGCATCCCGGTCTATCGACTGATGGCGAAAGGATGGGCGGCTAACATCGGGCCAAATCAGAGGTGGAACTTTAACTGGATCAGGTATACTTTTGTTGGTACTCTCTTTATTCTCGCTTTATCGATTCCGATTTATTACATCTTCCGCTTTACTCCTTTATGCATCGTCGTATTGAACAAAAAGCTTCCTTATTCGATACAATGGAAAAAGAAGAAGACTGAAAATCCAGCCTAATTTATTCGCTCACAGAAAAAGGGACTGCTCCGGTGATGGGAACAGTCCCTTCTTTTGATTACTTCTTTTCTTCGACAGGCTTAACTTCTTGAACAGCTTCTTTGGCAGTAGCGAAGTAGGATGTCAGATCCTGAAGGTTGGATGGGACAATCAGCTTGGTTGCTTTTCCGTCCGCTACTTTCTCCCTTGTTTCAAAGGAGCGGATTGCTAAGGATTCCTTTGTCGGTTTGGAATTATTGATCCTTTCAATACCTTTGGCTTCTGCTTCACGGACCCTGAGTTCACCATCCGCTTGTGCTTTCTTGATTTTCAGAATTGCTTCAGCTTCAGCTTCAGCGGCTTTGATCTTTGCTTGCTTATCCGCATCAGCATTCAAGATAGCAGCTTCCTTCTTACCTTCGGCGATAGTGATGGCAGAGGTCTTCTCACCTTCGGCAATAAGGATTTTCTCACGTTTTTCACGTTCGGCACGCCTCTGTTTTTCCATTGCTTCCTGGATATCATGGGGAGGAAGAATGTTTTTGACTTCGACACGGGTGACTTTGATTCCCCAGGGATCCGTGGCCTCATCAACAATAGAACGCCTCTTGGAGTTGATATAGTCACGGCTTGTCAGAGTATCATCTAAGTCAAGGTCACCAATCAGGTTACGCCTTGTCGTGGCGGTTAATGCTTCGATACCAGCAATCGGGTTTTCGACTCCGTAGGTGTAAAGCTTTGAGTCTAAGACTTGGAAGAAGACGATGGAATCGATTTGCCTTGTGACATTATCTTTGGTGATAACAGGCTGAGGCGGAAAATCGTAGATTTGTTCCTTTAGGGAAACTTTCTTTACAATACGATCGGTGAACGGGCAGAGGAAGTGAATGCCGGTAGACCATGTGGTTAGGTATTTACCGAAACGTTCGATAATGAAATTCTCTGTCTGACGGACAACACGGAACGAAGAAAGGACTACGATGAAGATGATAAGGAAGAGGACGGCAACAATGATCAGAACAACAATTCCAGCAGTTGTCATATTAGTTCTCCTTTTTTGTTTCAACGACTAACGTATTTCCTTCGATGGCTTTGATGACAATTTCTTTTCCTTCTTCTATCGGCATATTGTCGATAGACTTTGCGTTATAGATGACATCGCCGATTTTGACTTCACCTAATTTATTCGGTTGGATTGCTTTTTTAAGAACGTATTCTTTTCCAATCCTTCCTTCCGAATTGAACTTCCTATGATGAGGAGCAAATTTCTTTGCGATAGGTCTTATAGAAAATAGCATGACTAGACTGACAGCAAAGAAGGCAATGATGGACACATAATAAGGAACTTGAGGTATCCTAGCTAAAATAAAAGCAACGAGCGAGCCAACCACAAACCAAATAGAAACAAGCTCAATGGTACAAACTTCTGCAATAATGAAAATGAAGGCCAGACAGACAAAGACAATTGCACAGATTAGATTTGGTGTCATAGAATTCCCCCTTCTTTTTCTGTTATTAATATAACAGAAAGCCGGATACAAGAAAAGAAAAACTTTGTCTTATAACCAAAGAGAAGCAGCCCCGATAATACCGGCATCGTTCTTGTTTTCGGCTATTAAAATTCTTGCATGATGGTTGTCTTCAAAACCGGAGTTATCTTCTCGTATTCTTTGATTTAGTTCTGGTAAAAAATAAGAGGAAAAGTCGGATAAACCGCCACCTAAGAGGATTGCTTCTGGACGAAAGACAACATTGATGTTGATAAGGACTTCCTTTAGGTCAGAAACAAAGGAATCAACGGCTTCTCGGCATGCTCTGTCTTTATCTTTGGAAAGAAAAATGTCTTTAATTGTTATGGAATCATAAGAGGAAAAAAGAGGGGAATCATATTTTGTTATGGCTTCCTTGACGTTTAAAATCAGACCCGTTGCGGAGACGTACCTTTCATTGCATCCTCTTCTTCCACAGGTGCATAGACGCCCATTTTTATAAAGAACCCTATGTCCGATTTCAGCACCGGTACCGTCTTTTCCTTCCCTTAGCTTGCCATTGACGATGATTCCACTTCCGAGACCAGTTCCTAGCGTCAGGAGAACAACGTTTTTCCTGCCTCTTGCTTTACCAAATCTCCATTCTCCTAATACGGCGGCATTGGCATCGTTTGTGATTCTTGTCTTAAGTCCGGTTGTCTGTTCCAAGAAGTCTTTCCTAGGAACGTTTTTCCTTTTGAGGTTGTTGGAATATAAAACAATGCCGTGTTGACTATCAATGCTGCCAGGACATCCCCTTCCAATGCCAAGAATGTCTTTGTCTTTTTGCTTATAGATCTCTATCCGATGAACGGATTCTTTCCTGATTTCCTCCCTTGTTTTTCCGTTGCAGGCTATCCAGGTTTTTCCTTCCAGATTCCCGTCTTCATCCACGATTCCGATTTTTACGTGAGCACCGCCAATATCGATTCCGATTGCTTTCTTCATTTCCTTTTTCCCTCCCGGAGCCTTGCTACATAACCTTCGCCTTGGTAGATCAAGATGTTATCGGCATACCTATAAAAGGAGGAAGAAAGAAGAAAAATAGGATAGGAACCATGGAAAAAGGCAGCAATCAAGAACCTGATCCTAGTCGACAGAAACTTGAGGACAAAGTTGGCAAGGTAGAAACCAGATGCGTTTTTCCATTTATAAACAGAAGATAAATCGACCTTTCTTTCTCCTTGGAGGATCCAGGCAGAGAAGAGCATGAACCAAAGACGGAAGATAAAGATGAACAGAGAAGAGATTCCGCCTAGCCATGGCATTAGGGAGAAGAGGCAAGTCAACAGAGCCACGATTGCTGTGGATAGGACGGAATTCAGTAGGATACGGCAGATGAATCGCTTGATTCCACGCTTGACGTTCCTTTGATTTCTTAAGGCTATACTGAGGATGAAATTTGCTAAGAAGTACGTTCCTAATTCGAGAAGAAATCCCCAAATCCTGTATGCTTGGATCGATTTCCTCAAATTAAGGACAAAAGAGGAAAGAAGGATAGCTTCCTTATCATTGACTTGGATAGCATCCTTGTATCCTCTCCTTTGTGTTAGCCAATCACTATAGTGAAGGGAAATATCTAAGACGGAATTTAGATCATGCTTTAAGAGAGGAGAAAAATAGGCGTTCACCTGGTTTGCAAGATTCGGACTATCTTTTAGAGAGTCGCTCCTAGCTTGGGAAAGATACTGATTTCCTGTTTTCCTGCCAAGGTAATTAAGAATCCTGGCAAAGCAATATCCTACCCTCCTGATGGCAACAGGTAGGAAGATAAAGTAAAAATGGGTGAAGAAGAATTTCCTTGTCTGCTTAAAGACTTTCATTTTCTTTGGTTCTTTTTCTCTTCCTTAGCTTCTTGTTTCTGACGTTTCTGAATTTCAGTGACGCGTTTTTCAATATCATCCTGCCTCTTACTCTGTGCGGTTTCTAATTTAACAACAAGGGAGGTATCCATGATATTAGTACGCTTCTGCCTCTGTAACAAGGAGGAGAGAACAGAGACAATGAGGAAGAAGAACGTGAATCCGCATTGGATGACAAGCTTGCTGTTTTTGGTCATGATGCCGGCATAAAGGCCAAAAGCAAAGACAAGAGCAACAACGATATCCCCGATGATTGCTAAGGTACGGAACCGGGAAGAATGGTTGTAGAGGTTAAAGGCACCGATTCCTGCAAAGAAGCAGGAAAGGATAAATACAATGGAGAAAATGGTGAAAATCAGGAAAAGTACTTTGGCATCCCTATCGGAAGAAAAAAGGGGCTTGAGTGCTTCTGGATGGAGAAGAACAGAAATCCTGCTTAGAAGCATCGTGAATCCCATGCCCCAAAGACCTCCGCCTGCAACTAATAAACCAATTCGGGCTCCTTTTTTAAAGGAAGCGAGAGGACGATACTTTCCTTTTGCTTTTCCAGAGGAGTAGACAAGAAGAATGTTTCCTTCTTGATCGGCAAAGGAGATCGATTTGATTTTTCGAATGGATGAAACGTTGACCAAGGTGTCTTCGCTTGGAGTGACAAGAAGAATGGAAACTGCCTCCCAGATAAAGACGGTGGCTGTAGTATCCCTAATCTCTTTGATAATTTCCCTGTTTGTGGTCTGATCATTGAGAATGCCTTGAGTCTGAAGGAAGTACCTTAGATAGAGAGTTGCTAAGCCGAAAAGAATCAGCCTTGTTGCTGCAAACCAGGTATTCTTTCTTGAACTCTGGTGGGAGTAGCCCATCCTAGAGAAACTATCATTCAGTTTGTTATTGAGAGTCTCTGGTGACCTCTTGCCGTAGTCTTTGACACGTAGGACAATATCGGCACGATAAGTACTCGGCCTTTTGGCAAGATCGTTCTGGATTTCACTCCTGACATCGGGAGAGAAAAAACGATTCTCTTCCTTCTGATGAGAATTTTCCAACAAATCTTCAGAAGAATCAAAGTAAAGGTTTATTGTCCTTGACTTTTTTGCCTTATCGATTGTGAAGTAACGGGACAGGATATTGATTTCCCGTTCTTCGAAACTGACTGTTTTCTTTGACATACAATCACCTTTATTAAGCCTTTTTACGGGAATATTGTAGCAATTTCCTATTCAAATGACTATTTCCTTTGGTGTTTTTTCAATTCACTATGGAAATTTTCAAAAAACACGCTAAAATAATTTCTGAAAACGGATTCATTTCTGTGGAAAAGGGTTCAATTATGGATATTTCGAAACGTCAAGCAGGTGTATTGTTGCCGGTTTCCTCCCTGCCATCTCAGCATGGAATCGGTACCTTTGGTAAGGAAGCCTATCAGTTCGTTGATTTTTTATCCGAAAGCGGACAAAGTTATTGGCAGATGCTTCCGCTGAATGTGACTGCATATGGTGACTCTCCATACCAGTCTCCATCCTCTACCGGACTCAATTATTATTTCATTGATCTTGATAGACTTAGGGAGAAAGGACTCCTGACAAAACAGGAAATTGATTCTTCTGGTCTTGATGACGATGGAAAGAGAGTTAATTACGGAAATCTTTTTGATAAGCGCATTCCGCTTCTCAAAAAAGCTTATTCCCGTTTTGACTCTAAGGATTCCCGTTTCCGTTTGTTTGTCGCGGACAAAGACTTCAATGATTTTGCTTTCTATAGGACTAGGAAGGAAAGGTTCCATTATCGGCCTTGGTATGAATGGGATGAAGAATATAAGACCTATTCTCCAGAACTAGAAGAGAAAATCAAAAAGGAACATAAGGACACCTATCTCTTCTATGTCTGGACACAGTATGAAGTTCTTTCCCAGTATAAGGCCTTAAAGAAATATGCCAATAGCAAAGGCATTAAGATTATCGGTGACAGGCCGATCTATTTAGCAAGGGATTCGGTTGAAGTCTACAAGTATCCGCATCTCTTCCGTCTTGACGAGAAGCATAATCCTACTGTTGTTGCCGGCGTTCCACCGGATTGTTTCTCTGCCGATGGACAGCTATGGGGTAACCCGATCTATGATTGGGAAGATAGGAAGAAAGATAACTATTCCTGGTTCCATCAACGGATTGACCATAATCTCACCATCTTCGATGTTCTTCGTATTGATCATTTCCGTGGCTTTGCGGATTACTATGCGATTCCTTATGGAGAGAAGACTGCCCGGAATGGAAAGTGGGTCAGGGGGCCTGGAGAAAAACTCTTTGAAGGAAGAAAGAATCTGTCTATCATTGCCGAAGACCTCGGTACTTTGGATGAACCGGTGAAGACTCTCAGGAAGACTGTCGGATATCCGGGAAGGAAGGTTCTCCAGTTTGCCTTTGATGGAGATAGAAATAACCCAAGGCGTCCGAGCAAGACTAGCGAAAACACGGTCTGCTATACGGGAACCCATGACAATGAACCGAGGAAGGGATATTTGGATCATTTAAGTCCGGAACAGCTCAATGTCTTCAAACAGGGTGTAAAAGAAGAGTGTGATCTCTATCATGTCGACTATAAGGATGATACCTTAGAAAATCTGACAAGAACTTTGGATTCTCTCTGCTATGCAGGTCCCTCCTTCTTAGCTATCGTGCCGATTCAGGATATTCTTGCTCTCGGCGATTTCTCTCGTATCAATCATCCTTCTACTCTTAGCACAGACAATTGGTCTTATCGTACTTCCAAAGAAGACTTCTCCGATGAGGTGAAGGAATTCCTTCTTGCCAACGCAAAGAAGTACAATCGTATCTAAAAGGAAAAGAGGCTGCCGGAAGAGGCGGTCTCTTTTTTCATGGATCCGATTTATACAGGGTAGGTATGATCTAATTGATCGAAGATTCTTGTTTTTGGATAAAGTGCCCTGATTTCTTCGTACTTTGCTTTGGTTTGTTTCTTTTTCAGGTTCTTGAATCCGTTTTCTTTGTATTCACGGAAGAACCATTCGATGAAAGCAATGCTTCCTTTTGTCCTATAGTAGCAGCACTTTGTCTTTTCGAAAAAGATGAGCCCGTTTTCTCTTTTGAAGGATTCCGGATGATAGGTCTTGGAAGCAGAGAGGACGTCACAGCAGTATTCGACAATATATTTATAAGGAATATTCGTTGCAATGATTCTTCCCCTATAGAAGTCACACCAGTATTCCCAGTGGTGCTTGTTCCGTTTGGTGTGATGGAAGGAAATAAACGAAAATCCGTTGTTTTCTTTTCTTTCTTCCCTGATAGGAGAGTTAACCCCCTGATAATACCGGCTCGATGGGATGAACTCTGCAAAGGAGAACTTTGATAAATCATGGAACAGACAATGGAAGAAGATTCCGCAATGGAATCCGTTTTTAATGACCTGGTTCCGGTGCTTGGTGACGGTAATAAAATGTTGAATCGGATGGGATTTCATATCTCTTTTAGTTTAATACAGAAAGAAGAATGAAAGGACTTTTTTTCGGCTTTCGGAGGGAAAAAAGAGACTTTTGATTTTAAACATTTGCTTATTTAGTCCTTGTGTGGATAATAGTAAGTTCGATGGAGGTAGATTATGGATTACAAAATCATAATAGATAGTGCA
>URQF01000036.1 GCA_900549915.1 uncultured Mollicutes bacterium | reverse complement strand
GTTTACAACATGAAAGAAGATAAAACTTCCGACACTAAGACAATTGATATCCTTGTTAACACGAATATGATCGCTGACGATTTGGTGCAGATTGAAGTCATCAACGAGCGTGACGCCACAATCGACAACGGTGTCCTCCTCGACACCCTCCCCTACATCCTGATCCTCGTGGTCGTCGTGGGCGGCGGCGTGCTGCTCTTCCTCCGGAAACGGAAGAGCGACGACGATGAATAAGCCAACTTCCAAGCCAAATAAAATCACGAAAGAAGGTGGATGGATGGCAAAAGAAAAAGCCAAAGGAGGCCCGCAGCCCGCACAGCGCCTGCCCGGCGCGGAGGATGCCTGCATCAGCCAGGAGCAGCTGGAGATCGTGGAATGGTACCGCAAGGTGAAGTTCCGCAAGAACCTGCTCGGCGGCGTGGATGAAGTGCAGATGTGGAAGAAGCTGGAGGAGCTCTACGGCCTGTACGAAAACGCCATCCGGGCCGAGAGAGCAAGGTATAACGCCCTGCTGGAAGCCCATACCCCTCCCGGAGAGAACCATGAGGAGGGATGTTGATGGCGAAAGCCGCAAAAACACTCCCTCCGCAAGACCCGCTCACGGCAGGGCGCAGAGCCCTGCACAAGCGGCGCAACGCCGCGCAGGACCGCCGGGACGCGCTCAGCTTACTGGGCCGGGTGGTGGTGCTGGCGGCAGCCGCGTGGGTGCTGTTCACGCAGGTGTTCCTGCTGACACAGGCCTCCGGCAACAGCATGTTCCCCGCCGTCAAGGAGGGCGCCCTGCTGATCGCATACCGCCTGCAGGGCACTTACGCCAAGAACGACGTGGTGCTCTATGAGCAGGACGGCAAGCTCCGGGTGGGCCGTGTCCTGGGCCGCGAGAACGACCTCATCGCACTGGACGATTCGGGAACGCTGATCGTCAACGGCTCGGCCCAGAGCGGCGAGATCCTTTACCCCACCTACGCGAAAGACACCCTCGAGTACCCCTACACCGTCCCCGCGGACAGCGTCTTCATCTTGGGAGACTACCGCACGCAATCCGAGGACAGCCGGGATTTTGGCCCGGTGGCCCTCACCGACGTCAAAGCAAAGGTGATCACCCTGCTGCGGCGGCGGAGCTTGTAAGTTATTGAAAATATTGATATAAAGGAAAAGAATGATGGGAACGACCCTTACAAACATTACTCCAAGATAAATAATCTGGTGGTATCTTTTCCTTGGCTTTTTGATAAACAAATATACCAAGAAGGAAATAATGAAGAAGAAAAGGAAGAAATAACTCGTTCCATAACTATAAGCCGAAAATCCAAAAAGGATTGCAGAGAAATAATAGAAGAAGTAGTTCTTTCGGCTAACACCATAGGCAAGAAGAAGGGAGCTGATTAGAACAAGATCCGGGAAGATATTACAGTCTAATGCCCATCTTGATTTCCTTATATGCCAAGGATTAATGATTAGGAAAAGAGTAAAGAGCAACGCCTTCTTCTCACCAAGCCTTTTTCTTAACGTAAAGAAAAGAATATAAAGGGTCAGGCTGCTAAGAATAGCCATCGGTAAACGAAGAGCTAAAGCAGTATTTCCTAGCCTAGCAATAAAAGGAATTGCTAAATAACAATAAAGTGCATTTTGCCCACTGCCCCATGCAATTAAATGCCTTGGATAATGCCTTCCATTATGGTCTATCCCGTATTTCAGGATAGAGTAAGCATCATACCCGGCACTCGCTTCATCTTGATTAAGACCACCCGGGTATTGATCCAATAAACAAACACGAATCCTCGTTCCAACCATCAAACTACAGGATGCGATAAGAAGAGGAATATGTTCCTTCGTGAATTTCTTCCTTCCCTCTTTATGATGAAGGATAAGTGGCAGAACAAAAACAAGGGAACCAACGATAACGGATAAAAGCAGCAAAATTATATTGATAATGTCATCACTCATTCTATTTATCCATCCCTGATTATTATATCGAATAGCACAGAGTTTAGAAGAATCTTGTTCCATTCCTTACGGAAAAACTATGAAAAGCCATGATTTTAAAAACGAATCATGCGAATCTTGGAAATAATCTATTTTTCGAAGTCCGATTTGTGATGTTTGCATTGACTAACCGATAACAAGATAGCTAAACTAAGGGGCTTTCTTCTTTTTTGTCAATTCTTATAGAAACGGAGGCTGTTTTTATGACTTGGTGGTTGTATCCAACCTATATTGTTGTTCTTGTTGTAAGGGTTTATCTCTCTAGGAAACTCGGTGACTTTGTCGATTTATTGGATAAGAAAACAAAAATATCTGGAGCCTTCTTAGGCGGTGTCAGGCTAGCTGGAGTAACAAGCTTACCTGAGCTGTTCACTTCGATATCATCCGTCTTAAGGGTTCAAAATCCGTCCTTAGTCATCGGTGACATCCTAGGCTCGGATATCTTCGACCTGACAGTACTTCTGATTCTGACTCTCGTCTTCGCAAAGCACTTCTATCAGGCAAAAATCGATAAATTCCACATTACTTCCCTTTTGATCCTTATCGGAAGGTATATCTGTGCCCTCTATGCCGTCTTTGCTCCAAGCAATTGGCAGGTCAGGCTTGGTGATATCAACCTTAGGTCATTACTTGCTCTTGGCCTCTACGTCGTTGCCTTGATTCTTCAACCAAAAGAGACCGATGCTGAAAAAGAAGAAACAGATAATACTTGGTCCATCAAGAAGATTGTTACCTTATTCATCATTGCCTCTGTCTTATTAGTCGGTGCCTCCATCGGTATTACTTATCTGACCGATAGGATTTGCAAAGAAATTCCAAGCTTAAACGGAACTGTCGGCGGTGCTGTTCTCCTTGGCGTTGCGACTTCTATCCCTGAAATCATTTCTACGACACAGCTCTTCAAGAAGCGCAACTACAATGCGGGCTATGGAAACAGGATTGGTTCCTGCACCTTCAATTACTCCGTCATTGCCATTGCAGACCTCATCTCCTGGCATCAGATTCCTGGAAATGAAGCAGTCAGCGAACGTGGCATCTGGATTCTCGGAGATACGACAAATGGTTTCTCTTCCACTCAGTGGATTGTCTTATTTGGTCTAGGCGTTGTCGTTCTGACTCTTGGATTCGTCCTTCTCAAAAACAAAACCAAAGCCTTTGAAGGCATCAAGACTTCCTTCCTGTTTTCCGCCCTTTTCGCAGCTTCTGCCTTTACTCTTTACCTTCTCTCGCTCATTCTCTGATTCAATAAAAAACGGCCCTTCTGGAGCCGTTTTTTATCAATTTATTCCTTTAAAAAGAGACCGCTCACGCAGTCTCTTTTTTCATTATTTGCTTCCAGCCCTAAGGTTCCTGTCTTTGTCTTTTTTCTTCTTTTTGAAGTCGCTCTTACGGACGAAGATATCAATTAAGAGAAGAACAACTGCAATGATCCTAAAGACAACATTAAGGGATTTGTAGGATTTGAAGGCGAATTCGGAACTGCTAATCTGATAGTCGACAGAGTCATAGGTCACCTTGCCAGTGTTCTTGGTCAAGGAATAGAGAAGAGTCGAAGTCGACTCAGGGAACCTGTCATACTCCGAAGAGTAATCGAAGTTCAGCTGTCTTACTTCCGGCTCATTCGTTTTCGTTTCGACACTTCCGTCTTCTTTCGTCACATCATAGGAATAGGAAACCTCAACCTGGTAAAGTCCGACTGCACCAGTCTCTACTTCTGCAGAGAACGTAGAGCCATCATACCTAAGATCATACTCTTTTACAATCTTCTTATCCGGAGACGTGACCTTGATATGAATCTTGGCATTCTTGTTCTTCTCAGCAGCAATGAAGCTGATAGAAGAAGTAACACCATGGTTTTCGTATTTCCTATCAAGAATAGAATTGATATTACGAGTCGGAAGAGTCTCAGCAATCCTCTGTTTCCTGAAAAGCTGACCGTTTTCGCTTTGACGGAAGGAATCCGTCCACGCAGAACCTAAATTCGAAGTGAAGGAAGCAACACGGCCCTTCGCATCTCCGATATCCCAGTAGGCATAAAGAGGGACGGTAGCAACAGCCGAAGAAGAATCGCCGCCATCCTCTTTCTCGTTTTCGTGCTTATAGGTTAAGGTAAGAATCGTATTAGCGGATTTCTTCGTACGAACGAAGTTATAACCATCAATGGAAGGAAGATCTTCGATACCTTTAACCGAATCATCCTTGGTATCAATAATTTTAACCTCCGAAGCTTCTTGGATTGTCTTTTCATTGACATCCGTAACAACCGAGGTGACCATGACATCAACCAAGCTAGCAGCGGTCTTACAATAGTAGTAAGTTCCTTCACCGGCTTGTGCTAATTTCATCAACAGAGAAGTACCAGAGGAATTCGAGATGTTAATGAAAGAGCAGATAATATTGTCTTGATACCTGTCTTTAACAAGCTTCGTCAAGGTGCCGACGCTTTCAGACGGATCACCATCGGACAAGGTGATGACAAACTTGTTTTCGGTCGGAGAATTCTTCAGCTGCTGATGTGCGGCTTTTAGTCCGCCAGCCCTGACAGTTCCGCCTTCTGATTTGATCTTGGTGATACTCTTAAGGACCGATTCTTTGTTCTTGACAGAAGTCAGAGGACTAACAATCTTAGTTTTATCAGAGAAAGTAACGATTGAAATGTAATCTCGTTCATTGAGCTTGCCAATAATCGCCTTAGCACCATCTCTTGCCTTTCTCAAACGATTGTCGCTTTCCCTAGAACCAGAGTTATCAATAACAAGGACAATTGCTTTACCCTCATCGGATTCACTCTGAATCGGAAGCCTGGCATTATAGTCAGAGAGATAGTCGCCTTTGGCAGCGCCTGCAAAGACAGAGCCAAGGGTAAGAAGACTCTTTCCATAATCTTTCACCGCAGTTTCAAGATTTGCAACGAACTGTTCCGGTTCATCTAAGTCTTCCCTATTTACGTTATTCAGGATGATTTCATCATACTTGATAAGGTCAGTAATGTTATAAGGAACGCTAGCCGTGCCAGAGGAGTTCAGCAAACAAGAAGAGAACTTAGCGTTTGCAGGGAACGAAGTCTGAAGATTATCTAAGGCAGAGGAATCATCACCGATGTAAAGGACATTGTAGTGATCTGAAATTTCCTGAGTGAAAGACCTCTTATTATTTTCTTCGAAGGTATCGCTCCTACCAGAAATAGAGACTTCATAACGGAACGTACCAGCTTTTTCGGCTGAAATATCGAACGTATAGACGTTGATACCTTTGTTGCAAGGCTCATTTTTCCTTTGAGCAACCTGCTGTCCATCACAGACAAGAGTAAGAGTCAGAAGTCCGCCTTTTTTCGATTTAACAGAGACTTTGACTTTCTGGTCTTTGCCGATGTAGCAACGATCAGTGTAATCAAGACCAGTGATAGCGACTTCATCAAATTCCGGCTGACTCCTAGAAATAGCATCAATCTGAACCGAATCAGCAGTCAGCTGGTCTAAGGCTTCAATGGCGGAGCCATCCGTCTCAAGTCCATCGCTCCTGATAATCCTACGGCGGACAGCACTATCTTTCGAATAGAGGCTATCTGCATAGCGAAGCGCGGATTTTAAGTCAGTGGCAGAGTTATCGAAGCTCGAATCATCTTCGAAATACTTCAGAATAGACTTTGCTTCGTACTGACTACCAATCTTGTTGACGACTTCCTGGTCTTTTGCAAAGGCAACAACACCGATTTTGGTACCATCGACTTTGCCAGCCTGCGCATAGACGTCATTAATCAACTTATCAATCTGATGTCCATTGTTGAATTCGCTCTTAGAGCAATCAGCAAGGACAATTAATTCAGTTGTCGAACTGGATTTGACATACTGAATATCGACAAAGGCCAAAGTAAGCCTAACGGACCTGACAAGATGGAGAATAAGAGAGATGATGTTCTTAATTCGATACCGCTTGTATTTCGGAATCAGGAAGAAGCCGAGGAGAACAAGTGCAACAAGAGGAATCAAGATGAAGAACAAGTATGGATTATCAATTCTATTATTGTTCACGGGCATATAGGATCCAATCGGCGGCAAAGAAGACAGCAGCAGCAATCGCGACAGGAAGTATCGAGTCGAAAATGCCGTTTACCTTCGATGCATCCGGATTCTTAACAATCTGATAGGCGTTAGAATCCTCGATGAGTGGATTTCCCTCCTCCTTTGGGTATTTGACGTACCTATAAACTTCCTTACCAGTCTTATCCGTATTAACGGCAGTAAGGACATATGTACCGACCTCATCAAATTCATAGCTGAGGTATTGGCTTGTTCCTTTGACAATCGGAACCGCAGTTCCGTCTGGACGTTTCATCGTCCTAGTCTCGACTTCATCTCCCGCATTGATAGCAAGGGTATCTCCAACCGTATAGCTGAATTTATCTAATAAGGACGGATGAGAGAACTGTACCAGGTTACGAGTCAGTGGTAAGAAATCATAAGTGACAGGCATGCTAGAACTCTGTAACGGGAAGGAGAAGATAACTTCGCGCTGGCCGTAGGAAGTCTTGCCAGCGAAGATCATAGGAACATTCTTATAAGCAAGAATGGTTGTAAAGTCATCTACAAGCGTATAACGCTTATAATAACTGACAAGAACATCTTTTTTGGCAAGGTTCTTAGTAAGCTGCTGATAAGTCAGACTATTGTCGTTATCCGTATAGGTGCATGTGAATCCCTTTTCAGATTCCGAATAGTCATTGACATAGGTGAAACCAGTATCGGCAACATCTTCCTTCGGAGAAATGAACCAAATAGCACCATCGGTCGGAAGCTTTTTCGGAGAAACACAATCGAAGACGTAGATATCGTATCCGCTCGTAGTATTGAAAGCAGCAGGAGAAACAACGGTGCAAGTAACACCCCAGGCTTTGAATGCAGTACTGAGATAACGAGGTTGATTACTGACTAAAAGGACACTAGCCTGCCTATCGTTCTTTTCATTGTAGAAAGTGAAGGAATTGTCGTCTTCAAGGCAGTCTACATAACCTTTCTTCTTCTCGTTGTAGTCTTCATCAATGGTACAGGTAATGGACTCGATAGGATCATCAAACTTAAAACCATATCCACTGGAATACTCAAGCCCAGCTGAAACTGCTGTAACAGTGGCAACCGAACCTAAATCCTTGCCGTTGATGGCAAAGCGGATACGGAACCTAGCATTGTCATGATCATAGCAGACATAAGTCGGAGTAATGACAATGTTCGTGCCATTTTCACCATCCTTGTTCTCATATTTGACATTGGTGATGGCATAATTGGTCTGCTTATCGTTGAAATAACTCCTAAGATGGATATTGTCATCACAAGTGACTTTCTTATCCGTGGCGAGATAGACATCGCTACCGCTACCAGAAGAAACTAACTTCTGTGCTAAGGAAATCGAATCCTTAATCTCATTGGTAGCGTAAGAACAGTTGACAGTATCCCTGTACTTTTCAAACCTTGTTACGTCCTGGATACCTTCACAAACAGTTTTGGGTTCCCCAGAATCCGTGACAATTAAAGTAAAAGTAGAACCTTTCTTTGCAGCATAGACTTTCTTTAGAATGTCTTCTTTTGCTACTTCGAATTTGGTCTCTTTCCCATCATAGCCAGTTCCTTCCCTCTTCCTGTTCCTGCTAGCAGAACCATCAAGGACGAAGACCCTGTTTTCTGCTTGTCCTTTCAGACTCAAAATCGGATGGGCAAGAGTGACAGCCATGAAGGCAATAGCAAACATCTGAACAAAGAGAGCAATCAGGTTTTCCCTGGAATGGAACGGATTCCGTTTCTTAAGGAATTTCTGACTGAGCTCCCAAAGGTAGGTAGACGGCGCGGTCGCTTCTTTATAACGGTTCCGTAAGATGTAAATGAGAATAAGAACCGGAATGGCAAGAAGGACCAAGAGAGCATATGGATATTGGAAACTCATTCGATAACCCCCCTAGATAACCTCTTATTTAAGAACACCTCTTTCAAGGGTTCGTCGGTGGAACAGAAGATATAGTCGGCTTCTCGGGAAAGACAGAAATTCTTGATTTTATCCTGGACAAACTTCAAGGCCTTTTGATAGGCGTTGATAACATCACGGCTGATGTTATCCTTGAAGAAACGATCATCATTTTCCGAATCATGAATGATCCTTTTTCCACGGAACTGCGGATGAACCTCCTCATCGCCGAGAATCTGGATGCACCTGACATCGCGGCGTTTGTTTCTAAGATAATCAACAGCATCGGTAAAGTTGCTGTCGGAACAGAAATCCGAGATGATAATGCTCTTTCCATCTCCATAGCCGACAGTCGAACGGACAATAGCATCCGAGATACTCGATTCTCCGTCAAACTTGACCTTGTTGAGCTGGTTGATGGAACTCCTGTAACTATCTTTACCGACTAAGTTTTCGATAATCGGTTCTGCATAGTCGCCTTTTAAGGCATAGATTGTGACCTTGTCCCTATCGGAAACAGACCTGAAAGCAAGGGTGGATGCAATCTTAAGAGCCATCTCGTCTTTGTTGAAGAAGCTCCTGGAACGACTCGTATCAATGTAGATACGAGTATGCCTCTGACGTTCATCGAGATAAAGCTTTAAGTACCTCTTCTCGAATTTACCGTAAAGGTTCCAGTCGATTTTCGTGACATCATCCCCTTCGATATAGTCACGATAATCAGCGAATTCGCAGGAAGAACCATATTTTTTGGATTTGTGGTTTCCACCGAAAAGACCGGCGACGTTGTCCTTGACAGCCAACGTAAATTGCTCGATTTGCTGGAGAAATTGTTCGTCGATCGCTTGTTTCATATTGGGTTACTTGTTCTTTCTGTTTTCCTTAATGAGAAGACCGATTACTTTATCAATCGTCAGGCCTTCATTGATTGCATTGTAGTTAATCTTGATACGATGGCGGAGAACCGGATAAGCAAGGGCATCAATATCATCGTAAGAAACGTTATAGTTGCCATGGATCAAGGCACGGATCTTGGAACCAGTGATTAAAGCCTGAGCAGCACGAGGAGATGCACCATAACGGATGTACTTCTTGGCAACCTCACCGCCTTCCTCTAATTCCGGATGGGTATGAGAGACAAGGTTCCTAGCATAGTCCAAGACTTCCGGAATGACCGGGACATCCTGAGCAAGCTTACGCCTTTCCCTGATCCTAGGTCCATCAACAACCTTCGTAGCATTTTCGTTCCTGTTCTTCTGAGTCCTGTTGACAATGTCGCCAAGTTCCTTAGCAGACGGGAAGGACATGATGACCTTGAACCTGAAACGGTCCATCTGAGCTTCCGGAAGCGGATAAGTACCATCCTGCTCAATCGGGTTCTCGGTTGCGAGAACGAAGAAAGGCTCAGCCATCTGATAAGTGACGCCCGAGACAGTGACTTTGTGTTCCTGCCTGACCTCAAGCCTTGCAGACTGGGTCTTCGGAGTAGCACGGTTGATTTCATCGGCTAAGATAATCTGAGCGAAGATAGGACCCTTCTGGAACGTTGTGACCAAGTTGCCGTTCTCATCTTTACGGATGATATTGGCACCAGTGACATCGTTTGGCATAAGGTCTGGTGTGAACTGAATACGGCTGAACGGAAGGTTCAAAGTCTGTCCTAAAGAACGGACAAGACGGGTTTTACCAGTTCCAGGGACACCTTCCAGAAGAACGTTACCACCCGAGATGACGGCGATGATGACCGCATCTAAGACTTCTTCCTGACCGATGATATCCTTATGGAGCTCGGTTTTGATTTTCGTCACGGAATCACTGAAATTCTTGATAAGCTGCTCGTTTTCCATTTTCTGTATATATCCTTTGTAAATTAGAAACTAGTTTTCAGATTCGGCTCAGATTACGGATTTTTCTTGTCCTTATCGCCATATAACTCATTGAAGTAATCTTTCAAGGCAGCATTGATATCGTCATCGCCATTTTGGTTGCAATCGTCCTGAGCATCGCCGTTGCTTCCATCGATGACATCACCATACTCGGTGTCGCCTTGATCGGTATAAACATGATCATGGCCTAGACCATCGATAGTGCCAGTGCCTCCACCAGCGCCTTCACCTTTGTGATCACCATCTTGGATACCGTTTCCATTGCCGGAACCGTTGTTTCCTTTATCGCCCTTATCTCCGCTGTTGCCTTGGTCGCCTTTGTCACCAGAGCCCTGTTCACCAGAGCCTTGCTCTCCGGAACCGCCCTCGCCTGCGCCAGAGCCTTTTTCACCGGAGCCTTGTTCACCAGAACCACCTTGGCCTTCGCCAGAACCTTGTTCACCGGAGCCTTCCTGATCTCCGCTGTTTCCGTTCTGACCGTTCTGAGTCGGATCTTTCATCTGATCAAGAGCATCTTTAGCAGTCTCACCCGCAGCTTGGTTTTTATTCTGCTGATTGATAGAGTCGTTGATGTCTTTGTTGGCATCATCGATTTTTTGGTCGAGATTATCTTTGGTCTGATCAGAAGTATCCTTTCCGTTGTCGAGATTCTTTTTTAATTCGTCTGCCTCTTTGTCAAACTCATCTGCGAGTTTCTTAAGGGCATCACGAAGCGGATCACCTTCCGGAATCTGAGAATTCTCTAAGGCTTTCCGGATTTCAGCAGCAATAGCATGAAGCTTATCAACAAGCTGCTGACCGCTTAGTTTATTGATTTCGTCTTTCAGATTGCCTAAGGCAATCGTGATTTTATCTTCATCGCCTGCTTTAATAGCTTCTCCAAGAAGCTTTAAGTTATCATCGTCACTTTTGACGAGCTCATCACCGATTTCGTCTTTGGAGTTGGCGTCATCGACAATCTTGTCAATGTCATCCTTACCGGTTTCCACAATATCATTACGCTTGTTTTCATCCGTCTCGCCGTCAAGATCGTTTTGGACACGATCGATGATTTGATCGATTTTATCGTTCACATCCGTATCTGGATCGATATCGTCGATATCTCCCTTGGCGCTACTAGCAATGACATGGACGATGGAATCAACGGAATCAATATTAGAACCGTTGATTGGATCTTTGATGTGGGAAGGGAACTGGGCAATATTCGGCATGAAGAAGGAACCAGCGAAGAGACCAGCAGCGACAACAAGAACTGGAATGGTAACACTAGCCAGTTTCCTCTGAACAGCTTTGACTGGTTTCTCATCCAGCTTGACCGTTGCATCTTCACGCTGTTTGTTCAGAATCACGCCATCTTTGCCTTCAAATTCAACCCTGGTCGAAACCTTTTCCTGAAGGTTAAGTTCTTTATCAAGACGGGCTGCAATTTTCTTGTCAGTCGGTTTCTTGATGAAGTAAGCAGCAGCGAAGGCAGCGGCTAAACCAGCTGCGGTTGCGATTGGAGCTGCATAGACCATTGCGGAAGGATTGGCAAATCTGCAGGCTGCAATTGAGATAGCGGCGCCAGCTAAGCCGCCGGCAACACCGAAGAGCAGGGATTTGATCCTATGTTCACGAAGCAGCTTTTTCTTGAAACGAGCGAATCCTTCGGTTTTTTCATAATTTTTAACTTCTTTGTTTTTCATATTCGATACCTCCTGACTGTTTCCAAAACAGATAAGGGGAATAAATAACGTAGTTTTGGGAACAACT
>URQF01000035.1 GCA_900549915.1 uncultured Mollicutes bacterium | reverse complement strand
ATTTAGGACTGCCTATTTCAGTGATTCAAAGCTTCTTTTATCCGTCGGTGGAGGAGAGAGGGAAGTAGACAGGCTTCCTTATCTTGATTTTAAAAAAATAAAAGAGGCTAAGCCAAAGTGGTTCTTAGGGTCTAGCGATAACACAAACCTAGCCTTCACCCTGACCACAATTGCAGGAGTCATGTCCATCTACTCTTCTAATGCGCCATCTTACTTTTCCTTCCCCTTGTGCTATGCAGAAAAAGATGCCATAAGAAGGCTAAGCGGAGAAAAAGAATACAAAGGCTATTCTTATTTTTCTCCTCCCTTCGAAACCAATAATCCTCTAGAGCCTCTTCATTTAACCGAAAAGAAAATCATCACCCCGATTCATTATCAATCCGAAGTCAAAGGTACAAGGATTGGTGGATGCTTAGACTGCCTTTTGACCTTGTGCGGAACCCGGTTTGACCAAAGGAAAGAATTCCAAAGCAAGCACAAAGAAGGCCTTATCTTCTATCTTGAGTCCTGCGACCTGAATCCGTTAGCAATCTATCGAGGACTGATTCAGTTAAGAGAAGCCGGATGGTTTAATAACACAAACAGGTTCCTCTTCGGCCGGCCGCTTTGCCAGAAGCAGGAGATTCTATCTATCGATAGCAAAAAAGCAATCTTAGAAGCTCTCGAAGGATTCCATAAACCAAGGCTACTCGATGTCGACTTAGGACATATACCGCCATCTCTTCCTTTTAAAAACGGAGCTGAAGCAAAAGTCTCTCTCAATCGAGAGAAAAACATCATCATCCAATACAGGGAATAAAAAAGGAGGCGTCCGGCCTCCTTTTTTTAGTTCTGATTTTAGAGAGTCGGAACGTTTGTCTTTCCGTCTTCTCCTGGATGATCTTTGAGATATTTGATGATTGGAGTAAAGTTCTTATCCTTGTTACCGACCTTGCACTTACTGACCTTAGTCTCTTCTCCAGAGACAAGAGCAGCTGCAAGCTCATGGCATCCCGGATAACCGCAGTTACCGCAGTTTGCGTTCGGAAGCATGGCTTCCACTTCTTTGATACGAGGATCTTCTTTGACAGCAAGCTTCTTACTAGCAATCGTAAGGAGGACGCCAAGAAGAGCTCCGATACCAAGGAGGACTGCAAATGCAATACCAGCCATTGCCCAATTATTCATGATTTTGATTCTCCTTTTCGTTTTGAATCTTCTTTTCAGATTTTTCTTCTTTCAGTTCTGGGACAGCCCGGATCGGACACGTTGGTGCTAATTGACATCCTTTGCAGGTTCCTTCCTCTGGCTTCAAGTGCTCACATCCTTTCGGAACAGGAGTCCGATGATTCAGAATGCAGACTAGAATGAAAACAGAGACAAGGACGACAACAAAGAGAACACCAAGAGAAATCTGTGCTGGACGAGAAAGCAGAAAGTTAAGCACCGATGCCCCTTAAGCCCCTGATAGCAATTGCCCTGATGCCGGCAACAACAAGAGCTTCGGCAGTTCCACGGAAAGCCTTCGGAGTCGTAGAAGTGTTTTCCTTCCTGCGTTCACGGACACAAGCGAAGATGACAATCCTAATAAGATAACCTAAGGAAGTACCAAGAGCGTTAGCCCTGCTCCTTCCGAAGTTCTGGGCCATAGTCTGACCGACCTTGATTCCGACATCCGTGTTCTCCTGAACAACACCGAGAACAGCACAGTTGGTCGTAATCAAAGGTAAGTAGATACCAAAGGCCTTGTAAAGGGTAGGAGAGAATTTCTTAATGAACCTGCCGACAATCTGAACGAGGGAAGCGATAACAAGAATATAAGTAAGAGTATCCCTGAACACAATCTTGAGCGGAACTAAGACATAGTAGTAAAGCGGCCAGCAGATAAGAGCAGCAAGCCTGATAACGAAGACAACGGCAAGACCCATTGAGAAAGAGTTCTTGACCTTGTTGGAAACGCCCATGAAGGCGCAGATTCCATAGAAACGACTTAAGACAACGTTGTTAACGAGCCTGTCCGTCAAGATGGCAAGCAGGAAGGTAACAATATATGGTGTAGCAGCAGTCATCGTGATTAAGCTCCTTTCTTAGCTGTCTTAGCAGCATTCATCCTCTGTTTCTTGAGTTCGAATTTCTTCTTGTTCTGTTTATGAAGAGTGATAGCATTGATGACAAAGAGAACAACACCGAAGACAATGAAACCACCAGCTGCATTGGTGAAAACAGACCTAGAGAAGTCATAGGAAGCGCCTTTGAGAATCGGAAGCGAATAGGTCGGAATAAAGGTGAAAACCTTTCCGAAAGTAAGCCTACCGGTTCCAAGAATTTCACGGATCAAGGCGATGATGACAATGGCAAGAGTGTATCCGATACCATTTCCAAGACCGTCTAAGAGAGAATCCAAGGGGCCATTGTATTTTGCAAAGGCTTCTGCACGGCCGAGAACGACGCAGTTAACAACAATCAAGGAGAGGAAGACACCTAAGGAAGCATACAGGTTCGGAATGAAGGCATTTGTAAACCTCTTAACGATAGTAACGAAGGCTGCGATGATGACGATGAAAGCAGGAATCTCGATTTCCTCTGGAATCAGCTTCCGGAGAAGAGAGATGATTACGTTCGAACAGACAAGAACAAAGGTGAAGAGAATACCCATACCTAACGCTGTCTCGAAGGAAGTCGTGACAGCAAGTGCAGGGCAGGTGCCAAGGACAGCAATGAAGAGAGGGTTATTCTTGAAGATTCCGGTAACGAAGGCAGCCTTATGGCGTAAGCTGCTCTCGCTTTTCTGTTTCGAAGCCTTCGTTGCGGTTTCAGTTACCGCAGTTTCTTTATTTGCAATCATAGTTAACGTGCCTCCGCATCATGAATCGCTTCGTTCCTCCTGTCGACAAGGAGTTGAGCACCGGAAGAAGAACCGGCAACGACACTCTTCCTATCCTGTTTAAGGAAGGCTTTACGGTCGCTAGAAGCATTGTAAGCATCGATGAACTTGCTCTTAATCGGAGCGTAGTAGCTTGGAGTCTGTCCGTTTTCGATGACGGCAATCTTTCCTAAGCTTCCATCGAGATAGATGGCAAAGCTGATTTCCCTGTGCTTCTTACCGCCCTGGGTATCATTCTCGCCTTTCAGATCATAGACATAAGCGACATCCTTGCCAGCCAAGGTAGCCTTATCAATTTTCTTGATGAAGGAACCAGAGGCATTGCTGAGAAGCGAGAAGCCATCGACTTCACCGCTTTCGAAGCAAGCAAAGCGGGAATCCTGTTCAGCTGTTCCGTTAGAAATCGACCTTGCCTCGAGTGCAAATCCCTTTAAGGCTGCCTGAGTATCATCCAAAGTGGATCCGGAATTTGAAGAATCATCGTCTTTGTTAGCATCGCTCGGCCAAGTCGGTCCAGCGGTGATATCACTTCCGGAAGCACTGCCGTTGCCCTTTAAGGAATCAAGGTAAGCGGCTTTGTCTTCGGTTCCGTTGAAGCCGCTGACAAAGGCTTCTGCAGAAGAAGAGGCAGTGTATCCGCCATCGAAGACCATCTTTCCGTACTTGTTGTCCTTGGTAATAGCGAGATAGACCGGGATTTCTTCCTCGCCGGCTTTCAGCTTAGCGAAGTAAAGGTTACCGACCACTTCATCTTCGCCCTTGCTAGCCGTATAGGCTTTCTGGACATAGGTGAGCTTATAGGCAGAGAGAGAAATGTCTTTGTAATGATCAGCAACATCCTTGCCAAAGGCAGTCTGGCCTTGTTCGCTGACATCGCTGGTAACTGTAACTACCTTGCCAGAACCAACATCCACAGCTTCACTGATCCTAGAGTTAATCAAGTTAGCACCGAAAGTAGCACCGCATTTGACGTTGTTAAGAGCAGCTTTCTTATCATCAGCCTTGTTGAAAAGATTGATGTAATTTTCTTCCAAGGTGCTCTTATAGGTTTCGGAGTTTTCAAGGATAGACCTTTGTGTAAGGTCACCATTATTGTAGACACCGATCAACAGAGTAACAGAACCATATTGGTTCGTACCAGAAGTCTTGAAGAGCGTACCGACTTTAGCACCATCTTTGGTTGCATCCCAGCTGTTCTTAACATAGCTAAGAGTAAACTGAGATAAGTCGTTCTCTTTATCCGAAATATCGACATCTTTGCCAAACGGAATCTTCTTCTGAGATTCAAGCTGCTTGATAGCATTGTTGGCAATGACCGGAGCAGTGATAGCATGGACAACACCGATCAAGCCAGCGGAAATACCGGCAATCGCAGCTAAGGTAATAGAAACCTTGAGAATTTTCGATTTCATTAGAAAACCCTCCTGCAGGAAGCCCAGATTGTGATAAGAGTCGGAATGAGAATGACAAGTCCTAAGACAAGCCTGTTCTTCCAAGTGTACTTAGTCGTAGACCACTTATAGTATCCGATAACCGGAGTTAAAGCATTGCCCATCAGGATAGAGAAGGCAACACCTTCCGGAAGGGAGCCAAAGAGACGGATGACCCTAGTGCAAGCGCCAAGGAAAGCAGCATAAATCAAACGATCTGGATGAGTCAGCGGAGAAGTGACCGGATCGGTTGCCCTAAAGACAGCACCGAAGAGAAGTCCACCGCTTAATAACTGATAAGCCCTGAAGGCAAACGGATAGCTAGCCGATAAGGTCTCTTTGTTGCCACCATAGATAATGGCGCCAACAATCAAAGACCTGAAGGCAACAGTTCCGATGTACCTAGCCGGAATGCGCCAATCAATCGTATGACGGACAATAAGGTAAACAAGACCAATAAGAATAGCAATCTTGCAGGTTTCACCAAGTAAACCATTCCTCTTTCCTAAGAACCTATCGAGAAGAGCAGAGGAATTGATGGAATAGACCTTATTGGCTAGAGAGAACTTAGACGGATCTAAGGCAGTAGCGCCGGTGAAGACTTCATTCGGAGCAATCGTTGTGGAAGCAGGGTTAGCATACTTGCTGCCGAAGCAGAGCTTAGCGAAGACCCTTCCGACAAGAGCAGGATTGAAGATATTCTTTCCCGTTCCGCCAAAAACAAGCTTGCCAAGAACCATACCGAAGATGGCACCAATAATTAAAGGATAATAAATGAAGTTCGGATTTGTAGTGGCGACAGGCCTGATTAAGGCATAGATGACGCCAGAGACAAGCGGAACCATTGCATTATCAATAGTGTAGCATCCGATAGCATGTTTAAAATGCTCGGCAAGGCTATGCTTATTGCCATCGTAAGGAATACGATGATAAATAAGGACAAAAACGAATTCGCAGAGTTCCCTGACCGCAACAGAAATCAGAATATTGCGAAGAGCAGCGATGGGATAATAGACAAAAGCAGCAACAACAACAGGAAGAAGAGCGATAAGGACATCAAGCCTCCTGCGGAAGAGAGAATCCTTCCGGTGAATATGAGGTGCGTTTTCTTTGACGAATACCATATTACTTTAACCTCGCAATGACTTTGGCACGTGCGACATAGGACTTCACATCGATATGGCTCGTGCAGGAGTAGGAGCAAAGGCCGCAGCCGATGCAGTTCTGCGGATTGAGAAGTTTGATCTTCTCACGGTCCACTGGCCTCGTGTTCCTCGTGTTCCTGATGGTGACCGGCTGTAAACCAACTGGGCAAGACCTGACACAGGAACCACAGCGGATACAAGGAGAAGGCTTAACATCCTTATGATCAAAGACAAGAACGGATGTGACAGTCTTCGTGATGATAGCGTCATCACTCGGGAGAGATTCACCCATCCTAGGTCCACCTAAGATAAGGGTCTTCTTGTCTCCTTCGGTATAGCCTCCGCAGGCTTCGATAACGTACTTTAAAGGCGTTCCGACACGGACTTTGAAGTTCGTCGGATGTTGAATGCCGTCACCAGTGACAGAAATAATACGTTCCGTTACTGGAAGGTTGTACTTAATTGCCTTATAGATACCAATAATTGTGGAGATATTGAAGTTCCTGATGCCATATTCGCTCGGAAGATGTCCCTGCTCGACAGTAAGGCCGGTAGCAGACTTGATCCTTGCGACTTCCCATCCTTGTGGATAGAAGTTTCCGACTTTTTTAACAGAGATTCCATCATTCGGGCAACGTTCCAGATAGCTGTTGTACAGTGCTTCGAGATCCTTGTAATCCTTCTTGATGCAGATCCTTGCCTTGTGGCAATTGAAAGCCTGCCTGACAAGCTTGATGCCCTTGACGACAATTTCCTGATCTTCTAAAGCAATGCGATGATCAGCAGAAATATAAGGTTCGCATTCGATAGCATCGATAAGAATCGTATCAATCTTCTTGTCGGTATCAAACTTCACATAAGTCGGGAAGGAAGAACCTCCTAGACCAACCGATGCTTTTTCCTTAAGGATTTCAACCCTGTCCTTGCGGGTCAGCTTTAAGACTTCCTCGTCAGTCCGTTCTTTGCCAACGCTCGGATCCACGGTATCCTGGAAATCATTCTGGATTTTCCTGAAATCCGTCCTCTTTCCAGAACGATGATAGTGTTTTTCAAGTCCGATATAAGTTCCGGAGCAGGTTGCATGAATCGGCTGATCAAAGAACTTGGCATGACGCCTGCCAATGACCTGATAACGATTGACATGGTCACCAGGCTGAACATAGATTTCTGCTTTTGGGCAACGGGCATTCGCCGTTGCGATATAAAGGAATTCAGGAACCTTGAGACTCACCGTCGGCTGAGTCGCAAGTTTCTTGTTTCCTTCAATAGTCGTTGTCTTCTTAATCATTTTTCTGACCTTTTTCCGGTTTTACTTTAAAGCAGTCTGTAAAGCGCCGTAGATAGCAGCCGAAATACGAGTATCGGTTTGGGTTGCGCCGGCACCAACATAACGATATTTCTCGACAACATCGTACTTAGTGGCTTCTAAGTCAGCCGGATTGATTTCGACTTTAGCACCAGCGAATTCCTGAGCTAAAGCTTCATTGATAGTCTTTCCGACTAAGGCTTTCTCGATTTCGCTCTTCACAGTAGTGTAGTACTTATGGTAAGCAGTACGGGACTCAGTAGAAGTGAAGGTGTACTTTGCAGTAAAGTTGGTTGCAGCAGCCCAAGCACTAGAGGCATCCTTGATAGTCGGTTCGCCGGTTTCAATGGCGGTAATCTTCTTTTCGGCATCATAAGAGAGTTTGACCGCTGCTCCATAGTAGCTCTTCCAAGCTGCGATGTAGTAGACAGTGTAACCATAGACATAGCCTTCCTTCTTCAGTCCACCGACTGTGAACTTGTTGTCCTGGATATCCGTTCCTTTGGTCAGCGTGAGTTCATCGAACTTATGCTTCGTGAACGGATCAGAATTAATCCTGTAAGCAGATGCTGCTTCAAATAAAGCAACATTGATACGGCTGGTGGTCTGAGTTGCACCAGCGCCTAAGAAATCATAGTCGCCAGGAACAAAAGATAAGCTTCCTTCATTGTTCTCAACAGAAGCAGATAAAGTGGCTTTATAGATATCAGCAGCCGTCTTGCCTTTTAAAGCAGCTTTCCTATCCTGCTCTAAATACTGAGCATAGTTATCGATATAGATTGGATCAGAATCATAGTGAGCACGATAGATGCTAGTCCTATTGACATCGCCAGCAGTCGGAACACCGACCTTGACATCCTTGACATTCTTGTCAGCGTCAAAGGAAACAGCAACAGCAGCACCATAGTAGCTGCCCTTTGCCCACGGATTCTCATAACGCCTCCAGCCATAGGCCGTATTGGTACGATAGTCGAAGTAACCGTTCTGATTTTCTTCCGCAGTGACATAGTCAGCCTTCCTGTGGTTGTAGGAACCATAGAATCCCTCGCCATGGTTTCCGGTGTTTGCACCTGCTAAGGCTTCATCAACGATTCCGCCTTCATCCGGTTCAGCGGCCTCGGTAGAAAGGATGCCTTCCCTAGCTGCAGCAACAGCTAAGTCAAGACGGGTGTTAGTCTGGGTGGCACCAGCAGAAAGGAATCCACCATTCACCGGTTTGAAGTGAGAGCCCTCACCACCGCCTAAGACAATTTCAGCAGCTTTAAACTGATCCTTGAGCTTTTCTGTGACAACTTTGCCGACCAAAGCGTTGTTCAGAAGTTCTTCGCCTTTCTGATAGAACTCGATGAAATTATCTGGAGCGGTTAAAGAATACCAAGGGGTGAAGTTACGTGCACCTTTCCTAGGAGTTCCAAGATAAACATGGTCAATGACTTTATTGGCCTTGACCTTAATCTTAACAGCAGCAGCATAGATGGAACCGAACTGGGTATACCTAGAATAGCCATAAGATCCATCGGTTGTCTTCCTGTGTCCAGTCTTGACATCATTATTAGTCGGAAGATCAGAGCTCTTCAGATTATTGGCAACATGGGCAAAGACGTGGGCATTCGGATTGTTCTCGCTAAGATAAGCAGCGGCAGCAGCATAGATGGCACGCTCGGTACGAGCGGCGGTCTGAGTTGCACCGGCTTTGACAGTCGGATCGTTCTGGGAAACGGTGTAAGTTCCGCTATCGGATTCTGTCGGCTTCAGGTTCGGCTGGCAAACAGCATCCTTTAAGGATTTGAATGCATTCCTGACCGATTTATTTGCGAAAGCAGCGTTGAGATCTTTCTGATAGTTAGCGATGTAGTCCTTATAAATATCGTAACCAGAAGTCCTGGCATAGTAAGGAGTGAAATTATGAACACCCTCTTCCGGAGCACCTAATTTGATTTCCTTAATCTTGCCATCCGCAGTGATAGTGAGCTTAACTGCGGCACCATATTTGGACTTGGAAGATCCCCAATCCTGTTCATACTCAATCCAGCCATAAGCAACCTTTGTACCTTTGACGGATTCTGTGTATCCGCCTAAATAAGTACGGGTTGGCCTATAAGGACTATCGTGGTAGACGTCTTTCTTCTTATCCAATCCTTCTAAGACAGAAGCATACGGATCTGGAGAAATGTCCTTGACGGAGCTACCAGCAGATGGGGTGACGGAATCCGGAGTAGACGGAGTGACGGTCGGTTGTTCCGTTTTTGAGCAGCCGACAAGAGTGACAGCAGAGAGGAGAGAAAGAAAAGTCAACAGTTTGATTTTTTTCATATTAAACCTCGATTACGCTTGCGCGACAGGTTTATTTTATCAGAAATGGCTCTCAGCTGCACATTTATTTCTATATTTTCAAGGAAAAAACCGCTATTTTAGTGCTTTTAGCACAGAAATAGAGTTTTCAGGGTACGGAAAATAGCCTGGAGTAACATTTGTAAACAGATGGGCAGATTGATACCTCTTATCCGTCCTTAAGTAAATTTCGCTGAAATCAAAGTTGCTTTTTGTCTTTACAGCGCTGATGGAAGAAGCGGAAAGATCGGAATAATCCCCTTTGTATTCGCTGCCATCATTTAAAACCGAAATGGGATACCCTTTGTCAGAAAGAGGGGAAAGATTGTTCCTAGTATAAGAATAAAGGGAATCCTCATCCTTCTTGTTCCCTTTATAGCAGAGCATCAGGTCTCCATCGAAGGAATAAATCGCATTCAGCTTTTTGAATAAACCATAGGCTTCCTGTACACTCTTAGTGTTCCTGATAGCAGTGGTATACCTGTCTGCAATTCCAGTGTCATCAATGATTACCGAGACCTGATCAAAGAAGGGCGAAGAAAAGCCGTTCTCGGTATTGAAAATATGGTCTCTCCGATGAATCTCTTTTGTTTCTTGGTTGTAGCAATAGAAATAGTGCTCATAGTAACCAGAAGTGGACCTGTTAAAAGAACCGCTGAATTCAAGATACCTCTCTGCTGGATTCTTTTTTCCATCCATCCTCAGCTCTTTATAAACAGGGTTGGTATAACTGATTTTCCATGGTTTATCATCCGGTCTTGATCCAACAGCAAGAATCGAAGAAGAACCGGAATTAATCATCAATGAAATACCAGGATAGACTTTTTCAAAATACTCAGCTACTTTTTTTGTGGCAAATCCTTTTGCCGATCCACCAAGATTCCTTCTAGGAACAATTTCTTTCCCATCTCGTATAATGGTATTCAAGCGAATCGTGTGTTTTTCAGGATTAAAGGTGATTGAATTCTTGGCCTCATCAAGAGAAGAGGGAACGCTTCCCCTTGCATTAGAAATCTCTTCTTCTGTGAAATCATCTTTAAAACGAACGTTTGTTGCCAAACTCAAGGCTTTGTTCAAAGCCTTGTCAGAGTATTCGTTCTCAGATAATTTCTTTTCGTAAAGACTAGAAAGACTTTCCGAAAACCTGTTAAACAAAAGGGATGAATTGATTGTGAAATCATAACTTGTCTTAATCAAATCAAACAGGAAAGGATCGACTTCAATGTCAGTATCCGGATGGTCATTCAGATATTTGACGTTGATGATTTGTTTCCTGTTGATTGCATTACCCCTATCATCTCGTTCTGTCACTTGCCGATAATCATAGTGATTATCACTCAAGGCATGGTAATAGCAGAACAAAGAGTTGAAATCAGAAGCAATGACCCGCAAATCATCTTTATCAAAGTCATCCTCGTAATAATACAGACGACCTTGGATAGTAGTGTTAAAAGGACTTACCCCCACCCTTGTTGACCCCTCCGGAGCAACAACACGGACATCTCCTGAAGCGATTCCGATATAGAGAGGAGTCTCCATGGAATAGATTTTCTCTTCGCCTTTCGGACGAGAGGAGACATTTCCAGAAGATGCCATAGAACCAGAGGCATTAGCCCCGGACTCCTTTCCTGTTTGGCAGCCGCTAAGCAGACAAACAAGAGATAAAGCAAGAACGATTTTCTTTTTCATTTGAGCTCCTTTAGGACAGAGACAACCTCTTTTGTTAGTTTTTCCTGACTAATCTCAGCTCTCTTAAACCTGTCTGAAGTCCTGTAATAATCTTCTTCAAAAGAGCCATGGTAAGTAGAGAGATACTTTTTAGGAAGGCTCTTCAAATCCGAAAAGTCACCCGAATAGCTTCCGTTTTCTGTTTCAACCACTGGAAGAGAGTTTTCCTGAAGTGGAGAATAATCAGACATCTTGTAAGAATACAACTCATCATCGCTATTCTTAACTGACTTCCTGCAAAGCATCAGGTCAGCATCTGCAATTCCATAGGATAGATTCAAGCTCTCAAACAAGGCTTTCGCATCAGCTAAAGACTCTGTATTCCTTAAAGCAGTCGTGTACCTATCGGCAAGACCAGCGTCATTAAGGAAAACGCTGATTTGATCAAAATAAGAACAAGAATAACCTGTTTTCGGATTAATAATATGACTATTCCGAACAAATGGTTCTTCTGGATGGTAGATTTCATTCTCATCGGGAAGATAAGAATAGAAATACTGCTCATAATATCCGGAAGTCGATAGGTTGAATTCTCCATTTTTGGAAATAACCACTTCAGAATTGTTGTACTTATCCTGATAGTTTTCTTTCGATAACGGATTGATATAATTGATTTTCCATTCTCGTCCATCTGGACGCTGACCAATTGCCTTGACCGATGAGTTTCCAGAATTAATGATCCTAGAAATATTCGGATACTCTGTCTTTACTTTATCCGCGAAATATTCGGTAGCAAATCCTTTTGCATTTCCGCCTAAGGATATCTCAAGCTTCTTGACATTCTTGTACTTATGAAAAGTTACGGAAGAAGTAGCATCGTCAAAAGTAAG
>URQF01000034.1 GCA_900549915.1 uncultured Mollicutes bacterium | reverse complement strand
ATTGCCGAACGGCATGATGGGTGGTGTGAGAGGTGATGGAAATTGAAGAGTCTTCAATTTCCTAGCCTACTCGATTTATCCTTTGGATAGATTCCTTTTTGAATCAAATCTTCGATTGCATCGTGGACAACTGGAAGGTCTTCTTTATAGGTCCTTCCATACCAACGGTCTTCGTTGTAGTAGACATGAACGGTTGCTCCGCTTTGGATTCCGTCGTTGATGCCGTCTTGAATTAAGTATTCGTCTTTCCTGAGATCTGCTGTCTTTAGGAAGGACTGATATCCTTTCTCAAGATAAGAGAAGATATCCGGGGTCAGACCCCAGAGATTCCTGCTGACAGGAGTATCGAGAGGAAGGACAACCTTTTTTCCAAGGGCGATTCCGTTTCCTTCTTTATCGATGTCGATGGTTTCGACTGTCTTTTCAAGATAGGCATTCTTGATTGTGCAGACTCCGCGGTTGACAGTTCCGTTGTCGCTCAAGGTTTTATCTAAACGATAAGCAACCCTAGCGTATTCGCCGTTTTTCGCATGAGCAAGATGATCATGGATTTGCTTAAAGGCATGCTCTCCATAGTAGTCATCCGAATTGATGATACAGAAAGGATTCTTGACGGCATCTTTGCAATCAAGGATGGCTTGTCCAGTACCAAGCGGTTTCTTTCTTTCTGCCGGTTTGTCTTTCCTGCTTTGGATAACATAAGTGACCGGCCTTGTCTTGCTGATTCGGTTTCCAATCCGTTCCTTGAATTCTTCTTCGATTCCCTCACGGAGAATAAAGACAACATCATCGAATCCTGCTTTTTTCGCATCATAGCAGGAAAAGTCTAGGATTCCTCTTCCATCGTCTGTAATAGCGGCTGCTTGTTTCAGTCCCCCAAAACGGGAGCCCCTTCCAGCGGCCCTGACAACCAATGTTGTTTTCATAACTAAAAAACCTCTTGCCACTATTATAAGGTGCAAGAGGTTTTAGTCAATCCGTTATTTGCTTTGATATCCGTCTGGATTCTTTACCATCCAGTTCCATTCGTCACGGCACCTGTCTTCCAGATTGTATTTCGCTTCCCAGCCAAGTTCTTTCTTTGCTTTCTCGGCGGAAGCATAGCAGGTTGCGATATCGCCAGGACGGCGGGCAGAGATGACATACGGAATCTTCTTTCCACATGCCTTTTCAAAGGCGTGGACCATTTCCAGAACAGAATATCCGATTCCGGTTCCAAGGTTGTAGATGTAAATGCCAGGCTTATCACAATGCTCAATGGCTGCAATGTGTCCTAAAGCTAAATCGACCACATGGATATAGTCACGGACACCGGTTCCGTCTTTGGTCGGATAATCATCTCCGTAGACGTTCAGATGATCGAGCTTTCCAATGGCAACATCAGCCCTGTATGGCCTGAGATTGTTTGGAATGCCACGTGGATTCTCACCGATTTCTCCGCTTGGATCAGCACCGATTGGATTGAAGTAACGAAGAAGGACCACATTCCAGGAAGGATCTGCTTTCTCAACATCCGTAAGCCTGCGTTCGATCCTGACTTTGGTTTCTCCGTAGGGAGAAGGAGAGGAAGCAGCTGCACAGCTTTCATCAAGAGGCAGTTTCTTCGGAGTTCCATAGACTGTTGCAGAAGAGGAGAAGATGATACTCTTCACATTGTGGCTTCTCCTGACTTTCAGTAAGGTAATCGTTCCATTGATGTTATTATCGTAGTATTCAATCGGCTTAAGACAAGATTCTCCGACTGCCTTCAAGGCTGCAAAGTGAATGACAGAATCCACTTTGTTTTCAGAGAAGATCTTATCTAATTCCTTTTCGTCACGAAGGTCAGCATTGTAGAACTTCAGTTTACGACCAGCAAGCTTCTCGACACGTTGGAGACTTTCTTCGCAGGAATTGACGAGATTATCGACGACAACGACATCAAACCCTTTCTTCAATAGCTCAAGGCAGGTCTGGGATCCGATAAAACCAGCACCACCGGTGACAAGAATAGTCTTCATGCTTTTCTCCTTTGTTTATTCACGATTAGTATATTACATTCGAGGGGATAAAAAGATACTTAAAAGCATAACCTGAGGGAAAATGGACAGGATTTGAAAAAATAAGTCTTATCTTTTGAACTTGAGTGAACCAGGAACTTTTCTCCTAGGCGCACTTCTTTCCTGTATTTGGCTCCAATCTCCTTGATTGGATCGTTCCTTACGATGTCATTTGGAATGTGTCTTAGGCATTCTTCTGCATATCGGGTGTTGTTGATATGACCATTTAAGTCACAGTTGGAATAATCGGCTTTCCTATAGAATCTTTGATCGGATGTGTCTTCCTTTGAAAAGGAGAAAAAAGGAGGAATCTCCGTTCCTTTTTCTTTCCCTTTGATCTGAATTCCAATATCACTCGGTTCTAAAATTTTCCGGTTTTCTTTTTTGATTAAGGTCCAGAGGGTGGTTCCTTTGACTAGCCTGTTTCCATTTTGGTCTACTATCTCAAGGTATCTCGGAAGAAAGAAGCTCCTCTGTTTTCCAGGATAAGTGATGATTTTGATTTTCTCATCGTAAACTGGAAGTCTTTCAATATGAAAATGCTGGGCTGTGATAATCCAGAGATAGCCTTTGTCTAAGGTTTTCTCTTTTCCGTAGCCAAGCATTTCTGTGTGATGGATTGCCCTTTCTTGGTTGATGCCTAAAAGAGAGGGGATGCTCAGATTCTTATTAATATCGACTTGGAAAGAACGGATGCGGATCTCTGCTTCGAACTGAGACATGAAAAGACTAGGCTTTCTTTCTTAAAGCGTTTTCGATGGTGCTGACCCTGTCAGCAAGAGTCTGCCTCTTTGCCCATTTCTTTTCTGGAATATGGATATCGAAGAAGGATTCGATTTTGCACCTGACATAAATGAAGGTCCTGCTATCAAGTCCTTGAGCAGTATTGATCTTGGTCTGATCTTGAAGATCCCTGTTTTTGAACTCAGGAAGGTTCTCTTTGATAATCTGAATTGTTTTCTCTCTGATTTCATCTCTTGTCATCATGATTCATTTCCTCGATTAATTGATACTTCTTTATTTTACCAGTTACCGTCTTAGGTAGAGACACGGAAGAGAAAATAATATCTCCAATCTGTTCTCCACGGGCATATCCCTGATTGAACTTGCTGACTTTATCTTCGATTTCTTCTTTCGTTTCCTTTGTATAGATGTACAAAGTAATCTTGTCGTCCTTGCTTAGAAGGACTGCAAATTCACTATTTGGAATGAATTCAGCTAACTTTGCTTCATATTCGGGCAGGAAGATCTTCGTTCCGGTAGGAAGCACTAGGATTTCCTTCTTTCGCCCTATGAGGTGAAGGTGTCCTTCTTCGTCAAGCCTTCCTAAGTCACCAGTCCGATAGTATCCATCTTCTAACCTTGGCGGAAGCAGGACTCCGTTCTGGATATATCCTTTCCTTAAGACGGTTGGAGCATGGACAAGGATTTCCTTGTCTTTTGGATCAATCTTGATTTTGACTTCTGGACAGATTGTCCTTGCTCTTGGATTTTCTCCTAAAGATAATGCGAGTCCAGAGGATGTCTCTGTCCTTCCGTATCCGAAGGAAACGGAGATATTCCTTTGCTTATATTGATTAATGATGCTGTCTGGACAATCTCCGGCACCAATCAGTACGGTTTTCCTTTCCGGATTAATTAAGTGGAAACGGATCAGCCTTGCTGCAAGCTGAGGAACTAAGGAAACAGCGGTTGGCTTATAGGAAGCAAAGTCTTCTCCAATCAAACGCATTCCTCTGGATAAGCAGATTGTGGAATGACATTGCCTTGGCCAAAGCAAGGCACAGACAAAACCGAAAACATGGAAGAGAGGAAGAAGGGAAAGGAAGCGGTCTTGTTCTGTAAGAGGCAGACAATAGGAACCGTTATAGCTGGATGCGCAGAGGTTCTCTTCGGTCAGAACAACTGCTTTTGAAGAAGATGTAGTTCCTGAAGTATAGAAATAGAAATAGGCTTCTTTGTTATCATTCTCTTTTGGATTTGGATAAGGAATCCTTTGATTTCCTTTTACCCTTCCATCGAAAGGAAGACTATTCAGTTTTTCTTTCCTGAGTTTTTCATCCTCAAGAGGATTCAATAAAACAATTGTCTTTTTCTGATAAGCAAGAATAAAAAGAAGAAGAATAGAGCTAAAGCTGTTGTCTCCCAGAAAGGCAAATGTCTTTCCTTTTATTTCAGGATAAGAGCGGATGGTATCTAGGAAAGTCCCATAGCTGATATCTTCTTTAATTCCATTGAAGGAAAAAACGGCTTTCTCCCGGTCTGCCGACTCGAGTATTTCTACAAATGTCTTATATTTATGCATTTGTTTCGATTCCCCTGTTCAATTTTACAACTTTTTTGATGAAAGAGGTTACATTTTGAATGGATTGTTCTAAAATAATTGAAGCAACTATTCTTAAAAGGGGGAAACTGTATGGATAAGAATGTTCGAATTGCTATTATCGGCGGTGGACCGGCTGGTCTTGCAGCTGGTAGGTATTTAGAGCAGAAAGGCTATCAGAATTACACTATCTTTGAACGCACTGACCATGTCGGTGGTAAGTGTCACTCTCCGAGCTACCATGGAAAACGTTATGAAATGGGTGCAATCAGGGGTGTTCCGAATTATTATGCAATCCAGGATATCAGGGACTGGACTGGTGTCAAACCAGATGGACCGGTCTTATTCCGTAACTACAAGTATCCCGATGGCCGTAGGGACTATCGCTGGAATACAGAAGAGGCTAGGAAGTCTCCTTTCAAATATTTCTTAAAGCATCCGAAAGATGCCCTTCATAGGAAGAAGCTTCAGAAGCAGATCAGGAAATTCGGAAAGATTCTTGAAACCAAATACAAAGGCTATGATGTCACTGGTCATATCGGTGTTGCTCAGGGTAAATACCAGGGCTATGCTGCTACTCCAGGACGTGAACCTATGTCTGGCGAGAACCCGAATTTGAAAGACCTTTATAGGCCGTTCGATCAGTTCTGCAAGAGGAATGGATGTCCGCTTGTTACCGAAGTCTGGGTACAGCCGTTCACTTCCTTTGGTTACGGCTTCTTTGATGAAATCCCGGCTGGTTATGTCTTAAAGTATCTTGATTTCAAGACTAGGAGGAACTTCGTTAAGATCAATCTCTGGACTTGGAAAGACGGAACCCAGTCTATCTATGAAGCATTAAATGCTAAGCTTAGGCACCCGGCAGTTCTGAATTCGGATATTACCAAGGTTGTCCGTGGCGACAAGGTCACCATCACGGTCAATGGCAAGGAAGAAGTCTTCGATAAGCTGATCATTACCTGCCCGCTCCAGGTTGCAACTGAGAAGAATCCGTTAAACAACCCGACTACCCTTTCTCTTGATAAATGGCTTGATGTCACGGATGAAGAACGTGCCTTATTCTCTAAGATTGACTATGAGCGTTATGATACTCAGGCAATGACGATTGAAAAAGGCAAGTATCCGGATGTTTCCTACTATATCGTTGACAATATGGTTCCGGAAAGAATGGGCCATGTCATGGTTTACTATCGCCGTTGGGTCAATGAACCGGATAGGCCGATTGTTACTTATATCTTACGTCATCATAAGACCTACAATGGTGGCAAAGAGCTTGACTATGAAGCTACGCTTCCGCTTGCCTATCAGGACAGGAAAGACTTTGATTGTCCGCCGGAAATGGTCGATGGCAAGCCGAATGTCATCTACAAGTTCCAGCCTTACTACTTCCCGCATGTCTATTCGGAAGACTACAAAGACGGCTGGTATGATAAAGTCGAAGCCAGGCAGGGCAAGAACAACACCTACTATGGTGGTGAAATCATGTCCTTCGGCGACAGGGATGAGACTTGCGAGTACTCTCGTGATCTTGTCTCCCGCTTCTTCGCTGACTAATCGGATTCATAACAATAAGCTGGCAGGGTTTCCTGCCAGCTTTTTGCTTCTCCTTATTTAAGTAAATAATTTTAAATAAAGAATAGAGTTGTTTCTATAACAATTACTTTAATCATGTCGAATAAACCGGAATCAAGAAATGTATTCTAAGAATTTAATCTTCTATAAAAAGACAAGAAGTATATCTCTGTTCCTTTGCTCTTCTTATTTGAGCGCGTTCCCTATTTCTGGATTTCGATGTCGTAACAATAAGACTGTGTTTTGTCAGACAAATCTGCACTTTTTGTGAAAAAGATGGTAAAAACTGACTTTTCTTTATACCTTCTAAAAGGTAACGAAAAATTTAAAATTTATTGTTTTCTTTGTATTCAATTTACCTTAATTGTGCTATGGTATTATGTTGAGGAGTAAGAAAAGTGCAAATTCAGAACAAAGAACTATCTATAACCGTAAACCCAAATGGCGGAGCACTTTCCTCTATCTATGATTTACGGAAAAACAAAGAACTGCTTTATCAGCCAATTGAGAATTCCTGGCAGGGACAGGATGTCATTATCTTCCCTTTCGTTGCACGGCTGAAAGACGGAAACTATCAATACAAGGGAAAGACCTATGAGAGGAAAAATCATGGTCTGATTCGTTATAGGAAAGGAATCGAGACTAAAATCAATGATCAGGAATTGAAAGTCGAAATCCATTCTGATGAAGAAACAAAGAAAAGATATCCGTTTGATTTTTCTCTGACAGTTTACTATCGCCTGAGGGGTAAGCGTATTGCTATCTCTCGTTCGATTAAGAATCTGTCATCGGAACCGCTTCCTTATAGGATGGGCGGTCATCCTGCTTTCAGGCTTCCTGGTATAAAGAAAGAAAATGAATTTGATATTTCTGGCAATAAAATCTTTTTACCAAAGAATAGGAAGCTGACCCGTATTACTAGGGATAAAGACTACCATTATGTTACGGGCAAAGAAGCATTTGGAAAAGGCAACAGGATTCCTCTCTCAAAAGCTCTGTTCCGGCATTATCCGACTTTGATTCTGGATGCCTATAACATTCCGTATGTCGACTTAGTCAAAACCGATGGCTCTGGTATCCGCGTCTATAAGGATGGAATTGCTTATCTTGCTCTCTGGTCCGATGAGAAATGGGGAAACTATGTTGCTATTGAACCATGGCAAGGACTTCCGGATTTCCTAGATTCCGATAAAGACATCACAAAGAAAAACACAAAAGAGGGAACTATCCCAGTAATTTTTGGAGGACAAGAACCGGCATACTATATTGATAAGTACAACCATGATGGAGAAATTGTGGTGATTGCACGAAGTGGTGCATCAGCGGGATTTGTTTCCTATTGGAATCAGAAAATTTTCGTTACAGATGGATTTGGTTATGAAGAAAAAAGCGAATTAATTGCTACAAAATTTTTATACTATGTTTTGAAAAACATGGAGTCAGAACTAAATGCTATGAAACGTGGTGCAGGTGTTCCGCATGTAAGTGGCGAAATGCTTAATAGCATTGAATTACCGATTCCATCATTACAGGATCAACAGCGTATTGTGGAAATTCTCGATCGTTTTGATACCCTCTGCAACGATCTGTCTTCAGGACTTCCTGCAGAAATCGAAGCTCGTCAGAAGCAGTATGAATATTACAGGGATAAGCTGTTATCCTTTAAAGAATTACCAAAGTAAGGAGGCGAGGATGTGCCGTACTTTAATATTGTAGCGGAGACATCGGAAAATACCGTTGTTACAGAATATGAGCCAGTCAAGAAGCGTTCTGACAGTTACCAGAGCGAAGCAGAACTGGAACAGGAGTTTATCCGTCTGCTCTGTGAACAGGGATATGAATATCTGCCTATTCACACGGAGAAAGACCTGATTGCCAATCTCCGTAAGAAATTAGAGGAACTGAATAACTATCAGTTTTCAGATACAGAGTGGGATGATTTTTTCAAAAATGCTGTTGCTAATCCCAATGAGCATATCGTGGAAAAGACCAGAAAGATACAGGAGGACAATGTCCAGGTTCTGACCCGTGATGACGGCTCTTCCAAGAATATTACACTCATAGATAAAAAGAACATCCATAATAATAGGCTGCAGGTTATTAATCAGTATGTGGTTGGCACAGAGAATGGTGCGAAGCATGACAACCGCTACGATGTTACCGTATTGGTAAACGGTCTGCCTCTTGTACATATTGAACTGAAACGTAGAGGTGTAGCCATCCGTGAGGCGTTCAACCAGATCAACCGCTATCAGAGAGATTCGTTCTGGGCAGGATGCGGATTGTATGAGTACATTCAGATTTTTGTCATTTCCAATGGTACGAATACAAAATATTATTCCAACAGTACCAGATGGAATGCGGAGAAAGAACATGAGAAGCGGGGAGCAAGCAAGACCAAGACCAGTAACAGTTTTGAGTTTACATGCTTCTGGGCAGATGCAAATAATCGTGTAATTCCGGACCTGATTGATTTTACAAAGACTTTTTTCGCAAAGCACACGATTCTGAATATCCTTACGAAGTATTGTATTTTTACATCTGAGGATATGTTGATGGTCATGCGTCCGTACCAGATTACGGCTACGGAGCGGATTCTCAATCGTATCGAAATTGCCAATAATTATAAGAAGTACGGCAGTGTCGAGGGTGGTGGTTACATCTGGCATACCACGGGTTCCGGCAAGACGTTGACTTCGTTCAAGACGGCAAGACTGGCATCGAAGCTTCCTTATATTGATAAAGTGCTGTTTGTGGTTGACCGTAAGGATCTGGACTACCAGACCATGAAAGAATATGACCGTTTTGAAAACGGTGCGGCCAACAGCAATACCTCGACAACCATATTAAAACGGCAGTTGGAAGACCCGGACGCACACATCATTATTACTACAATTCAGAAACTGGCTACCTTTATAAAAAAGAATCCGGGGCATGAAGTTTATACGAAACATATCGTTATTATTTTTGATGAGTGCCACCGCAGTCAGTTTGGAGATATGCACACTGCGATTGTGAAGAATTTCAAGAAATATCATCTGTTTGGATTTACAGGAACACCGATTTTCTCTGTTAATTCCGGCAGAGCAAAGAATCCAGAATTCTTTACTACAGGTCAGACCTTTGGAGACCAGCTCCACAGCTACACGATTGTGGATGCGATTAACGATAAAAATGTTCTTCCATTCCGGGTGGATTATATTAAAACGATGGATGTGGAAGAAGAAATCACTGACGAGATGGTCTGGGACATTAACCGTGAAAAGGTTATGATGGCTCCTGAGCGTATTCGTATTGTGACACAGTACATACTGGAACATTTTGACCAGAAGACCTATCGTGGGGATAAAACTTACATATATAATTCGCTGACTAATATTGCAGAGGTGGCTTCTGCCAAACGGGATGAGGTAGAGGAAATCAAGCAGAAACAGCGTATCAGTGGTTTTAATTCCATTTTTGCTGTATCGAGCGTTCTGATGGCAAAACTATATTATCAGGAATTCAAAAAGCAGATGGCAGCAGACCCGACCAAAAAACTGCGAGTTGCAACTATTTTTAGTTTCGGGGCAAATGAGGAAGAATCGGATGGTATTCTGGATGAAGAAAATTCAGAGGATACCTCTGCCCTCGATCAGCCGTCCAGAGAATTTCTGGAAGAAGCCATCAAGGATTATAATGAAATGTTCCATACGAATTACGATACCTCAAGTGATAAATTCCAGAATTACTATAAAGATGTGTCGCTTCGCATGAAGAACAAGGAATTGGATATTCTGATCGTAGTAAATATGTTCCTGACAGGTTTTGATGCTACAACAATGAATACGCTGTGGGTAGACAAGAATCTGAAAATGCACGGGCTGATACAGGCATTTTCCCGTACCAACCGTATTCTGAATTCTATCAAGACCTTTGGAAATATTGTATGTTTCCGAAATCTGCAAAAGCGAGTGGATAGTGCCATTTCCCTGTTCGGAGACAAGAATGCCGGAGGTATTGTTCTGCTGCAGAGCTTTAAGGATTATTATTACGGATATGAATCTGTAGATGGTAAGCAGGTGCCGGGGTATGTGGATATGATGGAAGACTTGAATAATAAGTTTCCTCTGTCAGAACCACAGATTGTCGGAGAACAGAACCAGAAGGATTTTATCGCTTTGTTTGGTGCGATTCTTCGTATGAGAAATCTTTTGCTTTCCTTTAATGAGTTCAAGGGGAACGAGCTGATTTCTGAACGTGATTTACAGGATTACCTTGGACGCTATCAGGACTTACGTGATGAGTGGAAACGCAAGCGTCAGGAAAGCACGGATATTACGGATGATGTAGTATTTGAGATTGAACTGATCCGGCAGATAGAAATTAACATTGATTATATTCTTATGCTCGTAAAGAAGTACCATGATACCCATTGCGAAGATAAGGAAGTTCTGATTACCATTAATAAGGCGATTGATGCCAGCCCGGAACTGCGTAGCAAGAAACAACTCATTGAAACTTTTATTGCAGGAATCAATGATGTGGATGATGTCATGAATGAATGGCATGAGTATGTGGTGGCACAGCGGGATCATGACCTTAATGCGATTATCACGGAAGAAAAGCTGAAGCCGGAAGATACACGAAAGTTCATGGAGAATGCGTTCCGTGACGGAGAAATCAAAACAGCCGGAACGGATATAGATAAACTTATGCCACCGGTTTCACGCTTTGGCGGTGGCGGCAGAGCCAAGAAGAAACAAGGTGTCATTGACAAGCTGAAGACTTTCTTTGAAAAGTATTTTGGCATCGGTGGCTCGTCTACCTTTACTGAGCCGGAGCATAAGATAGTGACTTATGACCTGAACAGTCAGGAACCGTTATCGATGGTAGCAGAATCGAAAACTCCATACGGAAAGCAGTCATAATACAACAAGCCACAAAGGAAATAGTCCTCGAGGGGACACCACATATCAGTACGGTACCGGTAGAGCCTGGACTCACAAATGCAGCCAGCAAAAAAAATGGTGAAAGACTGGTCGGTTTCAACACAGAAAATGAAGAAATCAATGAAGGTCTGGTAAGATTTGATATCGTTTTTTATGTGCGCATGAAAGATGGATTGTCACAGATTATCATCAATGTAGAAGCACAGAAAGACGAGCCGACGGGATATGAAATCTTAAACCGGGCAATCTTTTATGTGAGCAGACTGATCTCATCACAAAAAGAACGTGATTTTGAGAATTCTAGCTACGATGACATTAAGCGTGTATATTCAATCTGGGTATGTATGAACATGGAAGAGAGCAGCATGAGCCATGTGCATCTCACAAAAGAAGATTTGATCGGTTCCTATGAATGGAAGGGAAATCTTGACCTGTTGAATATCATCATGCTTGGACTGGCAAAGAATCTGCCGGAACATGATGAGACATATGAACTGCACCGTCTGTTATGTGCGCTGCTGTCACAGGAACTTACAATAGATGAAAAACTAAACATAATTGGAAATGAATACGATATTCCTATTGAGGAGAACTTCAGGAAGGATGTGAGCGTTATGTGTAACTTGAGTCAGGGAATTGAAGAAAAGGGTATTGCGATTGGAGAAGCAAGAAAAGAAGAAAAAATTATTCTTAATATGCATAACAATGGTTTTACTGTAGAGCAGATTGCTATGGCTACAGATAAAAACGTAGAAGAAGTGAAAGCGATTATTGCAGGGAAAGAACCTGCACTTGCATAAAGGTATGTAAGAAAAAGAGAGCCTTTGAGTTTAAATAACTTGGAGGCTCCTGCTATATGAAGATTTGGGAAATAATAGATACAGTTGAATTATCTGATGAAAAATAGTAGAGGGTGGTTATATTGACGAAATATGAAATAGAAACAGCAATTATTGGAGAGTTAGCTG
>URQF01000033.1 GCA_900549915.1 uncultured Mollicutes bacterium | reverse complement strand
TCAGTTATGTAGCATGAAAATTATAGCATTTATCGGAAAAACTCAAAACCCAGCACACCGTATCTAGGAATATCTATAATACTAAAAAAGTCCGGCAGCAACCGGACTTTAAAAGCAGTTATTCAGCTTTTTCAGCAGCGGCCTTAGCGGCAGCAGCCTTCTCGGCCTTATGCTGAGCCTTCTTCAGAGCTTCGCGTTTGGCTTCTTTGGCAACCTTTTTGTCGCGACGGACTTTCCACTCATCGGCGAAGCCGCGAGCTTCAAATTTTTTCTTTCCCATGATAATTCACCTCAGATAACGTTCACCATTATAGCAAAACAGAGATATTTTTCAAGAGTTATTGTCGCCAGGAATAATATTCGTCATCTTTTTTCTTATCCACGGTATCCTCTTCTTCATCATGATCTATCGTAAAGACATTCTTCTCATATATTTCAAGGAAAGAATACGGAGAAATTCTTGCCTCCCTATTCCCATCGGAAACAAAAACCTTCTCGTTGACAAAAAGGAAAAGGTTTTCTTTACCATCGATGACGGAGAAGAGCTTATATCCCGCCTTTAAAAGACTGAGTGCTTTTTTTGATCCGATTCTGTTTTCTTCCATAGCTTTTCTATTATAATATTTCCGTGAAGAGAAACCGAGAATATATTCCTTATCTGAGAAATCTTGTCGGACATAAGGAAATCAGGGCAACCGGCGTCACTGCCCTGATTATCAATGAAAAAGAAGAAGTCCTCCTTGAGAAAAGAAGCGACAACTCTCTTTTTTCCTTGCCTGGAGGAGCCTTAGACAGGGATGAGACCATTTATGAAGGCAGGCTACGGGAAATAAAAGAAGAAACAGGACTGATCGTCAAAAACGGAATCCTCTTTCAAATTATTTCTCCAAACCATAACAAGGTCACTTATCCAAACGGAGATATTACGGATTATACAAACTTCATTTTCCTGTTCAAAGTGCTGTCCAAAGATTGCCCTTTGAACAAAGAACATGATAAGGAATCCCTCTTTCTGAAGTTCTATCCAATCGATGGACTTCCAAAGGAAGAAGAATTCCTGCTAGGAAGCTATGATCCGATAAGGAAGTACAAGAGAAAAGATTTTTCACTCACTCTCGATGAAAGGAAAGCACAATAAAATGGACGAAAAAGAAAAGAAAAATGAAACGTTGAGCTTTGACGAATACCAGAAGGAAGCCTATGACCTCATCAGCGAAGAAGGCAAAAAGAACAGGATTCTGAACGGAGTCCTTGGACTCTCCGGAGAAAGCGGAGAATGTGCCGACATCGTCAAGAAAAATTTATTCCAAGGCCATCCTTTCCCCAAGGAACATAGGATGGAAGAACTTGGTGATGTTCTTTGGTATGTCGCAGAGACCGCCAGCGGACTTGGCGTTACTCTCGAAGATGTTGCTAAATACAATCTAGACAAACTTCATCATCGCTATCACGGAAACCATTTCAATGTGAATGATTCCTTACATCGGGAGAAATAATATGAAAAAACATTTTCTTATTTTATTATCCTGTCTTTTCTTAACAGGATGTGATCTTCCTTCTTTTTCTTCCGGAAGCGAAAATGCTGCTCCAAGTGTCAGTGAAAGCGAGAAGGTAACAGTAGAAGTACCTTCCATCAGCGACGCAACAGTCTCTAAGGAGCCATCTGTCAGCGAAGAACCCTCCATTAGCGAAGAAGAAGATCCTTATATCAACAGGAGCGAAGAACAGTTCTACGAAAACTATACTCCTGCTGTCAGCTATCAGGACAGTGTCTACCGGACCAAGCACTACTTCAGGAGCGGAGACTTAGGTCCGCTTCCTTATAAACCTCCAAAAGCAGAATACCAGCCGAAATTCGGAGACACCTATATCCGGAACACAGACTACCAATACACCGATAACGGCAACGGATATTTAGTCTATGACGGCAATGGTAACGTCATTAAGACAATCTACAAAGGCGGTGCCTATATCACACCCGATGATGTCTGTGCCTACGTCATGGCCTTTGGAAACAAGCCAAGCAACTATACATCAGCAAAAAGAGGTGTCTCGCCAAGTAATGATCCTTGGGGCAAATATCTCCGTCTCAACTTCAGCAGCTACTCCAATTCCCGTCCCGATGAAGTACATCTCCCAACCGGTGACAACAACGATTATAAATACATGGAAAGGGATATCGGAGGAGCTAGCTACAACACCGGAAAGAAAATCACGCGAGATACTTTCCGTCTTATCTTCAGTTACAAGAGCGGAAAAGAACTCATTACAGAAGTCAATTCCCGCTATGTCTTCCTCACAGCCGACCATTACCGGACTTTCTACGAATACCTGAACTACAAAGGCGGCTATGGAGAAAACATAACGTTTCAGACAAAGTACATTCCGACTGTAAACCAAGGGCTTGCTGCTTAAAGCAGGCCTTTTTTCTTTCACTGAAAAAGCCATCCGGAGAGGGATGGCTTTTCAATCTACTTGGTTGCTTCTTTCGGAAGCTCTGCTTGTTCTGCCGGCTCTCCTTTGTAGAGTGCTTTCAGAATAATCGGAGTAAGGAAGGAACTGACAAGAATCAGAACGAGGGTATAGACCATAATCTGATTATCGATTAGTCCACCTGCAATACCCTTATCAGCACAGACAATAAGCACCTCTGCACGTGCCATCCTGCCAATACCGACTTTTAAGGAATCCTTGAATTTGAACTTGCAGATCAAGGAACCGCAGCCAGCTCCGACAATCTTTCCTAAGAGTCCACAGATAACCCAGATGATACCAAAGGCTAAGAACTGAGTCGTAAATTCTTCACCTTGATACCTTGCCATAGCAATGTTAGCAAAGAAGACAGGGGCGAAGATATTATCCGCAATCGTCTCCGTACGATGATCGATATAATGCTGAGCAACCGTATTGGATAAGACAAGACCGATCCTATAAGCGCCAGTGATATCAGCAATGGAGAAATATTCCGCAAGATAGGACCAAACAAAGCAGAAACCTAAGGCTAAGATCGTAATACGGATATGATGCGGATATTTGTTGCCAAGCCAGTTGAAGAAACGTTTGGCAACGAATCCGATTCCAATCGTGATTGCGAAGAACAGTAACCTGAAGACAATAATCAGAGAAACACTAGCAGCAGTATTGGTAATATGGGCACCATTGATGATCCTGCCGGCAAAGGTAGAATTATCCCTTCCGCCTTTTCCGCTGGATGCTAAGGAAAGAATCAAGGAGAGAAGAACAATACCGATGACATCATCTAAGATAGCAGCTGAGACGAGTGCTGTTCCAACCGGAGTATCCAGTTTCTTCAGCTCCTTCAGAGTAGCGACCGTAATGGAAACGGATGTTGCAGAGAGGATAACACCATAATAGAGTTCCGAATAGATTTCTGGTTGTCCTTCTGGCGTCAGTATGCCCTCAGGATGAGCGGCAGAAGCAGTGCACTTATTGGTAACAAAGGCAGCTAGGAAGCCAAAGAGAAGCGGAACGGCAACACCAAGAAGTGTGATGATGATGGACTGTAGACCCATGGACTTTACTTTCTTCAAGTCGGTTTCCAATCCAGCAGAGAACCTGATGAGAACAACACCGATTTTGGCAAAGAAGTCAAGTCCTGTACCGACATAGGACTTCTGACCATTCATGACCGTGAGCTGGAAGGGGTCATTTGGAATGAAAGTCAGTAATCCGATAACAAGTCCAGCAATCAGGTAGCCGATGACTTGTGGGACATGAATCTTACTCAGCAGCAAAGAGAAAGACTTTGCAAGAATGAGGATCAGACCAAGAATGATTAGGATCTGATACGGCTCATGGCTTGCAGCTAAGAACAGCGAGTTGTTTTGAAACATAATAAAAAAATATCTCCTGTTTTTTATTCTAAAACCATTTTATATAGACGGATAAGGAAACCCCTTACCTGATGGAAGAAAATTAAAAGGAGCAAAAAGGAAACATATATTTGATAAAATCCTTATAATAGATAAGGTTAGAAAAGGAGAAAAACAATGGACAAAGTCTGGAACCTGACTCATATTTACAAAACGCAGGAAGATTTCGAGAAAGATCTCGATTATGCTAAGAAGGTCATCCTTCCCGGAATTACCGAATTAGAAGGCAAACTAAAGAACGAGGAAGACTTAGTTAAATACTTTGATTTAGAACGGAAAGCAAGTGAAGTCCTGAATCATCTTGGAAGGTTTGCTTCTAGGCGTTCGGATCTGGATAAAAAGGATGTGAAGAACCTTTCCGATCTTGCTAAGATTGATAATCTCTTCAATGATTTTGGCTCTGCCGATTCCTATTCCACCCCAGAGATTCTCTCCCTTGGCAAAGAGCATAGGGAAAAGTTCTTCCTGAATCATCCGGAATACAAAGATTTTGACTTCCAGGTTGAGAAGATTTTCCGTGGAGAGAAATTCACTCTTCCCGCTGTCGAAGAACGTCTTTTAAGCTACTATGCTCCGCTGGAAGGAAGTGGATCGAGTCTTTATTCCCAGTTATCCGTCGGAGACTATACTCCGAAGAAAATCACTCTTTCTTCTGGAAAAGAGGTTGAAGTCAACAGGTCCAACTGGACTTCCTTAGAAGGATCTTTAGAGAACCCGGAAGACCGAAAGAAAGTCTTCTTAAGCCTCTATTCCTGGTATAACGAACACAAGAACATCTATGGTGAGATCTATAACAGCGTTGTCCAGAGTGAATTAAGCGAAAGGAAAGCACGTGGATATTCTTCCATCCTTCAGGAACACCTCTACCACAACAAGATAGATGAATCCGTCTTCCACAATCTTGTTGAAGCTGCAAATGAAAATGCAGAACCTCTTCATAAGTACTATGAAATCCGTCGTAAGTATTTCGGATTAGACCATCATCGCTCCTATGATCGTTTCCTCTCTTTAGCAAAGAGCGAGAAGAAATACACCTATGAGGAAGCAAAGGAAATCTTCTTTGATTCCATCAAGGACTATCCGGAAGACTATCAGAAAAAAGCCCAGGATGTCTTAGCCGAAGGTTATGTCGATGTCTATCCACGCAGTGGCAAACGTACTGGCGGATATTCTTCTGGAAGTGCAAACGTTCATCCCTATATCCTCTTGAACTTCAACGGCGACTTAGAAGACGTCTTCACTCTTGCACATGAAGCAGGACATAGCGTCCATACCCTGTATTCGGAAGAGGCCCAGCCGTTAGTCAAGCAGGACTATACCATTTTCGTTGCCGAAATCGCATCCACCTTCAATGAGCACAATCTCTTAGATTACTTCAGGAAGAGCAAGTCCTTATCCAAGAATGATAAGATTGCCCTCCTCCAGAAATCAATCGACCAGATTGTTTCCACCTTCTATCGTCAGACTCTCTTCGCTCAGTACGAATACGAAATCAGCCAGAAAGCCGAAAGAGGCGAACCAATCAACTATCAGGTTCTTTCGGATGAAAGGACAAAACTCTACAAGGCCTATTATGGAATCGATATCACAGAGGAAGAGCTGAAACCTCTTGTCTGGGCCTATATTCCACATCTTTTCTACACTCCTTTCTATGTCTACCAGTATGCAACCAGCTTTAATGCTTCCATGTTGATCTATAAGAACTTCCGTAGCGGTACAAAAGATGCTTTCGACAACTATCTTAAGATGCTTAAATCCGGTGGAAGCAGGTACCCAATCGATGAAGTGAAATTAGCTGGTGTCGACTTAACGAAGAAAGAAGCCTTCTCTGCTGTTACCGGGCGCAGGAAGGAACTTGTCGAAGAGCTCGATAAGCTGTTAAACGAATAATGTCAGAAGATTATTTAATCCGTGCTAGGGCGGCAAAAGAGCAAATCCGCGCTTTTGCTGTTACCGACCGTGGACTTGTCGACTATGCTCGGACCATCCACCACAATGAGTCTCTTGCAACCGCTGCTCTTGGTCGTCTTAGGTCAGCCGGCTTAAGGATGGGTGCTAGGCTGAAGTCTCCTTCCGATAAGCTGACCCTTCAGCTGTTAGGAGACGGGCCTTTAAAGCACGTCATCGTCACCTCCAATTACAAAGGAGAGGTTCGTGGCTATGTTTCCAATCCTGCTGCCTCCCTTCCCCTAAGAGCCGATGGTCACTTAGATGTCGGTGGTGGAATTGGAAAAGGCGTACTGACTGTGATTCGGGATTTAGGCAGGAAAGAGCCTTACTCCTCTACAATCAATCTCCATTCTGGAGAGATTGCAGATGACCTGACCTACTACTTCGCCCAGTCGGAACAGACTCCAACCGCTATCGGGCTTGGTGTTCTCTTAGAAAAGCAAAGAGTATCCGCTGCTGGAGGCTTCATTGTCCAGCTTAGGCCGAATACGGATCCGAAAGTCATTGATAAACTGGAAGAGAACTTGAAGCATATTCCCTCTGTAACAGAAATACTCAAAGTCGGAAAGACTCCAGAGCAGAGGCTCGATATTGTCTTAGATGGCTTTGACCATGAAATCACAGCCAAAGAAGAGGTCTTCTGGCACTGCAACTGCTCACAGGAAAGAGGCAAAGAAGTAATCGGCACTCTGGGAACCGATGCCATCCAAGAAAGGATAGCAAAGAACGAACCAATTGAAGCTACCTGTGACTTCTGCGGAAAGACTTATAAATACTCCGTGGAAGACCTGAAAGGGATTCTTTCCCGTCTGAAAGCAGCTGAGCAATTAAAAAAGTAGAAAATATTTGACTTCTTGAACTTAGTTCACTAGAATAATCATTGCGAAAAAATGTCGCACCAAGAAAGAGAACACCCGTTCTCGCCGGATTGAATCTTGTTTCGATCGGCAAACAGCTTGCACTTATGAGTCGTTCAACACATAAGATAACAAGTTTTTTACAGCGGGTACTCTGTCTGGGTATCCGCTTTTTCCGTCAAAACGAAGGAGGTAATTCCTATACTTAACAGTAATAACCCGAACAATCGTTTCCGCCCCAAGAATAAGAATACGGATTTAGTCAATGAACGCATCCATTTCAAAGAGGTGTTGTTGATTGGACCAGAAGGCGAAAACTACGGGATCGTGCCGATCCGTGTCGCCCAGGCCAAATCTTATGATGCTCAGATGGATCTTCTTTGCATCTCCCCGATGGCTCATCCGCCGGTTTGTAAGATTGTCGATTACGGCAAATACAAATTCGATCGTGAAAAGAAAGCCAAGGAAGCAAAGAAGAATCAGAAAAAGACCGTGATTAAGGAAATCCGCTTTACTGCGACAACCGATAAACACGATCTTGAGACAAAAGCCAAAGCCGCAAACAAATTCCTTGATGATGGCAGGAAAGTCAAAGTTGCCGTCTTCATCAAAGGACGTAGGATGCAGCGTAGGGATATTGTCAAAGAGACCATGACGAACTTCTTAGATTTAGTCAAAGACCACAGCACGATGGAGAAAGCTCCTGATCTGTTAGGTCGTGATTACTTCGTCAGGTTGAATCCGAAAAACGCCGTTACGAAAAAACAAGGAGGGCAAACAAATGCCAAAGAGGAAGAGTAAACGTACTGCCGTCAAACGTTTCAAAGTTACTGGAACCGGCAAAATCAAGAAGTGGAATCAGAACACAAGCCACCTCTCGCACAGCAAGAGCCATAAGCTGATCCGTCACAACCGGAAGGCCCGTTACCTCACTTCGCTTAATACGAAGAAGAGGCGTCAGCTGATCAACAAGTAAAGAGAGGACTAATCTACAATGAGAGTTAAACGTGGAACTGTCCGGCATGACAACCGGAAACGTATCTTAGACCGCGCCGAAGGTTATTACGGAGCCCGTCATAAGCTGTTCAAGACTGCTAAAGAAGCAGTCAGGAAAGCAGATGCCAAGAGCTTCGTCGGCCGTAAGGAACGTAAACGCGACTATCGCAAGCTTTGGATCCGTCGTATCTCCGCAGCCTGCAAACTGAATGGAATCTCCTATTCCCAGTTCAGGTACGGACTTAAATTAGCTAATGTCGAACTTAACCGTAAGAGGTTATCCGAATTAGCCGGAACCAATCCTGAGCAGTTCAAGAAGTTCGTTGAGCTTTCCCAGAAAGCCATCGAAGACAGCAAGAAAGCTGCCTAGTTCTTCTTCCATCAATTGAAAAGGGTGCCCTGTGAAGGGCACCTTTTTTCCTGTCTTCTTTTTTACCAATACCGGATATTCAAATATCGGACAGGACTGAACTCTACCTTTGTTCCATTATCCTTGAACTTGAAATGCCAATGAGACCGTTTCGTGGAGCAGTCCGTTTCATAATATTCATTTCCTTTATTTGCAAGGATGGCTGTATAGAGGAATAAAGGGATTGGAAATCCAAAGAGAAAGTAACAAAGGTATTGAAGAGCTGGTAATAATCGTCTGTTCCATTCGGAGTGAAAATCACAGTCTGGTAATCAATGTAATTATAAGGAGGAAGAGTCCTAATTCTTCTCTTATCTTCGAATTTTGTTGTACCATCGGAATTTCGTGTCTCCAGCTCACAGAAAAGCACTGGTGTTTTTCCTTCATCTTCCTCTGGAAGATCCAATCGGACTCCCAAGGAAAAGTCTATTGGAAGGGAGGTATTCCTTTCCATCGCTTTTGTCTTCCAGCAAGCATAGTCGGAGTATCTGTCCTCATCCATCGTATCCGCCCCTCCACAACCTAAATCCTCACCTGTTGTATTATCTTCTTGTCGTTCATCGGAATGGAAAACAATGAGGTTTTCTTTTTCCCTCCAGGAAGGACTATAGAGTCTTCCGTTCTTATCTGTCTCAAACTGATTTTCTTCTTTTGTGTTCTTACATCCTACAAGGAAGGGGAGAAGAGCCAGAATCAAGAATTTCTTTTTCAATGTATGTATCCTCCTTTAACATCTACATTCGTCTTGTCCTCTTTCAATGAAAAGGAATAGAAAAGGGTTACAGGAACAGATTTCCCTTCTGCAGAAACAAACTCATTTTGGTCTTTATCCATCCACCGGATAGTCAGATAAAGCGAGATATTCTCTAAGCCATAATCCATAAAGACCTTATCAATATCAAGATAGAACCTTGTAGAATAATTATAGATTTTATAATACCTGCCTCGGCTTGGGAACGAAAGAATTTCGGTCGAATATTCTTCTTCCTTCAGAGAAGGAAGTACCTTATAAGAATAGGAATCTGTTTCCTTTTCTGCATTATTTTCATCCTTCCAAACATAAGAATAGGAAAGAACGGGAATATAGTTTTCATACTCGGTTAAATCCTTTTCTTCCCTTCCAATAAAGATTTTCCGTGAAAAAGGATAGTACCGATTCATTATTTCTGACTCAATCGAATTCGAAACAAGATAGACTTCATTCACTTGTTCATCTATACCCTCTTCTGGATAAATAATCGGACAAGCAAAGACGTTATCCTGTTTCAGAATTTCAGGATCATAGCAAACTCCATATTCGTCCTTAAGAAGAGAGCCTTTTTCTTCTGACTCATTTTTGTTTTTACAGCCAGTCAGCAAAACACAAAGAAAACAAAGAAGTAGAGTTCTTTTGAATTTCATACGCATTCGCTCCTTTCTACACGCTTACCTTCACCCATCTGCTATCAATTCCGCCAAGAAAATCATAATCTTGTTTCGTTTCTGGATCATAGAAGGCACGGACAGACCTATATAAGCTATTGCCATATGATTTAATTGTTGCAAGATCTTTAGAAGAAAACGCATATTGATACTTCTCACCATTATTTATTAAACCTGGCACAGCAACATTGCCCGAGTTTAAGCATTTTCTGGAAGTTCCCTCTGAATCTTGAGCCACATAAATCATAAAATGATTTGGGCACAAGTTTCTACTAAAACTAAGATTTGAAATATCATCTGCTTCTATTAATATATTCGAATTCGGTTTGAATTTCGGAACAATATAAGTTTTCCAAGTAATTCGATTGTTATTAATTACAAAGTGCGAATCAGGACAGACCTGATATCGTTCAGCAAGTCGAAGTATCTTGTCGTTTCCACAAAACCCCTCTAGTTCTTGTAAAACTTGGTAGAAATAGCAAAGCTTTTTATTGTTCACGCCTTCTGAAATATCATTATAGTAATCAGCTAAATCAATGATGTCATTCCACAATTCCTGTTCTTTAATAGAGAAAACATCAATATCATCATTTTCCGAATCATAAAGCTGATATAAAAAACGAATAATAGCAAGTTCACAACAATCGTTTGCCTGACCTAATTTAATACCGCCAATAGGACTAACCATTCCGTTAGAATCAGGTGCTGTATTATAGGATCGAAAAGTAGGACTTCCCGTTTGACTATCAATTGCAAAATTTCCGGCATAATACTTATCATCACCAATTCCAAGATAAGTTTCGTTTTTTAGAGCTTGTGGAAATGAATCCTGAGCCATGGTAGCCCAAAAAGTAGGCCAAGATTCACTCCATGCAGTTTTCCTGCCACGTTCTTTTGCATAGCCAAATGTAACTGTAGGTAGACCACTCTTTTTATTCAAGCTTCTTTCAATTATCTGCATAGCATCATCCATTCCAGCATTATGAGATTCTCCGGTCCTCTGAGAAATGTTGAACATTTTTTCAAGATGATGACCATATTCATGGCCAAAGGCATCCCAGGATTCGAAAGATTTCATCGATTTGTTATTCCCCTCGGAATCACCAATAAAAATAGTTTCGCTATCTGAATTATACCAATCAGTATTACTCTTGATTGGAAATTTCACTTTACATTGCGAGATTTTTGTAGCCTTTTCACCTGCTAAATCGAAAGCGTGTTTGGAATAATAGTACCTAGACTGGAAAATTTCGGCAGCTCGACCAAAATCAGATGAAAAACCTGTAACAGCAGAATAAGGTTCGAATGTCCACTCAAGATTCTTAGAATCCCCATCGTCTTGAACGCTATCAGCACTGAATTGAGCAGAATAAACTAGACCGCTGTTATCGTCAACTTGTATTAAATCGTTTTCCAAAATCAGTTTCAGACTATATTCATTATTTGATATCTCATTCCAGGCAGATGTCAAATCTGGTGCCCCGCTTCCTACAATTGTTACACCAGAGAAATCAAAAGTAGAAGAACCAGCCTCATCAGTAGTTCCAACAAAAGAAAGCCCAGAGTTTGTTTTAAGGTTTATTTTTGCTCCTACAAGCGGAAACACTGTTCCTTTGATATCTTTCCAATAAAAAGAACAATGAAATTTCTTTTTGTTTTTTATCGGATTGATCGGAATAATAGTTATTCCGCCTCCCATGCCACCCAATCCACTATATAGAAGTGAAGAATCGATTCCAGATGATTTTTTTGCACTATCAAGAGAAATACTGGAAAAATAAGTCTGGCCAAGATTATCTTTATACAAGTAGGTGTCGACAATATTGCCTTTGTCTGATCTAGCTATAAGCTGTCCTTCTTTATGGGGAACCGAAACATCCACATAATATTTTCCATCTTGTTCAAAGTGGTTTTGAATCAAAACATTATTTGATTCGAAATACACCTTTGATTCTGGCAAGACATTGTACTTTAGTCTAACAACATGGCTTTTCGAAACACCATCCGAAAAATCTGCTGAAATAGGTGTCTCGTTTTCAGGAAGTGAATCATCAATAGCAGAATCAGCAAAACATGTACCTTCTTTGACAGCATTTATACGACTAGAAAGCGATACATATTGACTACAAAAAAAAGGTAGAAACAAGGCTAAAGCATTTTTCTTAATATTCATTTTCCAGCCCCCTTTGAAATGGTTTAGAACATGCACCAACAAGAATATTCTAGTCAATCAAAAAAACATGGCTGAAATAATAATGTGGAAAAAAGGAAAAATGAATTTCAATATTTGGCGATAGAAACGTAGGTTTTTAACTAAAAAGAAAATCT
>URQF01000032.1 GCA_900549915.1 uncultured Mollicutes bacterium | reverse complement strand
CATAATATAAGCAGGAGGAAGAAAAAATGACAGAAGATATCAATCGCTTATATGATTTAAAAGAAGGTGTTCATATCGAACTAAAAGAGTCCAATGAAAAAATCCCGGATAACCTATATGAAACCTATTCCTCCTTTTCCAATACAGATGGCGGAACCATCTATCTTGGAATCAAAGAAGGAAAAAGAAACATCATAACCGGAGTATCAAATCCATTGGAACAAAAGAAAGCGTTGATTTCCGCACTTCATTCCAAGAATAAAGTGAGTTACTGCTCTGTCTCAGATAACGATATACAGATTTTAAAGATTAACGGAAAAAGTGTCATCGAATTCATTGTAAGAAAAGCACCTATACAGGCAAAGCCCGTCTTTATCGACGGCAACCTTTCAAAATCCTATCAAAGAATAAGAGACGGAGATTTTCAGATGTCAGAAGATGACATTGCTCGATTGCTATTAAATAAGAAGGGAGTCGCTTTTGATACATTGCCTAATCATCTAGGCTTGACTGACAAGGATGTCGATAAAAGCTCATTGCTGAATTTCAGAAAAAGAATGAATGATGCGATTCCGAATAACATTTATCAAGAACTCAACGATCATGATTTCCTTCTTCGCATCGGTGCTTTGACTGAAGATAATGGAAAAGACGTTTTAAGAAACGGAGCTGTTCTTTTCTTTGGAAACATCAGTGACATATTGCAGCTTTGTCCCAACTATATCCTGGATTATCAGGAGAATAGGTCCAATCAGACAAGATGGGATAAAAGAATCGTTTCAGACGATTATAGTTTTAATGCCAACCTTTATAATTTCTTTGAGCTTGTCTCTAAAAGCATCACATTAGATTTACCTAACCCATTCAAAACAGACGGAATAAAAAATAGGAACGGAACTGATATCAGACGTTCGGTCATCGAAGGCATTGTCAACGCCATTACAAATTGCGACTATACTTCACTTCCTGGCATTCTCATCAAAAAGAGCAAAGACAATATATCCATCATCAATTCTGGTGAATTATCGATTGGCATTCATCAGGCAATAACCGGTGGAATCAGCAATCCCTACAACAAAAACATTATGAACTACTTTAGACTGATTCAAGTTTCTGACAGAGCCGGTTCTGGTATTCCTAGTATTTACCAAGTGTTTGCATCTTATCATTTTCCTACTCCTGAGCTTCGAATTGAGAACGAACCAAAAAGAACTATTCTGAATCTCAGTTTCCTCCAGCTTTCCGATAATGTATCTCACCAAGAAGAAAAACTTAAGATATTGGCTTATTTGACTAACCATGTAGAAGGATCGACTGTAAAAGAACTGTCGGATTTGATTCAGTTAAAGAACACCTCAACAAACCAGATCATTTCTGAATTATTGGCATCCAATCAAATCAAGACCAATGGCAAGAAGACAAAAGGCAAGCGTTACTTCATTCAAAAGTAATCATTTCTAACCGCTATTCAATTATTCTTTCATAATCTTCCGTTAGATTATTTAATCTTTCGGAAGATTATTTTCATTTTTGAAAGATTATTAACCCATAACTAGAATCGCCAATTTGGTAGAATCCCACACTTTTTCCGATTAGCTAAATAGGAATTTAGTTTTAGGTGCTAGTCATTACTCATAGGATTTGATTTTTCGTCAAACTGCCGGTAAAACACAGGGTTTTGAATCGGTGAAGTCCGTTTTCGATTTTCCATCTCTTTTCGATCGTCTCCACGATCTCGTCGGCATCCGTCAAAGAGGTGATGAACGTCATCTCCTCTCCCGGCCTTCCGTCTCTTGCCTCTCTTTTGTGGGAGACCGTTCTGACGATCGATTTTGTCCCATGGCAATGTCCTCCGGATAGGAAAAAAGGGAGTTCCAGCAGGAACCCCCTGGTCGCAGGCCACGCAGGTATCTGCAACACGATCGCTAAACACTATACACAGAGAAATGGGATTCGTCAATCCCATCAACTCGGTATATGGTTCAATGTTATGATATGCACGAATCAGTTCCTACATACACAAATTACAATCATTGACGGGCTTCTTATAGAGGAATTCTTATCAGGATTAAAATAAATGAATTGAAATTCACGAAATATACAAGCATCTCTATTGATATTGAGTGCTTTTCTTTTCCGGATAAAGGACTTAGGACGCCGTGGGAACTCCCGTGCAGGTTCGATTCCTGTACCCGGCACCATTCAAATTTGAAATTGGTTTGATACATGGCTTAAGACCTTTTTATTTGCCTCATTTGATATTTTTTTGTCTTCTTTTTATGAATCTACCGCAAAAGTTGGAAGTAAAATGCCACAAAAGTTGGAAGTGAAATACCACAAAAGTTGGAAGTAAAAAGCCACAAATATTGGAAACAGAAGTTAGAATTTCTATAATATTTACGAGGTGATGCATATGAAATATAAAGCAAGAATCGCGGACAGCCTTTTAAAAGACAAATTGAACACATTCGGAGCAGTACTGATCATTGGGCCAAAGGGATGCGGAAAAACAACAACGGCAAAGCAGCAATCCAAAAGCATTATCGAATTTCAAGATGAAGAAAAAAGAGACCAATATTTAAGTACGGCAAAAGATGCACCGAGCATGCTTTTAATCGGAGACAAACCTCGACTGTTCGATGAGTGGCAAGATGCCCCTAAAATATGGGGAGCAATCCGTAAGTCAGTTGATGATGAGCAGAAAACAGGATTATATATTCTGACTGGTTCAACATCAAAGAATGTTCAAGTCTCTCACACTGGCACGATGCGAATCAGCACAATGAAAATGTACCCTCTAAGCTTATATGAATCTGAAGAATCCAATGGTTCCGTTTCACTGATGGAATTGTTCGACAATCCGGATTCTTTCAAGGGATGTATTTCCAATTTAACAATAAAAGATATTATCTTCGCAATCTGCAGAGGCGGATGGCCAACCTGTTTTAAAATCAAAAATGAAAGCAACAAATTAGATGTTGCCGATGATTTGGTATACCAAATTTGCAACAAAGATATTTCTTCTATTGATGATGTAAAAAGAAGTCCCAAGTTGGCAAATGCGATTCTAAGATCCTATTCAAGAAACATCTGTACACTTTGCGACTATAAAACCATCTATAAAGATGTCAAATCAACAAATGACACATCGGATAAAAATATCGCCAATTACATTGAAGCATTAGAAAAGCTTTATATCATAGAAGATATCGAGCCATGGTGTCCTGCAATCAGATCCAAAACAGCAATAAGATCAGGCAAGAAAAGAAATTTGATAGACCCATCAATTGCAGTCGCATCACTTGGAATATCACCCGAATACTTTTACACCGATTTCAAAACACTTGGTTTTCTATTTGAATCATTATGCATAAGAGATCTGAAAATCTATTCTTCCAAGATGCGTGGAGAAATGTCTTATTATCATGACAGATATGGATTAGAGGCTGACGGCGTGTTGCATTTGAAAGACGGGAGATATGCTTTGCTCGAATTCAAGTTAGGTTCAAGTGAAATCGATGAAGGTGCAAAACATCTCTGTGAAATTGAAAAATTGGTCAAAGAATACAACGAAACAGAAAAGCAAATGCCATTGAGACTCCCTGATTTGAAGATTGTCATCACTGGAACGGAGTATGGTTATCGAAGAGATGATGGCGTTTTTGTCATTCCTATTGGGTGTTTAAAAGACTAGTGCTTCCTCTTAATTCTCAATCATTTTTGATGTCACAAAAAAAGTTTTTCGATTCAAACATCTGACATAGTTGGACTAAGTTTCTAAAGAGAAGGATAAACGAAAGTGTTGCTAAAGGGCGGTCTGCAGTGATGCCTGTGCCTGGTGTGCGGCCTGTCTCAGGGTAGCTCCGTCCGAGAGCATGGAGACGAGCCTCCCTATCTGGGATGGCTTAAGCTTGGACGAAGGAAGGATGGTATGCGTTCTGCCGGAGAAAGTCCGGCCGCAATTCGCGCACGCCCATCTCTGGCGTCCGTGCTCCTTCCCGTATTTCTTCAGGCGTTTGCCACGGCAGTACGGACATTCGCCGAAAAAGGTTCTGGACCTCTTGCGGAGGTCGAAGACATGGTCGCTAAACCACATAGGGATGGTCCTTTCCGGAAGTTCCGGGGCCGCCCACAGGGGACAGTCGCTATATCATCCTGTGGCCGGCCTTGGAACTCCTATGATATAGCACGGGGATAATACCGCATATTGAGGATAGCAACACCATTGTTTATCCTTCTCAACAAGAAAACAATGAAACTGAATATTCAGTCAAAACCATGAGCAATGGCGATAAGAAGCATTACAAATTCAAATTCGAAGAGAAAGGCGGTCAGAAATTCGTAAAAGTCAAAATCATCGCGAACCAAGAAATCGTTGAAGCTAAATTGCAAGTCACTGATACGGGTTATGAATTTGTCGAATAATTGATATTCTGTATCTTACCATTAGGATTGCAAATCAAAAGTAGGCAATAGAAAAGCTGTCAGTCATTTATCAGATCAAGTGATAATGTGCTGACAGCTTTTCATTCATCAATTATTCCCTAAGAAATAACTTAAAAAACATCTTTAATTTATCAAATACGATTTGATGTCATTCACTGAAGTCATTCACTAGACTTCTAAAGAACACATCACCAATCTGAAGATAGCCGTTCATAGATGGATGAACACCATTTGTTCCGATTACTTCCGTCTCATCGCTACGGTTATTGACAGGTTTATTCGTGCTTGGCATGTTATAGTCAGTATCGAATTGACCTGCAACATCGATGTAATTGACAAAGGAAGAATATGATTTCAGATTTGATAAGGTCTCTAAGGTCTTGTTGAAATTGAATGCAGTAAGCAGCATACCATAAGAGTCACTGTATGGATAACTAGTCCCATAGTTTGTACCCATGCCACCATTCTGGCTTGGCATCTGTAGGCCGAACAATCTGATTTTACAGGATGGGAAGTCCTTATGGATCAGATCCATCAATGTTCTGATCTTCTGAAAATAGGGGCTATCTACCGTATAAGTTTCGTTGACATTTCTATGTCCGTTCCAGGACAAAAACAGATAAACATAATCCAAGTTCGTTTCATTGAACTTTGTGACATAGGTTTTAAAGTCAATCGCTTTGGTTTCGGTGTTATAGAATGGAGATTGATCTGACAGATAGGAATCGGCTGTCCAGCCTCCATATCCTTCATACTTAGCATTCTTGTATGTTTTGCTTCCGATAGTGTTGATATATTCAAGTTTCAGTTCATCTTTGAAACGAGTGACGCCTTCATTTACCCAGACACCATTTGATGTCAATGAATCTCCTACACATAGGATGTTCTGTTTCTCTTTGTTTTCTACGGCCTTATTGACAATCAATTTGGATGAATCTTTTCCTACCAGATTATAGTTATTGTCATAGACTTCAAGATCGAAATCATATTTGCCTATATCTTCAGCAGTCGGCTTCCATTCATAATAACGAGGATAGACTGTACCCTTCCTCGTTTTGATTCTGATGTGGTAATTATAGGGATTGACCGCTTTGACAACACCTCGATAGAAGAGCTGGAAATTATCATTGACAGAGAGGTAATATTCATCGCTGAGATTGACTTCGACTTTTTCTCTAATCAAATCCAGGAAGTTCTGATTCGGTACATAGACGTCTTTCATATAACCTAATCTGACATAGATATATCTGCTTGGATCACCATAGACATTGACAAAATCGCTTAACGAATCCGGTTGTTGTCCATTGGTGATGTATGCCTGAATGCTTTCTTCGCCGACCAAGTTGGCAGCAGATCCGAATTCAGAATAGACATCCACAAAGTTGTCGCAGGCATAACCAAAATACAATAAATCATTGTTTTCGTTGATATAGGGTTTGCTCAGCTGGAAGTACAGATCTTTTTCCTCAAACGGAAGGACATTGACATTCAATGTCTTGGTTTCAATATTGGTCCCGTTCTTATCCTTGATGTTCAAGTAGCATTTGACGCTATTGATTGCTTTGTCTCTTGCTCTTATTCTGAAAGATATCGTATCTACCTTTTCAACTCTGCCGATGACACCTGTCCATCCTGAGAAGGTAGAGGTGACATAACTGAAAGAGGGATTGGACAACGTTTCTTTTTCGAAGACAAAGCAATCGCTTTTGATATCAAAGATATAGTTTAGCTTTTCTTTGATATCATCGACATTGCCGTTAGCTTTATAGACGGTTGCGATTCCATTGATCACCCAATAGCCTTCATCATTGATCGATATCGATGCTGCGTCTCCTCTTGCAGAATAACCTGTATCGATATCATTGATGAACCAGTTTCCGTTTTCTCCGATAGTCGGAATGACAGGATCCATTTGTGCTTTGATGTTCGAATCAACGCCATCGATGATCCAGGTATTGTTTTTGCTGATTTCTATTTTCGGCGTATGACCGTCTTTGCCTTGTAATCCATTGATGCCGTCTTTGCCGTTGGTGATGACAAAGTCATATGTTGTTCCATCACTATAATAGATGGTGTAATAATCAGTCAGATCGACTGTATTGGTTTTGACGATGTTTTCAATCGACTTGACTTCTTGATGGTTGCATCCTGATAATGCGAATGCAAAGGACAAGGCAAAAAGCAGTGATTTTCTTTTCATAATAACCCCCGTAAGTATTTATATCCTACTTAAAAACGTGGGTGTTTGTCAAATGTTTATGGCAGGGTAGCTGATATCAATACTATATTCAAAAATACGCTTGCCATGGCCGTCCGCTTCCGTCCGCAGCTCGTCCGCAAAAGCCAATATACGCTATTGATTGGCATTCTTTTTCGTACCTTGGGCCGGAAATAAATACGCTATTTTCCGTCCTGTTCCTATCGGATACGCTTTGCTCTTCCAAAGGAAAGAAAGGACTATATAGGACTTTAGAATATATTCCCCTTTGGTACTAAGAGGAATCAAACGGAACCCTGTTTACTATATTGTCTTATTCCTTTTCTGTTTTTTTACGACTCTAGGAAGTGTTTTCTGTTCTTTCGTAATGTACTTTCTTAGGATGGTGTTAATCCAGACTGGAAAAAGATACAGGAAACTACTTATTTCGAGAACGCAGCTGCATTTTATTGCAGAAGAGATGATAATCCTCTCTTGGAAGACGGAAAGCGGGTTTACGCAAAGCATAACGATTTTTCAGGAAGGAATCCAGATATTGGAACGGATTTCTATGATCTTGTCTTAATTCCATCAAGTGCTTCTTTTCATCCGTATTCGATTTCTCTGGCTATGGATGAAAAAAATCTGTGGTTGGCAGATTTCCAGATAATTCTAACGAAGTCAGGATTTCTGATTATTCTTATGACATTTATTCGAAGAAGTTTCTGAGTCTTGATGTCAATGGTGTATTGGAACAAGTGAGTTCCCTGGTTCGGGAAAAAAGAAGCTGGTTGATGCCTTTATCCGATGTTGGTGTCTATAAAGGACGAGAATGGAATGAGCTTGATGAGGCCAGTGTAAAGGCAAGAAAAAGGCTATACGCTTGACACAAACGGAGGCACTTATTATCACTTTCTTCCAGACACCTTGCTTGGCATGGCAGATCCGGAAATGGAGAAGAATCAGGAATACTATTGCTATTACCTATGGAACACAGAATCTAGTTAAAATCAATGACTCGCTTCGTAAAGCGGGTGGTATTCCTGCGAAGTCTCTTTGTGTTATCTGTGGTCTTACAAATGCGGCTTATAAGAGAAAAGACGGAGTCTATGTTGCTCCGATTCCATCGTTGAAACCATAGTCGAAAGTTTTGATTGCAATAATCCTGGATTTAAATAGGCTCAATGCACAAAACAATGTTATTGTACTAATGCGAATTTACTATGCTAAAATAGGGCTAGTGAGGTTTGTATATGAAACAGAAAAAGTTTGTGTCTTTGATGATGATTGCCCTTCTTCTTGCTGGATGTGACAAGCAAGGAAATGATTCTTCTACCATCACGCCATCGGGTAGTGATACTGTTAAGCCGAGTGATACTGTTAGTGAAACAAAGCCAAGTGCTTCTACAAGTGAAAAGAGTCCGATTGCTTCTTTCCTTGAATCTCTTAAAGCAGGTTATACAAGGAACTTCAAGCTCACGTATTCCAATACTTTAGAGAGCGTTGAGACAGAGGGCGGGTATCTTAGCAGCGGAGAAGATAGCTTCAGCTACTTTGAGCCTTCTTATGCTTTTAACGGAGATATCGTCTCAGAACAGATGGAATTCTATGAAAAGGGTGAAGGAGATAGCCTTCTTCTCTGCTATCTGAATTTCCATAATGAAGTAGAGAAGATTCCATATACGGGAACTGAGAAGTTCTCGGATTATGCCAACGCATTCCTTTCTGCAAAGGAAACGGACTTTACAAAAGACGGAGAGGGCTTCTCTCTTTCAAAAAACTCTGCTTCTTTTGCTCGTCTTGCAAGTGAATTGAAGACGTCCAAAGATAATCTTGAATACTTCAAGATCAATCTTAAGGACGGAGAAGATTCTTTCTCCTTCCAAATCAAAGGAAGTTCTGATGACTCCTATGAAACAAAGCTTGCAGAAGGCACCATTCTGACTGGCCATGACAATGTTATCAAAGTAAAGCCAATGGCAGGCAGGGAAGATTCTCTCTTTGCCAAAGGAAGGGAATGGATCAATAACGGAAACTATAATAGGAAGTCCACCTTCTCCAAGTATGATAGGGACGTCGGTGACTTTGTTCCTTCTGCTGTCTACACAAGGGAGGCAGATAAGGAACACTCCATCGCTATCACTACTTATGATGGAAATGGAACAACCCTGCTTTCTCAGTCCGGACTATCGAAAGCGGATAACGGAGACATCCAGGCTTGTATTGTCATCAAGGATGAGCGTTATCCAGATGGCAAGACAATCAAAGGAAACCTTTCTAGCGCTTTAATTGCTCCACAGATTTCCTCTCTCTTCTTTGATAAAACCTATACAAGGAACACGAACTCTGGACACAAGGTTGCCATCTATCAGTTGAAAGATTCTCTCCCAGCTTATGTCTTCAAGGAAAAATTCGCTTATCTGGATTCCTTTGCCGATGATTCGATGGAGAGGAAAGACCTCTCCATTGCCATCAGCGATGAAGCAGAAGACGAATTTATCCAGATCATCAATGAGAACCAGTCAAGAAGATATCGTGTTCTCTATTCTGACTTCGGTATGGTTGATGATCCAATCAGGTATTCCTCTATCAACGAAAACTGTGATGCACTGACTTTCGGAGACTATTTCACAAATAACGAAGAGAGTTTTTCTGTTTTGAAAGACGACATCTTATCGCTTGATGTCTTACAGAACATTCCTGCTTTTGGTTCTTACTATGCGAATGTATCCTTTATCCCAAGCTCAGAAAGCGATAGGAGCCTCTTTGAGATTAAGACGACCCCAGTTACACAAAAGAATATTGTCTTAGCCGATATCACTTCTCTTCGTACTGCTTATGAGGCAAAGCTTGTCGCAGAAGAATATACGAAGGTTGAGAATCCTTCAGAAGATGAGCTTGTCGATGCTTCTGACACTCTCTATCAGAAGACCGGTGTTACCTATACCGATGATAACGGAGACGAACAGACTATTACCTTACAGGTAGAAGTCTCTGTTGTCAGTGAAGACGATGGTCCGCATCTTGTCCTTTATCCGACTTATGTTGAAGAGCCGGTAGAAGGTACGGAATCGATTCTCTAGTAACAAACGAAATACAAAACAGCCAAGGTACGATCTCCTTGGCTGTTTTGTTTTACAAAAAATATCATACACAAGCACCCTTGAATCAAGAAAAAAGGTTGTTTTAAAACGGATGCTATTCTTAAAGAGTATGGATTGATAGGAATACTCGCTTACTATGTGTGGCCTTGAACATCTATTAGCAGAATAAATCGTGCAGGTTATAGAGGATGTAGTCCTCTTTACTTCCCGGAATCTGGAAACCGGATTTTGAAAAGAAACCGAGTCTGTAATAGGTTAGTCCTGCCTTCGATAGCTGTTCTTTCTCTTCTGAAATAACATCCATTCCTACTTTTTCACTTGTGTATTTGCACTCGTAGAAGATTAGTCCGTTTAAGTCTTCCGTAACGATATCGAATTGTCCGTTGGTCTTTTCCTTTGGATTGTTATAGGTATAGGATCCAATGCGTGTAAAGAAGGGATTGAGTTTTCCTTGCCGGTTTTTCCGTAATAGATATTCTTTACAGATCTTTTCAAATATCATTGGGATATAAGTGGAATAGAGCTTTTCTTTCCTGTAGACATCAAAGAACCTATCTGGGGATAGGAAGGTTTTCTGTTCAATGTTTGGATAGATGATGTGGTAATAGAAGGAGATAAGGTTATCACTGAGCTTGTAGTAAGCTTTCCGCTTGTCTTTGTCGTTTAAGGCGTGTTCTTTCTGTACATAGTTCCTATCTATCAAACGAGAGAGAAGATAGTTAATATCGGAATTCTTGACCTGGGAGCGGAAGACACTGTTGATATCCGTATAGGAGTGTTTTCCAGAAGCGATAATAGAAAGGAGAAAGGTTGCATTTGTAATCTTTGAACATTCTGTTTCAATGGTGGAATTGATTTCCCTTTCCAAAGGGGAGAAAGGATTCAGAAACAGTTTTTTGATATTTTCTTCCAATCCAATTTTTGGATCTATCCTTGCTAAGTAATAAGGAGTGCCTCCAAAGACACTGTAGTATCCGATTTTTTCTTCATCTGTGGCATCTGGATAGAAAAGGCTGCTGTCTTTGTAATCAAAGGAATTGATTTTCCTTTTTAGTGCAAAGCGTCCATGGAGAGGGTTTGCAATATCTATTAAGCTTGTCCTGATATCGACATAGGATCCGGAAAGGATGATTTTCCTTTTACTATCCTGGTTATTATCCCTGAGTCTCTGGAGAAAGGAATCGATCTTTTCTCGGTCTTGGAGATAAGGATATTCATCTAAGATTAATAGGATTGGCTGTTCCTTGGAACGATAGAAGATTTCAGCTAAGACATCCGAAAAGGAAGGCGCTCCTACCCTATGGAAATCTTTTATCTTTGATTTACAGACTTCAATCAAAGAAGAAGCATTTTTCCTATCAACGTCTTTTAGGCATTGGTAATAGATTGCACTTCCCTTGAAGTCTTCCCTAGATTTTCTTAATAAGCAGGACTTTCCTTGTCTTCTTCTTCCGTAAAGGATGGCTCCTTTTAATCCTGGAGCTTCATAGAAAGCTTTGAGCGTTTTCAGCTCTTCTTCTCTTCCGTGAAATATCATCTTAAAGGCTCCTTTGACTGATAAAATTAACTAGAATAAATTCTACTAGAAACTATTCTAGTTAAAATCTGGAAAGATAACAAGAGGGAAAGTAATGATCGAATAATGGAAGTGAGGAAATTTACATGGCTGCACAGAATTATTATGAGTTGATTAAAACGAAGATTGAATATTTGAAAGAAAACTATAAATGCTTAAGAAATAAAAAGGATGATTATGCCTTTTCTGCTCTTTGCGTTAAAGCGGATTATTATACGAATCCTGCCATCACCTTTATGGATGTATTCAAAGAATACGAACAATAGCAAAAAACTTACTTTTTTATCATTAGGTAAAATTTTTTGGCATCTTTCTTTAAAGAACGCCTTATTTTGCATCTTGTATTGAATAAATGCAGTTCTTTGTAAATTACGATTTACTAAATCGTAATTTACAAAGATTTGTACCGAACCCCTAATATTGGACTTTAAGTAGGACTATAGCACAACAAGGGGACAGGTTCAATGCTCCTGTTGGAAACAGGAGCACCGCCGAGCCGCTGGACTATTCTTTCCTTGTTGTACCAGTCCACGTATTCGTCGATGGACTTCTTGAGTTCCGCGAAGCGGGAGTTTATCAGTCGAACAGGTGAAAACGGACGAAAATCCGCGGCCCATATAGATGAATCTATATGGGTCTTTTC
>URQF01000031.1 GCA_900549915.1 uncultured Mollicutes bacterium | reverse complement strand
CTTCGCTGAATCGAAAGTCTTTTGTTTGATAGAATTCTTCTATCTTTTTTTTGACTCCTTCTTCCGCTAGGAAGGGAGAGGAAAGAGACCTGATGACTGGAATATCGAAAAGGGAACCAATGTTCTTTAAATAGAAAGCATCTTCCTGTCCATTGATGTGGATGGTGATACTTGTCTTTGCTTGCTCAGGGCCTGTTTCCAGTAATCTTTTCCGGATGTCTGCAAAAACATACCTGAATTGATGAAACTTATCGGAGAAGAGATTGATGCTTGGATGATTCATTGGAGTGAAATGATTTATCCGCTTTAAAGCATCGATACTCCTATCCGTGGCTGAAACTCCATTTCGTTTCAGGAAATCATGAACTTGGATATCTTCCTGCCTTTCAAAAAGGAAGACATGATAAGATTGAATCCTCTTCGCACCGAGCGGATTTGGAATCAGCCTTTTGTTTTCTCGTAGTTCTTCTCTCCTAGAGGAAAGCTTTGTATTCTTTGTATAGTCGGCAGTGCAAAGAAGGTTCAGGTATTTTTTTGCTTTTCCGTATCCAATTCCTTTCTTCCTCAGAAAGGAAATCGCATCTTCGCCTACCTTGTCGCCGACATTATCAAAAAGATCTTTGGTAGACCAGAGAGTAATATTCTTCGACAGGTCTTTTGCACAATACTCAAAAAGAAAAGGAAGATAATTCTCGTCTGCAATAATCAGAGTACCTTTAATATTATCTTCCATTTTCATGACTCCTTTGTTGTTTAACTAAGTTCGACCTTGCCAGTGTAGAGATCGTAGTATTTCTTGTGGAGAGCTAACAGTTCGTCTTGGGTGCCTCTTTCTTGAATGACACCATGTTCCAAAACAATGATTTCATCGGCATCCCGGATTGTCGAGAGACGATGGGCAATCCTGATTGTTGTACGGGATTTCCTTAATTCATTTAAGCTCTTCTGAATCAATAATTCACTTCGGGTATCGATGTTGCTTGTTGCCTCATCAAGAATCAGAACCGGAGGCTGATTCAGAGTTGCACGGGTTAAGCCAAGAAGCTGACGCTGACCTTCGGAAAGGTTACCGCCATCATCATACAGCATTGTATCATAACCTTCTGGCGAACGGCGGATAAAGGAATCCGCTTGTGTCTTTTTTGCTGCGTTGATTACTTCTTCGTGGGTGGAATGACGGCGGACATAACGGATATTGTTTTCCATGGTATCGGTGAAGAGGTGTGTATCCTGTGTGACCATGGACAGAGCTCGGCGCAGGGATTCTAGCTCAATATCGACAATATTAATTCCATCGTAGAGAATCTCTCCGGAATCAATAGGATAGAACCGGGCTAACAGGGAAATGATGGTCGTTTTGCCAGCACCAGTTGCTCCGACAAATGCCCTCTTCTTTCCTCTGTGGCATTCGAAGGAGATATTTTGAAGAATCGGTTTTCCTTTGACATAGGAGAAATAGACGTTTTTGAACTCAATCTTTCCTTCTAGGGGAATAAGGCTTCCATCTTCTTTTTTCCAAGCATAACGTTTGGAAAAGTCTTCTTCGTCACTGATTTTCTCAAGAGTGATCTTTCCGGTTTCCTGTTCCTCTTTTTCATCTAGGAATCCGAAGATACGCTCTGCACCTGCCCTAGCCGATAAGATGTTGTTTAAATGCCTGGTGAAGTAATTGAACGGACGGCAGACATTCCGGACTAAGACAAGATAAGACTGAAGCTGACCGAAATTCAAGCTTCCAAACCTTCCCGTGCATAAGGCAATGACACCTAAGACAGAAGCGACCGCAAAATTAAGATAGGATAAGGAGACAAAGAAGGGAGTATTCCTTTGAGTGTGATAGAAAGCCTGACTGCTTGCTTCCTTCCATTCTTGGTTGGCAGAGGAGAACTTCTGATAACTAGCTTCCTCATGGTTGAAGGCCTTGATGACCTTGGTTCCAGAGATGTCCTCTTCGACTACGGAGTTGACATTGCTAAGTGCCTGCTGGGTCTTGATGAAGTACTTCCGGGAGATCTTTGCATTGATGGTCCTGAAGACAATCCTGACAACAATGAATACAAGGACAATCAGAGTCAACCGGACATTCAGAATAAACAAGGATACGATGGTTCCAATCCTGTTGGTAGCCGATAGGATAATGTTGGCAATGGAGTCATTCAGACAGTTCAGTAAGGAATCGATATCATTGGTAAAGAAAGACCTGATTTCTCCGTGGGTATGCGTATCAAAATAGCTGATAGGGAGATTTTGCCTCTTTGCCCTCAATTGAGAACGGAGCTTATAAAGAATCTTCTGTGTTAAGACAACCCTGATTTCATTATGAATCAGAGCACAAGCGACACCTGTCAGATAAAGGATAATGAGTTTTGTTCCCCTAGTGAAGTAGGTGGCATAACGGATAGAAGCTTCCACATTCTGGGAATTCAGAATATAGTTTGTCCTATCACCTGCATACCTTGTTCCCTCTAGGTTTGCAATAGCAGTCCAGATGGTCCTTAGTATAACAAGAAGGAAGAGGTACCAGTAAGGCTTGAAATAAGACCTTAGGCGAAGGAAGGTACGTTTGAGATTCTGCGGACGGGGATGATTATTGTTCTTTTTCATTTTTCAAGTCCCTCCTTCTGAACTTTATAGATATCCTGATAAATCGGATCATGATCCAACAGCCAGGATGAAGTTCCTATGTTATTGATTTTTCCGTCTTTCAAGACAATAATCCGGTCACTGTCTTCGATGGTGGAAGTCTTCTGAGAGATGACAATCTTTGTCCTTTCTGGATAACATTCCTCGAGGTTCTTCTTCAGCTGAGCTTCGGTAATACGATCTAATGCTGAGAAGGAATCATCGAGAACTAAGATTTTAGGCTGACGAAGCAGAGCACGTGCAATGCAAAGACGTTGCCGTTGACCGCCGGAGACATTTCCGCCCGACTGACCCAGCCTTGTATCTAAACCATTGGGAAGCGAATCCTTGATGAAATCATAGCAGCAGGCAATCTTGCAGGCTTTGATGATATCTTCTTCGCTTGCATTTGGGTTTCCCCAAAGAAGGTTCTGACGGATGGTTCCGGTAAAGAGAAGCGGAGACTGGAAGGCGATAGCTGTTTCTTTCCGGATTTCTTCTAATCGGTAGTCTTTAATTGGATAACCGCCGATTTTGATCGTTCCTTCACTGGCATCATAGAAGCGTTCAATCAGATAAATCAATGTTGATTTCGAAGAACCGGTTTCACCCAGAATTCCGATGGTCTCTCCGCTCTTGATGGAAAAACTAACATCGGAGAGAACGTTTTCTTTGGCATCTTTGTTATATTTGAAGGAGACATGTTCGAAGCTGATGGAACCGTCTTTGAACTTAATCTTAGAATCTTTGTTTTCGATGATATCGCTCTGGCTGGCAAAGACTTCCTTGACTCGTTCAATGGATGCAGAAGAACGAGTGAAAAGCCTGAAGACAGAAGAAATCATTTCTAAGGATGCCATCCTTTGAGTGGTATAGCTTAAGAACGAAGTGATGTTTGTGACTTCGTCTTTGATCTGTGAGGGGATTGTGAAGTTAGAAATGATATTGGTGCCTCCGATAAGAAGAATACCGACAATACAGGCATAAGTCCTCAGTTGGGAAATAGCCCTGTTAGAACCGACTAAGGCTAAGGAAGAGGTTGCAACCTTTTTCACGTCTTTGTTGACGAGTCCGAATTTTTCTTCTTCATAATCTTTCTTTGCGTTAGCACGGATTAGTTTCCTGGCTCGCAAAGATTCATCTGTTGTTCTATTGACACGATCGACTGCCTTCTGCAAAGCATAGAACTTCGGACGGGAGAAGAGAACGACGAATGTGAGTGCAACGGCAAGCAGCGGAATGGCAACAGCATAAACGACAGTAAGCTTAGTGGAAATCCTAGCTGCAAAGCAAAACGCAAAGAGAAGCTGGAAAGGACCACGGAGGAATGGACGTAAAGACTGACAGAAACTATCCGAAATCAGCTGAATATCGTTTGTCCTGCGGGTAATTAAGGAATTGATACGGAACTGATCTAGGTTAGCAAAAGAAAAAGACTGGATTTTTTTATATTCTTCTTTTCGCCTTTCGTATCCAAAGCCTCGTCCAGCTTTTGCTGTCCTCTTGGCACTGAAGACGCCTAGGATAAAGGCAAGAACAGCAAACCCAATCCTGACTCCTGCCATTTCTAATACAAAGGCCTGGTTATAGGAATAGGTTCCATCTGCATTAAGATCTAATCCATTCAATAGCATTAAATTCATTAAGAATGGCAAAGAAATCTCTAAAGCATTTTCTAATGTAATACATAAGCATGCAATGATAAAAGGAACTTTATAAGGCTTCCTATATATCCATAAAGATACCTTTGCATTGTTTTCTGTTTTCTTTTTCGTTTTATTCATCGTTCATACCGCCCCTTATAGCCTGTATATCATAGCGCAAAATACATGCTGATTTGAATGGGGTAGAGGTGTAAGCGTTTTACTTTTCTTCTCTTTTCCATCTGATATAATAAGGTCGAACATTGGAGGTGTTCTATGACAGAAAAAGATTTCAAACGTTTAGCCGGTACGCAGACAGAAAAGAATCTGCAAGCTGCCTTTGCTGGCGAGAGCCAGGCACACACCAAATACGCCTATTATGCTTCAGTCGCTAAGAAAGAAGGACATCAGGCCTTTGCTGATCTCTTCAGGGAGACTAGCTTAAATGAGAACGAACATGCAGAACTCTGGTTCAAGTATCTGCATGATGGTTCCATCCCGACCACAGAAGTCAATCTCAAGGATGCTGCTAATGGCGAACATTATGAGCAGGCTTCCAGGTATCCGGAGTTTGCTAAGATTGCCCGTGAAGAAGGCTTCCCGGAAATCGCTGCTAAGTTCGATCTTGTCGGTGCAATCGAATCCCGCCATGAAGCTCGTTATCAAGAACTTCTTCGCCAGCTTGGTGCTACCAAAGTCGTCATCAAGGAAAATGTCCTCGTTGTGTGGAAATGCACAGTCTGCGGACATGTCGCTGTTGGTGTTAAGCCGTCTATCTGCCCGGTCTGCGGCCATAAGGATTCCTTCATCCCGGAAGCTCTTAACTATGGCTGGGAACCGAAAAAAGCATAACTAATCGATTTATTGTTATCTAAAAGACTGCATTAACCTTGGTTGAAAAGCCAGGGTTTGCAGCCTTTTTTGTTTTCGGAAAACAAAAATGCCCTGTAACTCTGACCCAAAGCTATTGTGGAATCTTGCTTGGAGATGATTTCATAGATTGCCAAATGGGAAAAAGCCCAAAAGAAACTTTATGCAGAAAAATATTCCCAACCCTTTTAAAATAAAAAAGATTGCTTATAACTAATTATATTTATTCAGTTTTAATTATTGTTTATTTAAGAACAAAGGCTATCTTGGTTTAGCCAAGCCTTTTCCTTGACTTTTTATTTTAGGATAATATAGTTAAAGTAATAGGTTCTCTCTTTTTAAAAATCGTGTCTAAAGAGGATGCTTGTAAACAACAATTATAGGAGGTTATTTAAATGAAGAAAAATGCTCTGCTCTTGTTAAGTCTGACAGCTCTTGGCTTGGTTGGATGCGCTCCTCGTGGTGAGAGCGCTGGAACAGGTTATGTTGATGGCATCCGTGTTGCTTATGCTATCCATGGAAACTATCTGATCCGTGCTGAAGTTCAGATCAAGGATGAAATCGCACAGTCTGTCCATTTTGATGAAGTGGTCTACTGTGCTACTCCGGATTCCAGCGGAAACTCGATTGCTAAGGCTGCTGTTCAGGTCGAGGGAGACAATGTCGTTAATCTTTCTGGTGTCTATTATGCTAAGTATCTGACTGTCGGTGGTGTCACTTACACGGGAACCATTGCCGATGGCAAGCTTTCCTATAAGCGTGGAAATGATGATTATGATGCTATTTCCAAGGCTTACAGCAAGCAGAAAGATAGGGCTAGACTCTATAACACTCTTGTTACTAACTATGCTTATGGTTCCGATGCAAACGGAGTCAAAATAGATGGACTGATTGCTCCGATTTATTCCAAGGCATCTGAAGAGTCTTCTTATTGGCGTCCTGGAACTCACGGATTAGGCTGGAAAGCCAATATCTCTAAGATTGAAGCTGGATTAACTGGCAAGAACCTTTCTAAAATTGCCTCCGAATATAAGAAGGCTTCTGATTCCGCAAAATCCAAGACTGGATTTGTTGACAGTGTTGATACTGGTGCTACCATTTCTTCCTTCAACGCCTATGTCCAAGCCGCTAAATCTGCTTTCACTGGTGAGTCCCGTGTTGTCGAACAGTTTGGACTTGATCATCAGAACTGCTTCTCCAAGACGGAGCTTGTTGTTGGCAGGGATAACAAAGTTGTCTATGCTAACATCAATGAAACCAACCAGTTCCTTTCTAGGCTTGCTCAGCGTCCGGCTGAAAGCGGAAATGATGCCCCTGTAGTTCATTTCCATACGGATGCTACCGATAAGGATGCGGCTGTTGATACCTATTATTCTCAGTATATCTCCGTCAACGGCAAAGTCTGGACTGGCACTCCTTTAGCTGCTGCTAAGAGCCGTGAATATGTTGCCTATGCCAATGGAACGGATACCAACGCTAGGGCATACTATGCTTCTTCTGCCTATCTTGCCAACAATTATTACAATGCCCAGTTCCTCCATCAGATTTCTGTTGTCAAGGATGCCAATGGCACTGCTTCCACTGATAAAGTCGCTTACGGAAACAAGACCGCTACGAAAGCTGAATACGGCAATAATTACTGGACTACCGGTCATGGTGCTCCGGAAGATGTCAAACCGGAAAATTATCAGACCTGGTGGAAATGGAATATTGCTGCTGTTGAGAAAGCCTTTGTCGGACTCGACTTCACGAATCTGACCAAGGATAGTGCTGTCACTTCCAAGGAACCAGCTGCTGATGGCCATAAGTATGTTACCATCGGTGATGTTAAGACTGGTGCGACCATGAGCGAAACGAAGACCTATGTCCAGTTTGCCCATGAAGCCTATGGCTATTTAGTCAAGTAGTTCTTCGAAAATCTGTTGAACCGGGTCTGGAAAACCAAATCTGGTTCTTTATTAAAAATGAGGTAAAAAACATGTTCCATTTATTCCGTTCCGGGGAATCTGCACCTATTCCAGGCTATAAGGAACAAACACAGGATCTTCCGATTACTTCCTTTGATCCTGAATTTGTTTATATCCCCTGTGTTGATAGTCGGGGCAACCCTCTCATCCATGCTTTAGAAGTTTCTGCTGCTGTGAAGAAAGGAACCCTTTTGGGTCTTCGTGCACCGGATGATTTTCCGATTTATTCTTCTGTTTCGGGAACGATTGAATCCAAACAGGAGAGGATGACTTCTTCCGGCCGTACTAGGCAGTGCTTTGTCATTCACAATGATCACAAAGGAGAATGGGATTCCCTTTCTCCGAGGAAGACTGCGGATAAGACAAGCGTTGATGAAATCGTTGATGCTATTAAGAAAAGCGGCGTTATTGGATTTGGAGGCGCAGGATTCCCGACTTATCGGAAATTCAATTCCGGCAAACCCTGTGATGCTTTGATTATCAATGCCGTAGAATGTGAGCCTTATCTGACGACTGACTATGTTTATGGAGCAGAGAAATGCGAGTATGCTTTCCTTGCTATCCCTTATCTGCTTAAGGCTAGCGGTGCAAAGAAAGTATTCTTCTGCACCAAGAAAGATAAGCCGGCTCTGATTGATGCCTGTGAGAAGTGGAGGAAGAAATATTCCTCTCTTCCGGTTGAGCTTGTCTTAGTAAAGGATGCCTATCCTAGGGGATATGAGCGTAATCTTGTAACTTTGGTTACTGGAAAAGAATATGAGCACCTTCCGATTGAGGCTGGATGCATCGTTGACAATATCTATACTTGGATTGCTTTAGGAAGATATTTCACTCAGGGAAAGATTGCAGATAGGCGCTGCGTGACAGTTTCTGGTGAAGTAGGTAAGCCGATGAATATCCTTGCACCTTATGGTGTCTTAGCAGAGGATGTCCTCTCTCTTGCCGGATTCAAAGCGGAGGATGATTTGAAAATCGTCAACGGCGGACCGAGGAACGGAAATGTTCTATCGGATGGTCACTATGTTCTTCTTCAGCAGGCAGATGGTATTACCATCAGGAAAAAGTCTTCCTTCCGTCAGGAACCCTGCTGGCATTGTGGTAATTGCTGTGAAGCCTGCCCGCTGGATCTTCAGCCTGTTCAGATTCAGATGGCTTATCAGGCAAAGGACATCCAGCGCAGGATGGAGCTGAAGGCAGATAGGTGCTGTGGCTGCGGGCTCTGCTCTTATTCCTGCCCGAGTCGAATTGAAGTCAGTCAGAATGTGATGGCAGCGAAAGCCCTTGTCATCCAGGCCAAGAAGGAGGCTAAGAAGTAAAATGGATTATCCTAAGCAATTCACTCCGCATCTGCGCCGGAAAGCATCGACTTTCTCTCAGAGGATGGAGTTCTTCCTTTGTGTCTCTGTTCTTTGGCTTGTCAGTATTATCTATTATTTCGTTACAGCTGGTAAGAGCTATGGACTGACTGCAATTCTTCTTGGAATTGTTGGAATTGTCTTTGCTAGGCTTCCAGATATCTTCTGGAATCTATCCGTATTCTTCAATAAGGAATATAAGACAGGTGCTTTTAAAGAGTACCTTTATCGCGTCACTCATTCCTATTCTTATGTCACTGGCCTTCTTCTTGCCCTTCTTTGCCCGATTGGACTGGCATTCTGGAAATTAGGTATTGGTGCTGTCTTATCGATTCTTGTCTTCAAACTTCTCTTTGGCGGATTCGGACATAATATTCTCAATCCCGCTATCTTAGGACGTGTGTTCCTACAGCTTGCCTTTACGAGCGACAGGAAGACTTACTTAGGAAGCAAACCGGATTCCTTCACGATTTCTACCGGAGCTTCTGTTCCTTCCCTTGTGAATAGTAAGAATGGTTTCTCTGCTATTGTCAGCGGTCTTTCCTTCAAGGATAGGATTCTTGGTAATTACCGTGGAGCCTTAGGCGAAACTTTTATTCTCGTTCTTCTTGTTATCTGCGTCTATCTCTGTGTCCGGAAGATTATCGATTGGCGTGTTCCGGTTACTTATATTGGAACGCTCTTCCTTGCCTTTGTTCTTAGGTTCTTAGGAGCTGGAGATGGAGGATGGGCATTCAAGGATTCCCTCAGGTATCTTGCGATTGGTGGTATCTTCTTCGGAGGAATCCTCTGCCTGACGGATCCTGTCACTTCTCCGACAAGCCGTTCCGGAAGAATGAGGTTTGCTTTGACAAGTGCTCTGCTTACTCTTCTTGTCCGTCTGTTTACCGGTTCACCGGAAGGTGTCGCTTATTCCATTCTTGTTGCTAACATCAGGACTCCTTTCTTCGATAAAATCAATAGCGGACGTACCAATCAGAAAATCATCCCGATTGCAGTCAATGCTTCCCTTTTTGTCTTAGTCTTAGTAGCTGGACTTGCTTACGGATTAAGGAACAAGATCAATCCTTCGACTGGCAGGTTCCTGAAAGGAAGGTAAATCATGAAACAAAGGTTAAAGAACTGGATTATCGCCTCTGCTTCGGGAGCTATCTTCCTCGGAGCTGGTATTGGACTTTACTTCGGTATTCGTCCTTCTCCCGGTGCTCTCTCGGATGATGTGAAACTGAGGTTTGAGAGTGATTCCCCTAAGGGAATGGATGCCTTGGACCTCTCTTCCCTATCGAAAGAGGATAGTGCAAGGATTAAGGAAGCAGATAAGGTCTTCCTTGCCGATGGCGGTGTGAATGCCTATTATTTCCATCTGAATAGTTATGATGGTTCCTTCGGTTCGCTTGAATTCTCTATCGGCGTTAAGGATTCTGCTGTGGCTTATTACCACTATATTGATGCTGGCTCTGCCGATGATAGGGGTGCCGGGCAAGCCGAAGAAAACGAAGGCAAGAGGTTTATCGGCTATACTCTTGGCGGAGATGATGTCATGGCCGGTGCTACCACGGAAGACACCTATGGTGATAGGAAAAAGGCGGTAGATGCCGCTCTTACGTTCCTGAAAGGAAGGGAGTAATATGAGCAAAATCGAGAAAACAGGCTTTGGAAAAAGCTTCCTGGATGGTCTGTTCTATAAGAATCCGTTTTTCGTCCTCTTCCTTGGATTGACACTTGTCAGGATCAGTACAACCCGTCTGGAGACAGCTCTGATTGTCGGTGTCATTGCTGGAATTGAACTGATCATCACTCAGCTTGTTCTGTGTCTGCTCCGGAAACATCTGGATAAGGTCGGCGCTTATCTTACTGCCCTTGTCATTGCCGCCGGTTTATCGACTCTCTTTGGCAGGGCTCTCGGACTTCGCTTCTCTTCCGTTCTGAAATTCGTCAATGTCAATGGAAGCAACGGAAAGTTCCTGACCATTGCAGTTCCGTTCCTCTGCACTTCTTCTTTTATTCTTGATCAGGCTGATGAAGCATTGTTCCACCCTCTCTCCGATACGATGGGTTATTCCTTAGGTTCGTTCCTTGGATTCCTCCTTGCCTTAGTGCTTATTTCTCTCTTCCGTGAAATCCTTGCGACTGGTTGCATCACTTTCACCAATGGAAAAGGCCAGGAATTCGGTCCCGTCTTCTGGAATAAGAAAGTCTTCTCACTTTCTATTCTGGATAAGCCGTTCGGAGGATTCCTCTTCGGCGGTCTTCTGATGGGTATCTATCGTTCAATTCTTGATTTAGTCCTTACTCATCAGGATAAAAAGAAAAAAATGAAACTCAAGGAGGCGGAATAATATGCAGTTCTTTGGTGCCCTATTAACGGCGTTCTTCGCCCAGAACCTGATTCTTCAGGGACATGATCTTCGAGATGGTGTCCATCTTGGAAATCGTCATTATCCTCATCGCTTCTATTTCCTCATCCTTTATGTTGTCGAATCCCTTATTATCTCTGCTATCGGCATCTTAATTTCCCGCTTTGGAAAAGGCAGGGAAATCCTGACTTATCTTTCTTTCTTCATCTATAGGCTTGCAGCTGCCTTCTTAACGGGAATCTTCACTCTTATCTTTAAAAAATTCGTTCCTCAGCTGGAAAGAGACAGGCATGAGGATTGGATTGAGCGCTCCTGCAGGACTGCTCTTATTGCTGTTGGAGCTGCTGCTCTTACCTGGAGAAACTACTCCACTGCAAAATGGGTAGGTTATAGGATTGGTATCCCCCTTGGATTCGCTTTGTCTTCGATTGTCTTCTCTGCTCTTTTTGATCGGGTGAACCAAGACAGCCAGAGCAAGGCCTTCCGTGGCGTTCCACTTCTTCTTCTCTCCCTTGCTGGCGCTTCCTTAGGCGTTGTCAGGATGAGCTTCTAACCCTTTTCTAACGTAAATCTGATAGAATAAATACGCTGCCTTGGCAGCGTATTTTTTATGAATAAACGATTCAAAGCAAGCCTGTTTCTTTCCTTCTTCCTTTTTCTTTCTGCCTGTGGAAGAATCGAAAAGACGGAACAGGTGTTTTCTCTTTCTGTAGGTTATCTTTCTTCCAAGGAAGGTAGAGTTTTGATTGATGAGGAGGAAGAGGTCACACAAGCTCCTTTTCATACGGCGATTAATGGGAAAATCTACTATTATGAAGGAGATTATTCCCAAAGCGAGCTTGCCTCGATGGAAGAGGAATTCGACTCTACTTTTTCTTATTGCCATGCTTTGACCGATCGTCATTATCATTATTCTCTTGTTTCAGAGGACGGAAAAAAAGAGAAGATAAATAATATTGCCGTTCTGAATGAAAATTATGGTTCTGGAAAGAGCGTTAAAGTCGATTCCTTTCTTTATGATTTGCTTAAGAAAAGCTATGAGTTTACTTTGAATAGTGAGGGAAGGTTTCATAGGTTCTTAGGTAACATCAATGACATCTATGAGGAAAAACTGTCTTCCGAAGAGTCCTTTGATACGGAGTTCAAGAAGAATAGCATCCTTTCTTCCACGACTGGAATGCGTTTTTCTTCTTTTTCTAAAGAGGAAAAAGAAAAAATAGATTCTCTTACTGCTTCTCTTCCGAAGACAAAAGAAGATAGGAGCTCGATTCTTGTCTTTGATGATTCCAGTTCATCGGTCACCTTTAATCGGTATAAAGACACCAATCTGCAGATTTCCCTAGGCGGAAACGCGAAAGGGTTTGCTACGGAATATTTCTGTGATAAGAGGCTTTCCAAATATCCGAAAATTTCTAGGATCATCAATTCCGGTTCCTCTTCGATTAAAGCAGTTGGAGAACGTCCAGACGGACGTGAATGGAAGATCCAGTATGTCAATCCCTGTGAAAAGGAGAGTTTTTCCCTTGGTAAGTACAACCCTTATGAAGTCCTTGTTTTGCATTCTGGTCCCTTTAACCTATCCACTTCCGGATATTACGAACAGTATTTTTATTCCTATCTTCCAGATGAAGCAGGAATCTATCATAAGGATTCTCCTTTTATCCGTAATAGTCACATTATCAATCCTAAGACTGGTTATTCCACATCCTGCTTTGATCAAGTCTCTGTTTTCCTAAATGATGCCGGCCTTGCTGATAGGTATACAACGGCTCTTAGGAATGTATCCTCTCTTCGTCAAGCTAAGACAAGGTTTGAGGCATGGAATAAGATTTATAATGTCGAGGATGCTGGACTGATCCTTTGTCGGAAAGAGAATAAAGAAGGAGATGCTTATTCTTTCAAAAGGGGAGATTATGCCCCGCTTCAAGAGAATGGTCTTCCGCTTATTAAAACTGGAAATGGTGTGTATACTGGTGATTTTTCAAATCTTTCC
>URQF01000030.1 GCA_900549915.1 uncultured Mollicutes bacterium | reverse complement strand
CTCATAAGGGAAAAAGATACCTTTTGTCAGACAATACCTACGAAAATCATCGCAGAAGTATTTCCGTTCCAAGGAACGATACTGCTCTTGATAAACAGTTTTCTTTAACCGCTTCAGATCATTTGCAAAATGAAGCTGAGAAAGAATATCCTTCGACCTATCCAAAGAGGAAAAGAGTTCATCGGGAAGACCAAGAATCTGGCCGATAACTCTTTTATCATCGCTCTTCACATAAGAAAAACTTGCACCATCATAAACAGGAAACACAGCATCATTCATAACAAAGTCATAATAGAAGTTCAGAGATGCTTCTATTGATTCCTTGTCTTCTACCGGAAGGTAATAGATATGATCATTTCCAAAGAAAGCAGCATGATTCATTCCGAAGACGGCAAAAGAATAATGCTTAGAATAACTGATTTCTATCTTTGGATTTTTAAAGAACAGATAAGACATGTCTAAAGCTCCGTAAACTCGATATTGCAGCTACTTGTTGAAGTCGATACCACCTGGAAAGAATAGGAAGCCTTGGTTCCATCATCAAAGGCAAAGTCAGAATAGTTTGCTTCAAAGCTTTTGTTGATAGAAGTAAATAGAGACGTGTTGTCTGCATAATCATACTTAATCGTATTACCGACACGGACAGCTCTTCCATTGATTCTCTGTCCATTGGCAGGCCTTAAGGAAATCAGTCTTCCCCGATAATAGTGCAAAGAGGAATCATCACGGCTTTGATCATAAGAATAGCTGAAAGTGTTGGAGTAGAGGAAAGTATAAAGATACCGACGTCCCCAATCCGAATTCGGTTTCTGAATCTTGTCATAGACTTCCTCATTCCAGATAGGAGAGCCATCCTTATTTGGAATAAGTTTTCCGATTCGTGCATCAACATGGAAGCAAAGGACTCCATTCTGAGAGAATCCTTTCGGAGCCGTATAGTACTGAGTATTCGCATCCATTTGGTTCAGATTGGTCGGAGTGTAGTACTCCAAAAGCAGATATTCATCAAACGGAGTGCCGTTGTAATCCCTGCTTCCGTCTTTATAAATCGGAATCAGGAGAGCATCTCCGTTATTCTGATAGGCATTAAGAGTCAGCGTATTATTGTTGGCAGAAAGGTAATCCTTCGTAACAACACGGGGCTTATTCCATCCAAGCAGATATTTAGAGAAAACATCATGGTCAAGGATATTCCTGTCCATCCTATCAAGGCCGCCGATAGGAGTGTCATAATTCGTGGTTCCATCCGAGTTCTTTTTCCTATAGTCATAAGAATAGTAATCATCTAAACCAAGCCTATGTCCAGTCTCATGGATATAGGTATGACTGTCGACATAAGGATTCCTAAAGTCGTTCAAGCCATAGTTCTGATTAATAAAGCCATAGGATGCCCAAGAATAAAGGCAGGCTTTCTTTCCGCTGAATTTATTAGCGGATGTGTCATCGACCCAGGTTGTATATGCCCAGTAAAGATCACTGGACTGATCATAAGGAACGGAATAGACCATCCAGATAGCATCAAGATAACCATCATCATTGGTATCATACTCGCTCAAATCATATCCGTTCTTAACAAGCGTAGAAAGAATGTCTTCTAAAAGATAGTCCGTCCATTGCTTATTATTATTTAAATATGTTTTTGCAGTAGCAGAGAGCTCTGATGATGTCTTATTCGTGTGAACAACCGGTGTGACTTCTCCAGTGATGTGCAGTTTTCCATAGCTTGATTTCTCGTAAAAGCTCGCTACAGATTCCCATCCGTTCTCCTCCGATGTTCCAAAGAAGGCAGTCTTGATATTCTGAACCTGTTTGGATGTGAATTCATGGTCTGTAGTATCAATTGGAACAACCAGGATTTTCCGATTCCCACTGGATGGTAAATAACGATATCCCCTTCCAATGCCGATATTATCGAGTGTCCTATTGTCAGTAGAATACTCACTAGTATAATTCGGTGTCTTATAGGCAATATCCTTACCAGACGGGGCGTGGGAGGAGTTATCGTTTCTGCTGATGAAAATATTAGGATGCCGAATGAAAAGACAAGAAGAAAGAGTGCAGGTTACAGCAAGGACCGATAAGAGAGATAATGCCTTTTTCTTCATGGATTAATCTCCGTAATCAGAGCCACGGCTTTCCGGCTGAATCAAACAGCCAATCAGATTGGCAATGTCTTCTGCCGTCAGATAAATAGCTCCTTCTGTTTCAACAAGAGGGTTGTCTTCCATTCCAACGAAAACAACTTTTCTGTTCTTGCGAACCACTTCGTCCCTCTTTTTCAGCATCTCTGGATAACGTTCCGGGCGATGCCTTCTATAGCCCTGTAAATAAGTATAGTACTGAGGTTCAATATAAAAGATTGAGCCATCATCATTCTGATAGCAGGTTGCAAAGCGATTCTGCCTATCGATAAGGATCTTACGATCGGACCATTCTGGGTAATTTTTTGCCATAAAGATATCTCCTTGTTTATTATACCATTCACCTATCAAAGATTCGTTTTTACAATTCCAAAAAAGAAAGAGGAAGCAGAAGCGATAGTTCTCCTTTCTACCTAATATCAGTCTTAAGCGAATCGAAATTACAGAAAAATTTATTTTTCTTCCGAATAGACTTCTTTTGCCCTGTTAAAGACTGCCCAGGCCTTTGGCCATCCGACATAGAAAGCACAGTGAGTAATAATAGCAGCCATTTCTTTCTGTGTAACGCCATGCTCCTTTGCATTCATCAGATGATACTTTAAGGAACTGTCTGTGATACCAGAAGCCATCAGAGCAACAACAGTGATGATGCAACGAGTCTTTAAATCAATATCCTCGTTGTTCCAGTCTTCTCCGAACAGGACATCATCGTTATAATGTGCAAATTCTGGAGCAAACTGCCCTAACGATTTCCGTCCTGCCGTCTGAACGATTTTCTTTTTCATCCTTTTCTTTTCTCCTTGAATAACTATGTCCATTATAGGCATTCTGAATAAGATTCAGCCTAGTTATTTCGTCTATTCCGGAAGTATTTCGGAGAGTGCTTCTAAGACAGAAGAAACAAACACAAAATCTTTCTGGAACCCAACGTTAAGAATCTCTTGTCCTGCCTCTTTCGCAATATCAGAAATAGCAAGGCAGTCCTTCTTATTGATTCCGTTCCAGATAGCATTCTGTATCTCCTCTTCTTTCTTATCGGCTTCAAAAGAAGAACGAAAAGGTTTCTTTCCCGCCTGTTTTCGTTTAATCAGTTTCCAAAGCAGGGCCGCAGGGATTAACGCAGAAAGCTTCCTTTCTTCCACCTGTTCTTCTGTCAGTTTGATTTTCTTTCTAGGAGGATAGGGAAGGCATCGGCCTTCTATCTCTCGGAGAACAGATACGCCAGCTTGCTTGAATTCATCACTAGCTTCCTCATAATCAAAAAAGACAGAAAGGTTTTCTCTTGCTTCTTCTGCAAGAATATCAAAAGAAGAGACAAGAATCTTATTCCTGCTTTCACTCCGGAAAGAAAAAGGAATCGATTCCACCCTGTTCCGGAATTCAGAGAAAAACACTGCCTGTTCATGAAAGAAGTCAGCCCTATCATCCCAAGGGATCTTTTCTCCGTCTTTTTCTTTTGTCCTAGAAAAGATAACAGGGTCTTTTTCAAATAATAAGAGAAGAGACTTCTCTTCTTCTGGATAAAGAGAATCTTTCTCTTTCGTTTCTTCTTTCCTAAGCGAAATCAAAGGAAACAGCCTAAGATAAACAGCAGAACCACAATAGAATCCAGTTTCCGGATTCTGTACCTTCTTTATTCCTTCTAAAATTGTTTTTTCAGTTTTCATACATGTAATAAGGAGAATAATTCTCCGACCTTTTCGTGAATAACAACATCCGCACCAGCAGAAGGGGCTTTTTCGTCTTTGTTGATCAGCACCAAATGCTTCCCTTGGAAATAAGAAACCAATCCAGCAGCTGGATAAACAACCAGGGAAGTACCAGCAATAATCCTTAAGTCCGCTTCTTCCATTTTAATCCTAGCTCTTGTTAGGACATTTTCATCCAGGCATTCTCCATAAAGGACAACATCAGGTTTGATAATGCCTCCGCAATGAGGACAATGCGGAACCCTTTCCTTGGATTCTTTCACAAACTCCCCGGAATAGAATCTTCCACAATCCCTGCAGTAGTTCCGATGAATCGATCCATGAAGTTCAATGACTTCTTTGCTACCCGCCCTCTGATGAAGTCCATCAATGTTCTGAGTCACGATTGCACTAAGCTTTCCCTTGGCTTCCAGTTTTGCAAGAAAGTAGTGACAGGCATTTGGTTTCTTATCTAGGAGCAGCCTCTTTTCTTTATAGAACCGATAGAACTCCTCTGGATTATTTTCAAAGAACGGGGCAGAAATAATGGTTTCCGGTGGATACTTGTATTTCTGATTATAGAGCCCATCCTGAGAGCGGAAATCTGGTATACCAGACTCTGTCGCTACTCCAGCGCCTCCGAAGAAGACAATTTTCTTGGATTCATCCATCAGGGATTGAAGAATCTGACTATCCTGTTCAAGTTTTGTCATAAAAAAACACCCTCTGGATTTATTTTATTTCAAAGGGTGTCTGATGTGTGTGAAAATTTAATTCCAGTCCCAGTTGGTAATAGCTTTGCCATCCGCATCTGTGAAAGTTCCACTCGCAATACAGATGACATCGATAAGAGTTCCAAGTCCGAAGAGGCCTCCCGTAAGAAGCCAGATGACTCCGGTTCCGATTTTACCAACATAGAAACGATGAGAATACCACCGATAGCGACAAAACCGATACAAGCAAAAATCAATGCGAGAGTCCGGGAGTACTTGCTCGCATTATAATCGACTTTCTTCCTTGTATAGACTTCCTTATAGTTTTGATCTGCTCCGCAATAGGGACAGAACTGAGCACCATCCGGAATCTCTTTTCCGCATTTCTTACAAAACATTGTTTTTCCTCCTATTGATCAACCCATTACCCTTTCTGTCTTTTCTGACAGAAATCAGGTACTGATATTATTCTACTACTTATACAAATAGATAGCCTTCTATTTCTTCTTTGCTTTTTCCTTAGCAGGAACAGCTAAGAATAGCCACTGAATCAGAAGGAGAAGAGCAAAAAGGATGAACAGGAAGAAGATATAAGGAAGATAGGTTTCAAAAGAAACAGGGTGGGTAAGGGAATCATAGTAATTATTCCTCGGTTCTTTTGAGTAGTAATAGAAACCAGGCTGTCTATAACTATAGACCATTATCCTTCCTTTGTAATTGGCAACAGGAAGACAAAGGACAAAATAAAGAATAAAAGAGAGAATAAGGTTAGGAAGAAAGTTCACGACCTTGCTAAAGAGAATTCCAAGCCGCATGGAGAGAGACGAGAAATTATGGTTCTGATAAAGATGGGAAAGGGAACCACACCATCTTTTCCTTCCGGAGTAGGAAACTTGGCAATAGATCAGCTCCCCTAGAATAAAAGAGCCCGAGATGATGTAGCAGAGAATAGGAAAAAAATCGAAGTTCGCATTGAAAATCAGGTCCTCTCCCTTAAGTTCTTTGCTGTATTTAGCAAGACTAGCAAAGTCTTTATCCTGGATCAGAAGGGAAATATCTCCTTCCTGATAGGCGTCATGAATACGAGAGAAAAGCTTATACCTTGTTGTCGAGAGATGAACCCTCCCATCATTGCATTCTGCTGTAACATAGCATTTGCTCTTGTCAGAAAGAGAAACCTGGTCTCCTTTTCTCTTCCCCGGAACAGCTAGAAGCGGTTCTTCTGTATCTTCAATAATACAGGTTGTCTTTTCCTTATCCGTCCTAGTCAGGAGGTCAGAATAGGTATTATACCCAACAGAAGACAGCGGATAGAGAGAAATCGAATCGGAAGAAAATTCGATTTCCTCTCCGAGATGGACAATCACCTGTTCAACAAAAGACTTAGAACAGAAAAGATACTGTCCCTCCTTCTTGCCATCCTGCAGTTCTCTCCTCTCTAAACTATCCGGAAGAGAAAGAGAAGAGAGATTTTCTCTCTGCATCACTTTAACTGAATAAGATTTTCCATAAGCAGAAAGCGTCTGTTCCTGGCTGATCATCGGATTTTCCTCACCTTGACTATAGAAGCAGAATGCTTCACCTTCATTAAGGCATCCAAAGAGAGAGAGTCTTCCTCCTCCGTTTATCCGGCCTAAAGTCAGTTTTGTCCTGCCTTGATTATAAATAACAGAATAGAACTCCTGCTCTGAAGGGAGAGAGTCAACATGGTTAGGATTCAGATAATGGGCAGAAAAAGGATCTGCTTTCCTTGCTATCCTAGCCTCCTGAGAGTCTGTCTTTGTCTGGGTAAAAGCAACACCGAAAGCAAAGGCAACAAAACTTAAAAGGCCAAGCAACATGCAGATAAAATTCGATAAGCGGTTGTTTTTCCGGTCACTGAGAAAAGCAGGAAGAAGACGGAAAGTTCCTTTTCTTCTGCAGATGGTCTTTGTCTGTTCCTTTTTTTCTTTCTCTACATTATTGAGATCAATCGAACCAGAGAGAATCAGATCCGGATTCACATCATGGCTGATCAGAATAATCGAATGGTCCTCTGCAAACTCATTCAGGAATTTTGTTAAGTATTCCTTAGACTTGATGTCTAAGGAAGCAAATGGCTCATCGAGGAAATAGTAATCGGCTTCGTAAGAAAGGCAAAGAAGGAGCTCAGCTTTTCGCCGTTCTCCTCCAGAGAGCTGGAGCAAAGGCTTATCAAGATAATGGAAGCGAAGCCCTTTTTTTAATTCCGAGAATCGCTTTTCGTTATAAGGTTTCTTTAGAATCTTCAGGTTCTTTTCCAAAGAATAGTCGGAGAGAAGCGTCGATTTTGGTCCGCAATAGGAAAAGATAGGATCTCTTTCTGAATAGAGGACCTCTCCGAAATCCTGTGCCTGCTGTTTCCTTAAGATGTTCCTGAGAGTCGTCTTTCCTTTCCCGCTATCTCCTTTCAGCTGAAAGAGACCGTTTCCGATCGTAAAGGAAACAGAGGAGAATAAGACACGCTGTCCAAAGGAGATGCTAAGATTCTTAACCTGTATCATGCTTTCTTTTTCACTTCCTCAAGAAGATGCGACCTGTCTTTTGGACAGAGCAGATTCGAATAGATGACAAAGAGAAGGATGTTGAAAACAAGGAATACACCAAAAAGAATCAGGATAGAGTAGTTGAAAGAAGAGAAGAGAAGCAAAGATGGTGTCCTAAGTTCCTTATCAAAAACATGGTTCCTGATAACCAGGATGATTTCTCCTACACCAATACCAAGGGCCCTACTGACAAAAGAGGTGAAAGAAAAGGAAAGAAGGTTTCCTTTGACCAAACGGTTCCGGGATGTTCCCCTATAACGAAGAAGAATATATTTCCGTTTGTTCTTTGTGTAAAGGGAAAAACCAAGGACAACAAGAAGGATAAGAAGAATCACAGCTGAAAGAATACCGAAAATCAGATTGGAAAGGTATCCATGGAAGTAGTTAAGGGTTTCCTTTCCTTTGGAATTCACACAGATAGGAGAATACTGATTCCTATAAGTGCTCTGATAGGAGATGTCACTCTGCCTGAAGTTATCTTTTAAGAAAGATTCTTTATTCTTTTCCGTCGTCTTCCTTGCAAAGAATTCCGAATTCTGGACATCGTCTTTAACAAAGACACTCTCTGTCCTAAAGGAATAGCAGATACGGACATTCTTGTTCCTAGTAACAAAGTCGTTTTCAACCGGCCTTCTCGAATATCTCGCTTCAAGCTTATCTTTATTCCTAGATTGATAAACACCGACAATCGTATATTCCTTATCTCCAAGAATCCTCTTCTCACCAAGAGAATGACCGGATCCATAGGAGAAACAGACATCGGAAACAATTGCTTCCCCGCTATTGGCAGGATACGACCCTTTTGTCAGAACCGGTTTATCAGAATCCTTACCGTTATATTCAAACACACCAGCAAAAACAGACCCTGCTTTCCGATAGTCTCTGTCATTGCAGTTCGAGAAGTAATTCAGATTCACTAAAGAATAAGAATCCTCTCCTTTGCTTCTCGAGACAAAGACAGGAGAAGTCTCAAAGAAGACTTCCTTTGCCACCTTATCCAAAGTAACTTCGGTAACAGGCCTATTATCATCTCCTGTTTTCTTTGTGTCTTTAAAGGAACCATAGAAAGAACAGAAAAGAACACAGAGTGCACTAAGGACAAAGCATAAGGCACCAACAAGCCAATGCGTCTTCTTCTCTTCCTTCCTTGCATCAAGCACATTCGAAAGAAGGAAGCCATGCTTCTTCTTTGCCTTAGCATCATGATCCGAATCAGGGGAGTTTCCTTCCTTCTCCTCTGACAGCTTCCCGTCCTTCCTTCTCAGGATGAAGGCATCCTTAGTGAACCAGTCCGGCATTCCGTCATGGGTGGCGAAGATGACAAGACGGTCCTTCGAAAGGGCAAGGATGTTCTTCAGGATCCTCTCCGTGCTGACCGGATCAAGGTTGGCCGTGATCTCATCCAATAGGACGATCTCCTTGTCCGCATACAGGGCCTGGCCGAAGCAGAGTCTTTCCTTCTCTCCTTCGCTCAGCTCCTTGCACTTCTCGTCAAGGACATCTCCTAGTCCTAAATCCGTAAGGATCTTCTTCGCTTTGTCCCTGTCCTTCTTCTCATAGGGCAGAAGGAAGTCGTCGATTGCCTTCCTGTCCTCGAAGACGAGGGAATCCTGTGCGACATAGGAAACGCAGCTGTCCGAGAAGGACTCCCTGTCCTTCTCGGTCAGTTCCTCTCCGGAATAAAAGACCTTTCCTTCGTAGTCCGTATCCTTTCCGGATAGGATGTTCAGAAGGGTCGACTTTCCGGATCCGTTCTCTCCTAACAGGAGATAGAGTCCATTGGAATGGAAGGAACAGGAAAGGGAATCGAAAATCATTTTATCGGAATAGGATTTTTTCAGTGAATCAATTGTAAAATATTTCTCTGCCATACCAAAATTATAAGCCACATGCATAAGATAGGCTGTTTGTTGTGTCCTTATGTTGTCTCCAAGCAAACTTTTCCCACGCAGTGTTTGTCATCTTGACATCCACTTGGTAACCAAACGAGTAGTTCTGATAAGCAATAGCATCATTCTTGACTTCCATCAGGAAATAACAATCCATCGCATAACTGCTTGTGCGTGGGCTCGAGAATTGATAGTTCCACTGCGCCCTATCATGATTGCTTGGGGAATCCTGATGAGAGATGCTCGGCTCTGGTCCATAAACAGAAGTAGAAGTCGAAAAGCCAAATGTCACACTAACTCCTGTCTTTGCAGTAATCGTTGCACCAGAAGGTAGACCAATGCCAGCTTCTATATCAGAGCCGATTGTATAATTCACACCAAATGATGAGGTCACTGTGCAGGAAAGAGAATCTGAATTGGACAGCGGCCAGGATTTAATATAGTGATAAGAAGAACTCTTTTTAAAACTACCTTCTGTTCTAGCAAAGGGCTGAATATGAATGTATCCGCTCCAGAGATCATAATGATTGTCAAATCCAGATTCGCCATTGCTTGATGCGACACTTCCTGGAGTGAAATTCGTTCTGACGCGAACGAGATACAAACGAGAAACATCTGTAAAGGGAGTATAGTAATAATCTGTATCCGAATAGAAATAACCATAACTAGATTTTGCCAGTTCCTTTCCGTAGGAACCTCCAGCATAGGTAAAGCCTTTAACATAAGGATGATCATCACGCGTTTTCAAAACCCGATGGTTGAGTTCAGAAAAAGATGAAGAACCAAAACAAGATGAAACGCCCATAGCACAGATTGACCTAGCAACGGCTAACAACTTAACTGCTTTTTTCATATCAGATTCCTCTTTTCTGGCTGTCTATGCAGCCGGTAAAACAACAGAAAGACCTTATCAAACAACCTATTTTCTCTTCACCTCTTCAATTCGTTTTGACCTATCTCTAGGACAAAGAACAAAATTAAAGACAAGATAGAAAACAGCAATAAACAGCACTAAAACACCAAGAGAGACAGGAAATGCCCATAGACAGGAAGTAAACATCCAGATTCCTCTTGTCTGAAGAATCAGATTGTAAATCAGATTCCTAAAAAATAGGGTGATTTCTCCAAGCAATCCACCAGCGACAACGCCAAGCGATGAACTAATAAGATACGCAGTGCATTTGCTGAACGTTACCTGTTTTCGACTGACACCCCTGAATCTTAGAAGAATAATCTTTCGTTTGTTCTTGTTGTAGTATGCAATGCAGAATATCCTAAGATACAAAAGCAGGAAACCATCCGATACCAATCCAAACACCAACCACGTCCTATACATGGAAAGAACAGAGAAAACTCCATTTCCAAAATCATCCACACATGCTGGACAATACTTCCCATAACTAAAATCATAAGGTAAACTAAGAGACTTGAATTCATCTGTTTTACTATAAAATTCGCGATTCTCTTTTGTATTCCAGATGAAATAGGCATCAGATAATGGATTTTCAATCGGCCCACAAAAAACAGTTTCAATTCCAAAGGCATAGCAAGTGCGCATATACCCCGTGACATTTTCGTCCGTTGCTCCTCGGTAACGTCTACCAAGGTCTTTTGGTTTTTGTGCCTTATAAATCCCGGAAATCAAATATTTATATTGACCCCAGAAAATATGTGTACCAATAACAGTACCATGTATGTTCTTGGCACAGACATCGGAGATAATTATCTCATTTTCTTTTGTTGGATATTTTCCATCCACTAAAGGGATATGATCTTTATCTTTCGGCTGATATTCTGCTAGACCAGAGAAAGCACAGCCCGCCTCCTTCCAATCACCTGTAAGAGACACATATTCAGTATCAAGAGCACGGTAGCATAGGTCTGTGTCTGGATTTGAATAAACCCTAAAAGCTCGTGCTGTCTGAAGATAAGCCTGTTTGGTATAGTCTTCTAAAGGGCTTTTATAAATATATTCAATAGAATTGTTAATAACCGTTGTCCCAATTACAGTATCTTTGCACGAAGTATAAAGAGAGAGCAAGACAACTGCAAAAGCAACGAAAACACAGCATATCGAACCAATCACCCAATGCGTCTTCTTCTCTTCCTTCCTTGCATCAAGCACATTCGAAAGAAGGAAGCCATGCTTCTTCTTTGCCTTAGCATCATGATCCGAATCAGGGGAGTTTCCTTCCTTCTCCTCTGACAGCTTCCCGTCCTTCCTTCTCAGGATGAAGGCATCCTTAGTGAACCAGTCCGGCATTCCGTCATGGGTGGCGAAGATGACAAGACGGTCCTTCGAAAGGGCAAGGATGTTCTTCAGGATCCTCTCCGTGCTGACCGGATCAAGGTTGGCCGTGATCTCATCCAATAGGACGATCTCCTTGTCCGCATACAGGGCCTGGCCGAAGCAGAGTCTTTCCTTCTCTCCTTCGCTCAGCTCCTTGCACTTCTCGTCAAGGACATCTCCTAGTCCTAAATCCGTAAGGATCTTCTTCGCTTTGTCCCTGTCCTTCTTCTCATAGGGCAGAAGGAAGTCGTCGATTGCCTTCCTGTCCTCGAAGACGAGGGAATCCTGTGCGACATAGGAAACGCAGCTGTCCGAGAAGGACTCCCTGTCCTTCTCGGTCAGTTCCTCTCCGGAATAGGAGACCTTCCCTTCGTAGTCCGTATCCTTTCCGGATAGGATGTTCAGAAGGGTCGACTTTCCGGATCCGTTCTCTCCTAACAGGATATAGAGCCCCTTGGAACGGAAAGCATAGGAAAGGGAATCGAGCACTGTCTGCTCATCGTATTTCTTCGAGAAAGAATCGAGAACAAGAAATTTCATATTCATTTAGCATCCACAGAGAATATAAGCTGATTTAGTAACATCATGATGCTTTCGCCAAGCAAACTTTTCCCATGCGGTGTTAGTCATTTTGATGTCAGCTTGAAATCCAAATGAGTAATTCTGATAAACAACAGCATCGTTTTTGACTTCCCTAAGATAAAAGCAATCCATGAAATAAGAGGAAGAATAAGCATCACCAAAACTATAGTTCCAAGATTGTTCTTCCTTATAAATTAAATCCCTTTCGTGAGTGATGCTTGGTTTATCATGTAAATTAGCAACATCGGTAAATTCAAGTTTGAAGCCATTATAGGTTTTAGATATTACTTTGGCTCCTTCCGGGAAAGATGTACCAGCCTTTATTTCTTCTGAAAGCAGAAGTGAATGATTGTTGAATTGTGACTGAACATTGCATGTCATTGGATTCGATTTAGAGTAAGGCCAGGAAACACAATGAACAAAAGTCGAGCTTTTCTTAAAAGAATTCTCTGTTTTTTGATAAGGTGTTACATCAATAGATCCTTCCAGCAAATCATAATGCTTGTCATAATTCTTTTCATCGTTCTTGCTAGCCAATGAACCTGGAGTGAAGGAGGCATTTACATGCAATAGATAAAGCCGTGAAACATCGGTAAATTGAGTATAGTAATACTCAAGTTCATAATAAAAATAACCAACAGAATCTGTAACAAGTTGTCTATCTGTGCCATCTACATATTGGAATCCTGTGATAGAAGGATGATTTGCCTTGCTATGAAAAACGGATGGCTTGATATCATTCAATTTCCCCTCTTGGAAAACAGAAGAAGAGCACAAAGAAAACAGACCAACAATACTAAACATAATTGCTCTGATATTTTTCATTTGTCTATTTCCTCGGACGTAATCATTATAGACCATTAAACAGAAAATGGATATGTTTTTTGTAGGGCAATCGCAAGAATATGCCGGGATTTTGTTTGCGATAGGATGGAATCCTAAAAAAGCGGACATGAAAGACCTCTTCCGGGGATTTCCGGCTTCTCAA
>URQF01000029.1 GCA_900549915.1 uncultured Mollicutes bacterium | reverse complement strand
GAAAAGCGGAAAAGAGGCTTTTCTCTCCACCCTGTTTTTTAGTTCCACATCGGTCAGAGATAAAAGAAAGCCTTTTTCTCCGTTTCTCGTTTCTTGGACAGAGCCCAAAAACGAAAAGAGAGGAATCTTTTTAAGATTAGATTCTTCTCTACAGCCGCTAAGAAGAAATGGCAAAACCAATAAAAGTCTTTTTAGATGCATGATTCAAGATATTCTTTGTTTAATTCAACATCCTTGTCTTGGACAAGTGCTAAAAGTTCTTTCAGTGCTTTCAGGTAATTGGAAGAACCTTCTTTATCGCTTTCTCGAAGTTTCGTCTTGCTTTTGATAGAGGTCAATTCCTTATAGAAGGCTGTCTTATAGCTAAGGGTACGATCATCATTGATTACAAGATCTGTCTCATTTGCAAAAACCGATAAAGTGTAAGTGCCGTCCAACATGAAGTTGACCCTAGTAGGTGTATATCCCGCTAAGTTTCCATTGATATCAATCCTAGGGTAATCCGAAAGGTGATATTTTTGGCAGAAGTCAGACCAGATTTTCAATCCCTTGTTTTGATATTCTTCCTGCTCATTCCGTTTGAACCGCCTGTATCCATCGGTTTCATAAAAATAAATGGTTTGGGTTGGATTCTTTTCCAAGAAGGGATAAAGAACTTTTTGCCTGTAATTTTTGCAGTCGTTACACCGGCGCCAAGTAAACAGAACCAGCTTATTCTTTTTGTTATCTTCTAAAAGCGTATCAAGGCGGTTAGTTCCAAAGCCGAGCAGATCTAGATTTTCACTAAAAGAATAGTCCTCGGTGTTATCAAGGACATTCGTATCTCGGGAGGCGTCATAAGTGAAATCGTTCCTTTGGTAATAGTTGGTAAGCTTTGTATAGGAATAAAACCTATCTTGGAAGAATTCCTCGGTGATGGCAGTAGAGGCTTGCGTGTTCTGAAGCTTTCCATTGGCGTAGAACCTATAGAAGGGGGTTCCATATTTTGCCCTATTTGGATAAAGGCCAATTAAAGAAGAGGAGATATTGGATGTACCGTTTTCCGGATTTGTCGCTTCATAGGCGTCTTTATAGACATTCCTGTAATCGACTTCATAAATAACAGTCCCAGTTTTCTCAATGTACGGATCTAAATATTCTTTGGCTTGTTTACAGAAATGACAACCCGTGTTCGTGACGATGATCCTTGCGTCATCATAGAGAGCAACAGAATCGAGTTGGTCACGCGAATCTAAAGAAATAGTCGCTTTGATTCCTTCCCTTTTATGAAGAGAGACTTTTCCATCATCCGGGTTAGTTTCCTTATGGCATGCAAAACATAAAAAGGAGGCCGATAGAAGAAGCAAAGACATTATTTTCTTCATAATACGACCTCCTTAATTATTTTTAGATTGTAAGTTGATTAGAGACCCAGGATACGAGCAGTATCTAAGGCAATCCTTAATTCCTCATCCGTTGGAATGACGGCAACAGGAACCTTGCTGTCTTTCGTGGAAATGATGCCTTCTTTTCCAAGACGGGTTTCGGCATTAAGCTTTTCATCAAGTTTGATTCCAAAGGCGTCAGTCAGAAGAGAGAAGGTCTTCTCACGATATAGCGGAGCATTCTCAAAGACACCAGCAGAGCAGACGATCCTATCAACATGTCCAAGCTTTCCGTAGTACCTAGAAATATAATCAGCAATACGCTGGGCATACCTATCGATGGCAAGAATAGAACGCTTATCGCCCTTATAATAGGCATCTTCGACATCACGAGTATCATTGGAGATACCAGAGATTCCGAGAAGTCCGGATTCATGATTGAAAATCGAATAAAGCTCTTCTGCGCTCTTACCAGTGCAAGAGACAAGATACGGCATGCAGGAAGGATCGATATCACCAGTACGAGTACCCATCCTAACACCTGCAAGAGGAGTAAGACCCATAGAAGTAGCGATGCATTTTCCATCCTTGATTGCTGCTAAGGAAGCACCAGATCCAATGTGGCAGGTGATGATGTTGACATGTTCCTGTTTCGGGAAATAGGTTTCCTTGGCCCTGATAGAAAGATATTTGTGGCTAGTTCCGTGAGCACCATAACGACGGACAGCATATTTTTCATAGTATTCGTAAGGGAGCGGATACCTGTATTCCTTAGCTTCCATTGTCTGGTGGAAAGAAGTATCAAAGACAGCGACTTCTCCAGCTTCCGGAAGAGCCTTTTTGAAAGCGTCGAAGCAGGTCAGGTGAGCCTGAGCATGGAGAGGATCGAGCGGAATCAATTCCTTGATCTTGCTATAGGCATAATCATCGAAGAGTGCAGAATCCGAGAAATATTTACCACCTTGGACGACACGGTTTCCGACACCGGCGATTTCTTTGATATCTTCGATGACACCGAACTTCTTTAGTCCTTCCAAAACAAGCTTTGCAGCTTCATCATGGTTGTGGACTGGAAGAACTTCTGTATGTTTGAATCCACCCGGCTTCTTTAAAGTGAAGATGCCGTCTTCGTGGCCGATACGTTCGACAATACCATTCGTCAGAGCTTTTAAGTGGGTTGCTTTTCCACTAAGAGTTGTCTCGTTTTTGGCTCCTTCATCCCTTTCGTAAAGCTTGAATTTTAAGGATGAAGAACCAGCGTTGACACACATAATTTTGAAAGTTTTAGACATGATGTTCCCCTCTAAATTGAACAAACTAATTTTAGTGTTTTGTTTTTCTTTTTACAAGGCTAGCACCTTGCTATGGTATAATTTATTTCGTATAGAGAGGCTCTACTCATGGGGACTGATACTTTCTTTGATGATTTTCTTCAGGGACATCTGCCTGAGGCGTACCGATATTTTGGTGCCCACAAAACGAAATTCAAAGGCCAGGAAGGATATCTCTTTCGTGTTTATGCTCCAAGGGCAAAAAAAGTCAGCGTAATTGGTGCTTTCAATGGATGGAATCCAAAGTCTTCTGTTATGGACAAAAAGGATTACCGTGGCTTATTTGAAATTTTCATTCCTGGTGTATTAGACAACGAAGGATACAAATACCAGATTCTCTGCGCGGATAATGTTGTTCGTGACAAGCAAGATCCTTTTGCATTCAGCGATGAAATCGGTGGAGACCACTGCTCCTTTACGGTTGACCTTGATAAGACTATCCATATTGACGATGATTCTTACCTAGCAACTCGCAACCGGAACTATGATAATCCGAGGTCCATATTCGAATTCCATAGGGGTACCTTCCGCAGAAAACCGGATGGCACTTTATTTAATTATAGTGAAAGGGCAGATATTCTTATCCCTTATATTAAGGAGAGGGGATATACCCATGTGGAAGCTCTGCCTTTAACCTCCTACCCTAATGATGCAAGCTGGGGCTATCAGACTCTTGGCTATTTTGCAATTGATAAACGATATGGAAGTCTCGCTGATTTTGCAGCCTTTGTTGAAAAAAGGCACAAGGCTGGAATCGGCATTATCAGGGACTTTGTTCCTGTCCACTTCGCTTTGGATTCTTTTGGACTAGAAAAATTCGATGGTTCCTGTGTCTATGAATATAATAACGAACATGAGTTTTCCCAGTGGGGAACCAAGAACTTTGATTTAGGAAAAGATCCTGTTCGTTCCTTCTTGATTTCCTCTCTTCATTTCAGGGCACAAGTCTATCATATCGACGGCTTCCGCTTTGACGCTGTATCTAACATTATTTATTGGGATGGAAACAGTCAAAAAGGGGAAAACTCCGGTGCAATTGAATTTATTAAGCGTGCTAACGGATATAGGCATACTCTTTTCCCTACGGTTAGGAGGATTGCAGAAGATTCCTCTGCCTATGGTCATGTGACCAAAGGCAGGCCTGGAGCGGATGCCCTTGGCTTTGACTACAAATGGGATTTAGGATGGAGGAATGATACTCTTAAGTATTATGGAAAAGATCCTATTTACCGGAAATACTGTCATAACCAGCTGACTTTCTCTAGGGCTTACTTCTACAGCGAAAACTTTATTCTGCCTCTGAGTCATGATGAGGTCGTCCATAGGAAAGGATCCATCGTGAACAAGAGGTGGGGCGATTATGACACGAAATTCGCTAACGTCCGCAACTTATATGCTTATAGGTTTGCCCACCCTGGTAAGAAACTGAATTTCAGGAGCAATGATCTGGCATCTTTCGATGAATGGAAAGAAACAGAAGTGATTCCTTGGAATGTCCTTGACTACCCGAAACATAAGGGCCTCCATGAACTCTTCAAAGATCTGAATCGTATTTATAGAACTCATCCAGCTAGGTATTTCCAAGAATATAATCCCGTTCATTTCAATTGGATTATGGCTGATAATTCAGAACAATCCGTTTATGTTTTCGAACGTGAGACAGAAGAAGAATGCAGGGTCTTTATTTTCAACAGGACTCCGAACTTCTATTGGGATTATGATATTGGTGTTCCTTATGAGGGAAGGTATGAAGAAGTCCTTAACACGGATAACGCTATCTATGGTGGATGGAACCAGTTCAATGGAGCTCCTCTTAGGACCCATGGGGAAGGAAAACATAACCAACCTTATAAGATCACAGTAAAGATTCCTTCTTTTGGAGCAATCTACTTGTGTCATAAGAAAAACCTTCCGGATACGAAGAAACCTTATGTTAGTAAGGACGGAAGAGACGAAATAAAGTCTTCCGTCACGAAATAATTCGTTTTTGGCCGCACTCTGCCTTATTAGAGTGCAGAAAGAGATATAACCACATGTTTGAATTCAAAGAAAGTCCGTCTTTTAATCAGGATTTTAAATCCGCTTTCACGGAACGCTGTGTCGCTAAGTATTCCCGTGATCCAAAAGATCTTGACTATCGTGAACTTTATGATGTTTTAGGAACTAGGGTTCGTGATTACGCCAATGCCTTGAGCAAAAAATGCAAAGAAGAAGTCAAAGCTTCCAATGGACGTCAATTGATTTATTTTTCCATGGAATTCCTTCTCGGAAGAAGGCTAACTAGGAACCTCTTCAATCTGAATATTCTTTCTCAGACCAAAGAAGCTCTCAAAGAAAGGGATATTGACTTCGATAAACTGAAAGAAGAGGAACCGGATGCCGGACTTGGCAACGGCGGTCTTGGACGTCTTGCTGCCTGCTTCAGGGATTCCATTGCTTCCTTAGGCCTTCCGGGACATGGCAACTGTATTCGTTACGAATATGGTTTCTTCCATCAGAAGATTCAAAACGGAAAGCAGGTGGAGTTCCCGGACACTTGGCTTTTAGATGGTTTCCCTTGGGAAATCAGAAAGCCAAACGATGCAGTCAATATTTCTTTCTATGGAAATCCAGAGACTTACCGCGATCCGACTACCAATGAAAATCGTTGGAGAACTGCAAATGCCTATGTTGTTCGGGCTGTTCCCTATGATGTACCGAGGATTGGAAAAGACAACAATGTTGTAAACACTCTTCGTCTTTGGTATGCCGAACCAAGTGATGAGAAGCTTCCTCCGAACACAGACTTCTATGGTTATCTGAAGTTCATCCGTGATATCACCCATGGTCTTTATCCGGATGACTCTACGGAAGATGGCAAGCTTCTGCGTTTACGTCAGCAGTATTTCCTTGTCTCTGCTGGTATTCAGTTTGCTGTCAACTATGAAAAGAAGAAATATGGAACCCTTGATCATCTCTATGATCATTATGTTTTCCACCTCAACGATACCCATCCGATTAGGACAATCCCGGAATTAATGCGAATCCTTAGGGATGAAAACGGATATGGCTGGGATGATGCTTATCGTATTGTCTCCAAGTGTTTCGCCTTCACAAACCATACAGTTATGCCAGAGGCTCTCGAAAAATGGCCTTGCCGGTATCTCGCCTCTGTCTGCCCTCGTGTCTATAGGATTATTGAGGAATTCAATCGCCGGACACTGAGGATGAGGCGTAGCAAGAACAGGACAGATGCCCAGATAAGCAATTGCCAGATTATTAAGGATGGCAATGTCAACAGGTGCCAGTTAGCAATCCATGTTGCTTATTCCGTCAATGGCGTTGCCGCTTTACATACCGAAATCCTCAAGAACCAGACTTTCCATGATTTGTATGAAAGGTATCCGCAGAAGTTCTCCAACAAGACAAATGGTATTTCTCATCGTCGCTTCCTTCTCTGCGCTAACCCGAATCTTGCAAGTGAGATCACTTCCTTAATCGGAGATAGCTATATCAAGAATCCGGAAGACTTGTCGAAACTGAATCATTTCGTTAATGATGATCCTGCCAATAAGAAAATCTACGAAGAAATCAATGAAATCAAGTTCAAAAACAAGCTTCGTGCTCTTCCTTTGATTAAGCAGTATTCTGGAATCGATGCAAATCCGGAGTCTATCTTTGATACTCAGATTAAGCGTCTCCATGCTTATAAACGTCAGCTTCTGAATCTGTTCCACATCATTTCCCTTTATCATGGTATCAAGAACGGAACCATCAAGGATTTCTATCCTCATACCTATATCTTCGGTGCGAAAGCAGCTCCGAGTTACATCTATGCTAAGAAGATCATCGAATTGATTCTTGCTGTCAGCAAGACTATTGATCAAGATCCGGATGTTAACAATCTGATCAAGATTGCTTTCATCGAGAACTACGATGTTTCTAAAGCAGAAGTTCTGATTCCTGCAAGTGATGTCTCAGAACAGATTTCTTTGGCAGGAAAAGAGGCCAGCGGTACGAGTAACAGGAAACTTAGGAGGAACGGTGCTTTGACCTTGGGAACAAGGGATGGAGCGAACATCGAAATTTCCAAACTGGTCGGAAGCAATAATATCTTCACTTTCGGAAGGAATGAGGAACAGGTCAAGGAAATCAAGCTTGCCAATTCTTATAATCCTTGGGACAGGTACCACACGAACGGAAAAATCAAGGAAGTCAGGGATTCTCTTATTAACGGAACCTTCTCTTCGGATAAAGGTCAGTTCCAGAGGATCTATGATGAAATCAGGTACCATAATGATGAGTACAGGGTCCTGAAAGACTTTGACAGCTATGATAAGGCTGCTGACTGTGTCAGGAAGAGCTATTTGAACCGGGATGAATGGGGTAAGAAATGCCTTGCCAACGTTGCAAATTCCGGCTGGTTCTCTTCCGATCGCACGATTGCCGAATACAATCGTGATATCTGGCATAGGAAGAAAATCCATTGATTCCAATCGAAATCGACTTTACTAAGGAAATAACGGCTTCTTCCGCTCCTACGATTGAATCCGATAAGAAAGCATTCTCTTTCTTCTTCTCCCTTCTCGAAGGGAGAAGGGAAAAAGAGGCAGCAATCGGGGAAAGGAAAAAGGCCTTTGCCCCTTATCTGAAGCCTTTCTTTCCATCCATTGGCTTTTCTGCTTTTTCTTTCGAAGAGAGGAAAAATCTTTCAAAGGAAGATAGGTTAAGGAATAGTTATCGATCTTTCCTTCTTTTCCTAGCCAAAGAGAACAAGGATTTGCAGAGCTTATTCGATTCCATCCGATACAGGGTCACCTACCTATCTTAATGCTTCCTTGAAGTTTTCGGCTTCTGTTTCTATAATAATGAGACGTTTTCAAACTTATTTAAAGGAGTACAAATAATATGAAACACACTTTCAAAGACGAAGAAGGACATCTGATTGCCGACGTCAGCTTTGACAAAGAAGAAATTGCCAAAGCCAGTCAGAAGGCGATTGCCAAATTAGCAGGCCTTGTCACAGTCCCTGGCTTCCGTAAAGGAAAAGCACCGATTGATAGGGCAAGCCGTTATCTTCGCAATAACGATGTCAGGGATGAAACTGTGAATCAGCTTCTCCGCAGGGTTGACAAGAGTTTCGAAGCAGACGAAGAATTCAAGAAGTACATCGATGGCCATAAGCTTTTGGGCCAGTTCCGTCCAAAGGTTGATTTAAAGAAGTTCACTCAGGACGAAGCTGATTTTGTTATCACCTATGTTCTTCGTCCGGAAGTCAAGAAACTCGGCGAATACAAAGGCCTTAAGAGCAAAGCTACCTTAAAGAAGGTCACTGCCAAGGATGTCGATGCTAAGATTGCTTCCTTAGCTGAAGATAATGCTGAGCTTGTCACTGCCGAACGGGAAGCCAAAGAAGGCGATACTGTCAACATTGATTTCACTGGTGTCAGGGATGGCAAGGAGTTTGAAGGCGGATCTGCCAAGTCCTTCGATTTGGTTTTAGGTTCCAAACGTTTTGTTCCTGGCTTCGAAGAACAGGTTATCGGCCACAAGGCTGGTGATAAGTTCGATATTAAGCTTACTAGGCCGGAGAACTATCCTGAGCCGTTAACTGGCAAGCCGGTCATCTTCAAGGTTGTTTTAAACCTTGTCAAGGAAAAACAGGTTCCTGCTATCAACGATGAATTCGCAACCACTCTTACGGGAACCTATGCTTCCAAAGATCTTGCTGAGCTTAAGACCAAGGTCAAAGCTGAACTTGAAAAGGCTCAAAAGGATGCCTTTACGAACAAGAAGGTCAACGACTATCTTTTAGCTGTCCGTGAAGCTTCTGAATTCGTTATTCCGCAGGAATATCTTGATGCTTTAGTTGAGGACCGTGTCCGTTCTGATAGCGCCAGCATAGAAAAACAGGGTCTCACTAGGGACGAATATCTCAAGTTAGTCAACCAGACCAGGGATGAATACAAGAAAGGTCTCCTTGCTGGTGTTGAAGCTGAACTCAAGTCTTCTCTTATCTATGATGCTTTAGCGGAAGCCGAAAAGATTCCGGCTCCGACTCAGGCTGATCTTGAAAAAGAAATTGGCTCTCCACTCCAGAACTTTGTGAATAACTTCACTAATTATCTGAAAGCCCAGAAGCTTAGCCAGGATCAGATCAATAATCAGATCAATGGCTATCTTAACCAGGTCTTCTCTTCTTTAAGGACTGCCCGTGTTCAGGCTAAGGTCTTAGAGCTCAATGAGCCTAAGAAAGAAGAAAAACCGGCTGAAGAAAAGAAGGAAGAAAAGAAAGAAGAAAAATAACTTCTTCCTTTCCGTGTCGTTTGCTCTGTGTGTTAATTTAATAAGGAGGGTTTTGTGATGGAAACCTATGCACCAAAACGTTTAAGCATTCTTCCGAACAATAAGACGGTCGGCCTTCCCGATATCAAAAGGTCGATTGCAGCCCAAAACAATTACGACAGGCATCTCCTTTCCCGAAGGAAAAAAGGCGATGAAATCGTGCTTTCCTTGTCCTCCAAGGATGATGTCTATGGAGACTTTGATAACCTTATCCTGCCAGGCGTCCGCACTGTCGGATGCCTGTGCCGGATTTTGTCTGTGAATCCAACTGCTACGGGAATCTCTTGTGAAGTCTATGGCATTTCTTCTGTCGATCTTTCGGATTTCAATGTGGATTCTGTTTCTTCTACCATCACTGCTTCGGTGGTGGCCCGTCCACTCTATGATCGGGAAGATTCGAAACTATATGAGAGCCTTGGCCGCTTCACAAGGACCTATGCTGGATTACGTAAGAAATATCCTCAGCTTCCCGAACTTCCGGATTTCTCTCAGACGGTTCCGGAAGTCAAGAATATCCCCTATCATCTTGCTGCATTCTTAGACTCCAATGCTTTCATTAAACAGCAGCTTCTGGAGGAAAAAGACCCGATTGAGAAGTTCCGTATTCTTTTAGATGATCTGGATCGTTTTAATTTGGATTCGAAAATCGAATATGAGATTCAGAAACAGGTCAGCGATGCCATTGATAAGAACCAACGCGAGTTCGTTCTTCGTGAGAAGAGGAAGGCTGTCCGTGATCAGCTGAAAGAATTCGATGGCGGAGATACGATTGATGGCTTTGAAAAACGGCTTGAAGAACACCCGGATAATTATCCTGATAATATCAAGAAACGTATTCGCAGCGAAATTTCACGCCTGAAGGCTAGGCCGAGTGGAAGCCAGGAAGTTTCTGTTTCCACGAATTACATCCAGCTTCTTTTGGATTTGCCTTGGCGTGTTTCCTCTCAGGACAATGAAGATCTTGATTCGGTCAAGAAGGTCTTGGATGAGAATCATTATGGACTTGAGAAACAGAAGGAACGTATCCTTCAGTATCTTGCTGTCAAACAATTGACCAAATCTTTGAAGGCTCCGATTCTTTGCTTCTATGGCGCTCCTGGTGTCGGTAAGACCTCTTTAGCTATTTCGATTGCTCAGGCTTTAGGACGGAAGTTCGTTAAAGTTGCCTTGGGCGGTATCTCGGATGAAGCCGAAATCCGTGGCCATCGTAAGACATATGTTGGCGCCAGGCCTGGAAAAATCGTTTCCTCTATCAGCAAATGCGGTACCAATAATCCGGTTTTCCTGTTAGATGAAATCGACAAAATCAATGGCGGCGGATACCACGGCGACCCTTCTTCTGCTTTGCTTGAGGTTCTTGATCCGGAACAAAATACCAATTTCAGTGATAATTATCTGGATGAGCCTTTCGATCTTTCTAAGGTCTTGTTCATTTGTACTGCAAACGATATTTCCAAGATTCCGGGACCGCTGTTTGATCGTTTGGAAAGGATTGAACTGAATACTTATACGAAGTTCGAAAAACTTTCGATTGCTAAGACTCATCTTATTGGTCTTGACGAAAAAGACAATGGAATCAAGCCAGGCAGGATGGAATGGACAGATGAGGCTCTGAACTATATCATCGAGTATTACACTAGGGAAGCCGGTGTCCGTGAACTTCGCCGTAAGATTTCTACCATTGACCGGAAATTCGCAGTCGATTATCTCCGGGATCCTTCTTACAACCATATTGTTGTCGATAAGGATGTGGTCAAGAAGTATTTGGGTGCAGAGATTTTCCTCCATGAGAAGAATCTCAATGACTCCCAGGTGGGTATTATCAATGGCCTTGCCTATACCGATGCTGGTGGTGAAGTTCTGAAGATCGAATGCAATACCTTCCCTGGAAGAGGACAGCTCTTACTTACCGGTAATCTCGGTGATGTCAGGAAAGAGGCTTGCGAGACAGCTTTAAGCTATGTGAAATCCATTGGCGAAAAGGTTGGAATTAATCCCGACTTCTTCTCGAATAACGACATTCACATCCACTTCCCGGAAAGTGCAACTCCGAAAGATGGTCCGAGTGCTGGTGTTGCAACCGCAATCTGTATTCTTTCGGCTATTTGCAAGCTTCGTATCCGCAATGATGTTGCAAGGACTGGTGAAATCGATCTTCGCGGTAATTCTATGCCAATTGGCGGATTGCGTGAAAAATGCAATGCGGCTAGCCGGGAACATATTAAGACGGTCTTCATTCCTTACGAAAACCATAAGGACAAGAGGGAACTTCCGAAAGAAATCGCGGATGCTCTTGAAATTGTCGAAATCAAGAAAGTCGACGAGTTGTTCCCACGTGTATTTTTAGAGGACATCAGTCAGAGGAAGGACCAGATTTTCAAGGAAACGACTCCGAAGAAAAAGGAATCCAAATCCAAGAAGAAAGAGGATTAGGCCTTGAAACTCTGTTTTTCCAAAGTCAGATTCGTGAAGTCTGCCACGAAGAAGGAGGAATTCCTCTTCGATAAACCTGTTTTCACTTTCATCGGACGTAGTAATGTCGGCAAATCGACCTTGATTAACCGCCTTGTCCAACAAAAAGGATTTAGGAAGACAAGTAAGACCGCTGGACGAACCAACAGGGTCAATTATGCCCTGATTGACGAGAAAATTTATCTCGCCGATGTTCCCGGGTACGGTTTTGCAACCTTTGAACGCGATAGTTTCTCCCCAAGGAGGAAATCCTTCCTTGAAGAAAATCGAGCTCTGAAGAAGGTCTATATCCTGATTGATTCAAGACGACTATTAAGGCCAGCTGATGATTCTTTCATGGACTACCTTGAAAGGTTGAAGATTCCTTTTGCAGCTGTTTTCACCAAAAGGGATAAGCTGAAAAGCTCCGAGAAAGAACTGGTAAAGGAACAGGAAGAGAAGATTCTTCCTTATGAATCCTTTGAAGTCTCCCTAAAAGATGAAAAAGGTATCATCGCTTTGCGAAAAGACAGGGAAAAAGAAAGGACTGAGAAGGCGCACTGATGTGCGCCTTTTTCTTTTTTGTTTAGGAATACGGCGGCGGCAAGATATATCGAAACGCCGAGGAGGGTGACATTGCCGTCTCTTATCAGCTTTGCCGCCCCGATACAGCAAAGGGGCACGGCGACGCAGGCGGAGACAACGAAGGATATGCGCTCGGCTCTGTCGTATTCGAGCAAGCCGCTGAGGAGTGTGAAGAGCAGATTGCCGCCGTCCATCGGCACGCAGGGCAAGAGGTTGAACGCCCCGATGCCAAGGCTTATCATGGCACAGTCATGCATCGAACCGCCTCCCCTGCCGACGGCAAGCAGCACGGCGGAGAAAACGAGGTTTGCGGCGGGTCCGCAGGCATAGAGCAAGGCTTCGTCGCCCCTGCGGGCAAGCGCGCCGCAGCGCTCGAGCTTCACGCCGTAGAACGAAAGCTCTATCAGGCTCGGCCGCTCGCCCATAGCGACAAGGCAGATCAGATGCCCCGCCTCGTGGACAAGGCAGCAGAGCAGGGCGGCGGAGCTGACGCCGCTCTCATCGAGTATAAGGGTCAGCGTGACTGCGGCAGCAAAGGAGACGTTTATTTTCAGCCGCGTCTTGCCTATATCAGCTTTCATCGGCACCGTCGGGGTAGAGCAGCCGCTCCGGGTCGACCCTGACCCCGCCTATCCTGACCTCAAAGTGCAGGTGCGGCCCCGTAGACCAACCCGTCGAGCCAACAAGCCCCACCGTCTCGCCCTGCCTTATGACGCTACCCTCGGTGACATATATCTCCGAGAGGTGACAATAATAGGTCTCAAGCTGCTCCGAATGCCGCATGAGCACATATTTGCCCCACACAGCGTTCTCCCCCGTCTCCTCTATCTCGCCGTAGAACGCCGCAGCCACCGGAGTGCCCTCCGCCACGGCAAGGTCAAGCCCCGTATGGAAGCCGTATCTGCCCGAG
>URQF01000028.1 GCA_900549915.1 uncultured Mollicutes bacterium | reverse complement strand
ACCCATCCGAGGGTGAGAAGGAAAATGACAAGGCTTGTATTGTCTTTTCTTCCTTTTGCTTCTAGGACGATGAAACCAGAAGCTAAGAAGCAGGATCCGAAGACCGAAAGCGTGATTCCGCTTGCCGAGTAGGAAATCGGATTGGCGAGGATGGCACCAGTTGGGTAGAGAAGGAAGGCAAAGAGAACGAAGATGACGCTTTCGACAATCTTCTTTTTTGCACTTGGCTTTTTTAAGAATTCGATGACGATACCAGAAACAGCAAAGACAACGGCAAAGCAAAGAATGACAAGATAGGTATATCCGAAGAAGTTGCTTCCAGACCTATTCCTTTTATCGATAACATCTTTGCGAAGAATAGAAAAGGAATAAGAGAAGTATAAAGATAAAAGCGCTAATAAGGAGGAACTGAGTGCTAAAGAAGAGAACAGGCTCTTCTTATTTTTCTTTTTCAGATAGAAGAGAACGAAGGATGCAGCTGCAAAAAGGCCAGCTAAGGATGAAAAGAGAATGGGAAGGATTCCGTATCCTTTTTCGGAATTGAATCCATCGTATCCCCTTCCAAAGACAAAGGCTAAGACAAGATAGGTTAGTGCAAGAGCAGCACCGATACTGACATAGACAAGGGAGAGAATCCTGCTACCTTTCGAGACAGGCTCTTCTTCCTCTTTGTTCCTTTCTCTTTTCGGAGGAAGGACTGTGAACTTCGTGATGTCATCTAAGAGATCAACGTCTTTTTCGATGGTTTCCTTTTCTTCCATGGGTGGTAATCCTTTCTTTATTTATCATCACCGGTTTTCGGTTTATAGAAGGTGGTATTGTTCCTCCAGAGAACCTTTCCGGTAAAGCTTCCTTCTTTCGTTCCTTCATAGGCAGTCTTCAGGCATTCCCTCTTGGCATCTAAGTCATCAAGGCAATGGAGAACATAAGCCTCTGCTGTCCTTGGAACCTTAGGGGATCCAAATTCCAGTTCTCCGTGATGAGAGAGAATCCTATGCGTTAAGACATCTAACTTTTCCTTATCGGTACCAAGACGTTCGCCAGTAGAATAGACAATCCTAGCTCCTAAAGCGATATGTCCGATGAGGTTTCCTTCCGTAGTATAGGAAGCTGCCCTAGTACCAGAAAGCTCTTTTGTCTTTCCGATGTCATGAAGCAGGGAACCGCTGATTAAATAATCTCGACTAAGCCAAGGATAGTTCTTCTGGATTTGGATTGCCCTGCGGCAGATGGAGAGCGAATGGAAGAGAAGTCCATGCAGATAGGCATGATGGACCGTAACCGCTGCCGGATAGGAAAGATAGTCTTCGAAGTGTTCTTTCAGAACGGTAACTACAAGGTCTTGGAGTTCTTTATCCTGAATCAGAGCAACATCCTTCTTTAACTCGTCTTTGAGGTCATCGATGGGAGTTGGTGCAATCGGAACAAACTTTTCTAAATCCGCCTCTCCTTCCATGACTCCTTCTAATTCATTAATCTTCCTCTGTGGATGACCACGGTATATTTGCATCCTTCCAGTGACATGGACAAGATTTCCGGCGGTAGCGATAACGAGATCATCGTCATCAATCGACCACCTTTTGGCTTCCACGGTTCCCGTGTTGTCCTGTAAGGTCAAAGAAAGATACGGCGAACCATTGTTGGAAATCGCACGTGTGGCCTGTTTGACCCTGAAGATTTCGTTGACAGGTCCTTCGTAATTGAGCAGATCTTTAATCATGGAATGTATATCCTCGTTGAGAAAGGAAGGAATCGATGTCCTCTTTCAAAAAGCCTTTTTCTCTCCTTGATGAGAGAAATTTTGCTTTTCTTTGAAAAGAACTGAAGTTCTTCTTCCTGACCGCATTATAGCATTTCTCCCCTTCTTTTTTGAGATAATCTTGTTTTCTTTTCTTTGTTTGGTCATCATCGGTTTCTGGAAGCGCTTCAAAATAGTCTTCCGTGAACTTTTCGGCATCGCTTGGATGGAATCCTCTTCTTAGCAGGAATGCGAATAGTATTTCTTTTCGCTTCTGGATTGGTTTCCTTGTATTTGGTTTGTCTTTCCGCTCTAGCAAAGAAAGAATCTGTTCCCTGTTTGTTTCGGATTCCGCCTCTTTCTGGTCAAGCTTATGAAGGATTTCCTCGGGGATTCCTTTCCTTTTCAGTTTTGCATCAATCGCGTTCTTCCCATACCCTTGCTCTTTTTTGCTTTCATAGAAATCAAAGGCATAGGATTCATCATCCAGGATCTGATCTTCGATATAAGGAGAAAGAAGAGAATGGATTTCCGCTTCGCCTAGGACATACTTCTTCTTCAGTTTATCCTTGACCTCCTTGATGGTATAACGACGATCCCTCAATAAGGAGTGGAGATAGCTCTCTGCTTTTCTTAACCCGCTCTTTTTCTTTAAGACTAGAATCTCATCATCCGAAAACTCTTTGCCTGGATAAAAATATCCGGAAAGATAATCTTCTGTCGAAAGAAGAATCTTCCTCTTTGGAAAGACTAATAGTACATTTTTATCCTTCCTGGTAACGTCTTTCAGCGTGTTAGTACTGATGCCGGATTGCTTTTTGATAGACATGAATAATCTTCTGATAGAACCTTTCTGGTGAACAGAAGTAGGCATTCTTCTGTTTCGCCTTTTCTCGCCTTTGCTCTTTCTCTTCTTCTGTCCTTCTCAGACAGGTATCGATTTTATCTGCCCTGGTCTCCCTGTCATCGAAGAAATACCCGGTTTCCCCGTCTTTGATGAGATCGATAAGATTATCATCATAGTGGGCAATCACGATTGCCTTCGATGCCCTTGCTTCATTATAGGTAAGACCTTGGGTTTCACTTGTCGAAGCATTGATAAAAGCATCACAGAGCTGATAGAAGAAACCAGTATCTTCATGAGGAACGGGACCATAGAAGAGAATATCTTTTTGGAAAGGAAGACGTTTTGCCTCCTCTTTGAAATCTTCTAAATGCGGACCAGACCCCACCAGAAGCAGGATGGTCTTTTCATCCTGATAGCGTGTCTTATAAAGGCAGAATCCTTCTAAGAGCTCTCGGATATTCTTCTCTTGGCTGATACGCCCTAAGTAGAGAAGAATCCGTTTCCCGGATAAGTCATGCGCTTTCTTAAAGCTCTTTTCCCGCTCCCTATTTTTTTCTTGATAGAACGGAGTTAAGTCTAGCGCGTTTGGTATCACATTGACAAAGCGCCTTAACCCGTAGCTCTCAAGAAGGCGTCTGGATTTCTTAGACGGGGTGATGATTTCTCCGCGCCTAGAGACAATCTTTTTCACAAGAGAGACAATAGCCTTTTTCGCTAAAGCATCCGGAATCTTTTTTCCGCCGGAAAGATAGGCAGAATAATCTGGATAAGAAGTATGGTAGGTATAGACAATCGGCACATGGAACTGGCTTGCACAGATACGTCCAAAGATGGAAATACCGAATTCCTGCTGGATATGAAAAACATCAAAATGGATTTTCGATAATTCTTTATAGGCGGCTGAATTGTATATCCAGCTCCTACGATAACCATAGAGAAAACGAAGGGTCCTTCCAGGAATCCGCCTGATTCCGTCTTCAAAGCTGAAGTCCTTCTGATGCGGAAGTCCGGTCGTAATCAGTATGACAGTATGGCCATGATTCCTTAAAGTATCCCGAAGGACTTTCGTGGCTGTGGCAACTCCGTTTAAATCCGGTTCATAAGTATCCGAAAAAATCCCGATAACCATTACTGTTCCTTTGGATCCTTTGTCGGAGAGGTAGAAACCCTTTCTTCAATGTTCGGGTTGTCTTTCCTCTTTTCTAGCTTCTTTGCAATACGAGCTTGCTTTTTTGTTTCCTTTTCAATGGCTTTCTTTTCTTGTGCCAGAAGTTCCTTATCGGCCTCTTTTTTGATTTCTGGATCGACCGTTCCTTCTTTCCTTATTTTCTCTGCTTCCTTCTCTGCTTTGGCAAGATGATGTTTTTCTTTTTCGAGAATCTTTTCAAAATCATCATCCGTGAATTCTTCTTCTGGTTTCAGTTCTTCCCTTTCGGAGTACTTCTGCTTCCTCTTATCGAAGGAAGCCGCGACTTCTTCTTTGCTCAACAAGGCCGGATTTTTGCTTTCGCCTTTTTTCCGGACATCATTGAGGTACTGTTTTGTTGCTTCATCGAATTCATCGTAGTTCCTGATTTCCCTGTCATAAATCGTCCGGGTATCGCCAATCCTTTCCCTACGCTTTTTCGAGCCTTGAACAACAAGGGTAGTGATAAGTCCGATAAAAAACGGCCTATAGAAGGTAACCGCACGCCAGAAAATATTCGTAGCAGAAACCATGCCTTTCAGGTGTTCACCTAAGGAAGGAATCGAAGAAAGAAAATAGGTAAAAGTATCCTGGAAGACAATCTCCGGGCCTCCGACATTGACTATCGAACCGATAATGTTCGTATAGGCAGTACCAACGATGGTCTTAAAATACCTATCGGCGGAGCAGACATCGTTTCCGGCAACTGCCCTTAAGGCAAAGAAAGGAATCGTTCCGAAAATCCACTGTTTGATAAAATTATCCAGAAACAGATGAAGCCTTAGTTTCTTGTTATGGAAGAGCCGTTTCCTTTCGATACGATAGGAAACAAACTTCCTTGTCCACTTTTTACGGAGCTCCTCTCCGTTGCGGGTCAATCGTAGTTTGATAATCCTATTGACTCCAGTGTTTAGAACAAAACGATGAAGAGGACGTAAGAAACCTACGGCAAGAGCACCAATCAACCATCCCATCTGAATGCAAAGGCCGACAATGACGACCCACCTTAGTTTCCTTCCTCCGAATAAATTCAAAGGAACGTTTTGCCTTGTCGGATATCCGACAAGGAAGAAAATGATGGAATAGATGAACAAGGAGAACTGGAACATCAAAAAGTTCCTAGTCAGAATGGAAGCCGATTTTCCTATTGGGACTTCCTGCTTGGAAAAGGTCTGGGTCTGAATCAGAGGAGCTGCGGATTTCCTATAGACGCCAAGGGTCTGTCCAGAGAGGACATTGACAAAGGCTTCTCTGTATTTGTAGTCTTTTTTGTACCTTCTTGTCAGAGAGAGGATATTCGTACCATCGAGCCTCAAAGTAACAAAGAAAGCAGCGACAGCGAAAAGAATCGGCAGGAATCTTGCTTTACCGAGCATTTTAAAGGTGTTGACCGGGTCGTCCCGGAGAACGTAATAGATAGCAAGGGCAGTCAGAGAAAGGAAAAGAATCCCGTTGAAGATGAACTTCAGGAGATTCTTTTTCTTCGGCTGCGGTGTAGTAAGACTAGCCACGTTTTCTTTCTGCTATTTTAAAAGAGCAAGAACAGTGTTGACACGATTTTCGATTTCCTGTTTTCCTAAGATCTTCAGGACATCGAACCTCTTGGGAGACTGAGTGGATGCACAGAGTGCGATACGGACAATGGAAATACAGTCTGCATACCATCCGTTATAGGAAGTCGGATCTTTCTTATAGACTTTACGGTCGTTTGCAAAGCCATGACGGGTTCCGAGTTCCTTCCTGGAGTTGAACCAGGTGGTTTCATCCTGATGCTCTAAGTCTAAGGAGGCAACGAAGTCCTTGAGAACTTCGGCGATGACTTCTTTCTTTAAGGACGGATTGAACGGAAGCGGAGCTGCTTTTAAGAGGTTCTCATATTCGTCATCATAGAAGAACTTGATCTTGGCATAGACATCAGAGAATTTTTCATAGTCCTTCCGAGGCTTTTCCTGATCCCGCTCGATGTTGATGATAGCTTCGAACTTGTTGCGGTCTTCTTCAATCTTATTTGCTAGGATCGGATCATTGTCCTTTGCCCACTCGAGGCAGTTATCGGTAAAAGTCTTCTTATCGTAGTTGGCTAAGACTTCCTTGGAAATGTTCTGAAGCTTTGGCCTATCGAATAAGGCACCATCGAGAGAGAACTTATCAAAGGTCAGCTTGAAGTCCTTGTAGTCTGCCTTCGGATTTTCCCTAAGCCAGGCTTCGAAGTTGGAGTTTGCAATGGTCCTAAGATACTTCAGGACTCCTTCTTTTGGATAGCCTTCCTTTAAGAAGAAGGAAACAGCTGCTTCTGGATCCTTACGCTTCGATAATTTACGCTTGTTTCCCGTTTCCTTGTCGTTGACCATGATAACCGGAAGATGGGCATATTTTGGAGCTTCCCAGCCCCTAGCTGCGAATAACTCAAGATGAATCGGAAGAGAGGAAATCCACTCTTCACCACGGGTCACAAGAGTCGTGTGCCTGTAATGGTCATCGACTAAGTGGGCAAAATGATAGGTCGGAAGTCCATCGGATTTGTAGATGACGATATCCTGATCGTTTTCGGTCAGTTCCCTATCACCACGGATTTCATCGTGTGCCTTGATGTGATTGAGATGGTTGCCTTTGGATTTGAAGCGAATGACATACGGCTTGCCTTCTTTGATTAACTCGATGTCTTCTGCAATCGAAAGATGACGGCAACGCGCATATTCGCCATAGTATCCAGGAATGACCTTGTTGGCTTCCTGAACTTCGCGGAGCTGATCCAGTTCTTCTTTTGTGCAGAAGCAAGGATAAGCACGTCCTTTCTTGATCAATTCCTTAATAACGATTTTATAGATGTCGGCACGTTTGGATTGGGTATATGGTCCATAGGCACCTTCTTCCTTATCACCAAGATAGCCTTCATCCGGAACGATTCCGAAGTTAGCAAGCTGATTGACAAGGTCAAGGCCAGTGCCTTTGATTTCACGCTTCTGGTCGGTATCCTCTAATCGCATGAAATAGACACCATTTGTCTGTTTTGCAATCTTATAGGCAATCCTAGCAGTAAAAAGAGAACCGGTGTGAAGGAAGCCGGTCGGAGAGGGGGCAAAACGAGTAACTTCTGCGCCTTTGGGAAGATTGCGAGGTGGGAACCTCTTATCGAGATCCTTGACGGTCTTTTTTACGTCTGGGAAAATCAAATCGGCTAATTCTTTGTTTGTTGCCATAATATGAATGACTCCTTTGATTGAATTCTGTGTTTTATAAACTACTCAAGCGGCTTGATGAAGAAGCGACCATAGACCTGATTGAGGTCGGAAACGGTGAGGAAGGCTTCTGGATCGGCTTTACGGACTAAGGCAATTGCTTTCTTTTCTTCTGGCTTTGAGATAACCCTATAGATGACAAGCTTTTCTTGGCCTGAATAGGCTCCGGTTCCCTGGACGACTGTTGCCGTATGAGGGAAGGCACGGATGAGGACTTTCGGCCTGTCTTTGTCGTTTGTGAAGATTGTCAGCTGTTGTTTCCGATTCCGGACATTCAGTACGTCGATGACTTTTGTTGCCCTGAAGTAATAAATGATGCTGTATAAGGCTAAGGTGATCACATCGTTAGAAGAACCCGTATTCCAACTTGGATTGGTATGCTGGCCTGTGACCGTGAACCTCCTATAGGAAACAATGATGATGGCATTAATCACGAAGGATATCTTTCCGACTTGCGAATGCTTCTTTTCACTGAAGTAGATGCTTAGAATATCGGTTCCACCAGCAGAAGAGTTGATAATCCTTGCTAGACCAGATGAGATACCAGTGGTGATACCACCGAAGATACAGCGGGCAAGAGTATTCGTGTAAAGGTTGACGACATTGTAGATCCAAGCGTCTGGAATGATGTAGTTGAAGAGGGAGACAAATCCGACATTAATCAAAGTAGAGATAGCGAAGGACTTACTGATTTTGAAGAAGGCAAGAATCAGAAGAGGCACATTGAGGACAAAGTAGAGAATAGAAGTGATGGTTTTTTCGTTTGCTTTGATGTTGGCGAAGATTTCAACGAATCGGATGATGGCCTGTGATATACCAGAGGCGCCACCTGCAATCAAATGCGTCGGATCAATGAAATCACTCTGTTTTACTCCATTGTAGAGAATGGATAATCCGTTGGCATCAAAGTCAGAAGGGGAATTCTTCGGAAACCATCCGGCTACGCATTGTACTGTCGGTGCAATGAAAGCACGGAATCCATAGGCGAAGATTAGTGCCGAAACAGCAGTTACGAAAATTTTCCAAGTCCAAGACCTTCCAATTTTGGTTTTTGGATGGTCGTAGAGGAAGTCCATGTAGTTGCTTTTGAGTTTGTTGATTTTGACCATAGATAAACTTTACTTTTATACCTTTTATATAACCTATTTATTTTACCCTATTATTTTAAATTCTTTTTATTCTTTTTCAATGTACAAGAGCAAAGTAGGATAGAATCCTTTTTTTGCTGTGGGGACATTGATTCATAAATCACCGCCTTTGTTCTTTCGTTTTTCTTTGCTTCCATGATTTACTTTAATTTGCATTCTTTTCTAGTCTAGCTAGGATAAAACGGAGAATAAGTCGTCCTGTATTGATTTTTGTGTCAATGAGTGAGATTGAAATAAACGGGGGTATCCCTTAGAATAAAGATAAGTTTATGACTGGAGGGTTCCTTTATGGAAATTGACCAGAGGAAAGCAGGTTTTATTAATAAATTTGGAGATGGTGGAGATATCCGCGGATACTTTGCGCCAGGACGGGTGAACCTGATTGGTGAACATATTGACTACAATGGCGGACATGTTTTTCCCTGTGCTTTAAGTGTTGGAACTTACTGCATTGCCAGAAAACGAAATGATAACAGTATTCTCCTTTATAGCGATAACTGCAAACGGGCTGGAGTTAGGAAAGCATCCATTGATGATATTCAATATATCAAACAGAATGGGTGGATCAATTATCCCTTAGGTGTTATCTGGGCCTTTGGATTGAAGGGCAGGAAAGTGACCTGTGGATTAGATCTTTTCTTCTATGGAAATATTCCCGGCTCTGGTTTGTCCTCTTCTGCTAGCAGGGAAGTTGTTGTCGGCGTTAGGCTGAAAGAAAGGTTTGGCTTTGATGTCTCTCTTTCGGATATTGCTGTCATTGGGCAGTATTCCGAGAATAATTTCAACCAGACTAATTGCGGAATTATGGATCAGTTTGCTTCCGCAATGGGAAAAAAAGACAATGCCATCTTCTTAGATTGTGCAACGTTGGAATACCAATATGTTCCTTTTGTTCTTCAGGGAGTGTCTTTGGTTATCGCAAACTCGAACAAATCCCATACTCTGTCCCAGTCTCATTACAATGAGCGCAGAGAAGAATGCGAGAGAGCGCTTCAAGACCTTCAGAAAGAGCTGAAAATCAAGCATCTCTGCGAGCTTACTCCGATTCAGTTTGAAACTTACAAATATCTGATTCAGGACAAAGTCTGTTTGCAGAGAGCAACTCACGTTGTCTATGAGGAGCAACGGACAAAAGATGCTGTCAACGCTCTTAAGAAAGGTGATCTTGTTACTTTTGGTGTCTTAAGGAATGAGTCTGGTGATTCGCTCCGCTATGATTATGATGCGACTTGCTTCGAAATCGATACTCTAGTGGATGAAGCTAGAAAACAGCGTGGCTGCCTTGGCTCTCGGGAAACCGGAGGCGGATGGGGTGGCAATACGGTCTCTCTTGTCCGGGATGAATTCGTCCATTCCTTCTCCTGCAATCTTCCCCGTATTTATACCCGCAAGACTGGAAGGAAGACGAAGCTTCATGTCAGGACTGCCGGCGATGGCGGAAGACGTCTTTTCTAATCAACAAGTTTTATTTTTGCTAAGAGTTGGATGGATTGATTATCCGTTTTACGATAAATCCTGCCTCTGTTTTTAGCTTGAAACAAATAGAATTGCTGACTTCTTTTGGAATAGAGGAGTTCCTTTTTGTGTACCTTGTTTCCTTATAAAAAGGCGTTTATTCCTCTTCTTCTATACGTATATTTAATAATAGCTATGATATAATTCTTTAGTAAGGATTTTTTAGAAATCAAACGGATATGAACCAAGAAAAACAGTCAGTTACAGATTCGAATAATCAGGTGACGGAAAGCAGAAAATGGCTGAATGCCACACTCGGAATCTTCCTTCTCTGCAGGAGGATTATCGGAGCGACAGGTAAGACTTATCTCGGAAGATTCCTTGCCTATTCTTTCAGCTACTGCTTTGGAATCTTTTATCCTCTGGCTAGGATTCTTATCGGAATCTATGGAATCCGGCTTATCTATGCTAAGAAAGGTCTTGCTAGGAAACGATATGGAAGGACTTGGGCCGGAGGTATTTTGTTCTTCCTCTGTCTTCTTGCTTTTGCTTCGTTTTCTATTTTTGCCGGAGACGAGACCATCAATATTTCTTCCCTGAATGCTAGCTATACCGATTTGAGGCACTCTTTTGCCCGTTATCCTTTCCAAATCGATAACTTTGGTTCGCTGAGCGGACTTGGCGGAGGCTTTATCGGTCTTTTCCTTGTCACTCTTTTTGGCTCTATCTGGAAAGCAACCGGCGATAGGGTGTTCTTTGTTCTTCTTTTTATTGCTTCTTTGGGTCTGATTCTTTTCCATCCTATTGTGAATGAAATGGAAAATCTCCGCAGGAAGAAGGAAAAGAGAGTCAATTACTCTTCTTCCTTCCAAAAGCAGAAAAACAAGGAACATACTTTCCTTCATCGGTCGAATGAAAAGAAGCCGAAAGTCGAGGAACCTCTTCCTCAGTTCAATAGGCAGAAACAAGCTGCTGCCGTAGAAGAAGAGAAGCTGACTCCGATCACAAAAGAAGAAAGGAAACCGGTCCTGGATGCCTTAAAGACCAAAAAGGAGGAAAAACCGGCACTTAAGAAAGAAGAGTCTTCCTACTCCTTGAATGAAGAGGATAGGAATCGTAGTGCCAACCGTTTCCGTCAGGCTGCCATGGCTTCTTCCGAACCGCAACAAGAACAGGAAGCCAATCCTTCTTTTGTTCCGCCTCATCAGGAACCCGTTGAGAAAGTGTTTGTTTCCGAACAAAAACCAAATCCCTTTGCTCAGTTTGCTTCTAGGCAGAAGGAAGAACCTAAGGTTGAGGAAAACAAGCCGGCTGAAAAGCCAGTGGCAGCAAAACCAGAGCCTATTGCTCCTCAGCCAAAGCCGTTTACTCCGGCACCGGTAGTCGAGAACCCGCTGGATGGTCCTTTCCATTCCAGAAAGGATGCTTATAAGGAGAGCTTCAGTCAGGAAGTCGCTATTGATGATGATAAGCCAAGGCAGGATGCTCCGGAATTTGTTGAAACCACTGCTCCTGTCAAAGAGGCCGAACAAGAACTGACGGAGGAAGAAAAAGAAGACGAACTTGTTAAGAAGTATTTCGAAGACAAACATAAACGGGAGAGCGATAGGCTAGAAGAACGCCGTCGCAAGGAAAGGTTGAAGAAGGCCCAGTATCAGGAATACACCAAAGAGACTCTTGCCTATAATTACCCCTTCCCAACGGATGAGCTTTTGGATGAACATGATGATTCCGCAAAGATTCAGCTGAACCAGGAAGCTGCTCAGAAAAAAGCTGTTATCATCAACAATGCTTTAAAGGACTTCGGCATCCGTGCCCGTGCAACCAGCTTTACCATCGGTGCTTCTGTCACCCGCTTCAATGTCCTGACGGATTCCGGTGAAAAGGCAGATAAGATTGCATCTCTTACCGATGACCTTCAGCGTTATCTTAACGGCGATAAGTCCGTTCGTGTGGAAACGGTTGTAGAAGGACGCTCTACTTCTGGTATCGAGGTTGGAAACCAAGCACCAAGGGCTGTTTCTTTCAAAGATGTCTTCCAGAAAGTGGAGACGAACACGAGCGATAATCTTCTTCTTCCTATCGGAAAGGATATTTCCGGCGAAATTGTAACCTACCCGCTGAATAAGAGGCCTCATCTTCTTGTTGCCGGCTCCACTGGATCTGGTAAATCCGTTTTGATTCATTCCAGGATTGCTACTCTGTTGATGCGGAACTATCCAAATCAAAGGAAACTGAGGCTGATTGATCCAAAGCAGGTTGAATTCGGTCTCTATAAAGACTGCCCGCATCTGCTTTGCCCGGTTATTTCAAATCCTAGTCAGGCAATTCGTGCTTTGGCTAAGCTCTGCGTAGAGAGGGACCGTCGTTTCTCTCTGCTTTCTGCAAACCGCTGTGTCAATCATGATGACTATAATAAACTTCGGACAAAATCACCGGAACTCGGATTGGAGGAAAGGCCTGCTATTGTCTGTATCATCGATGAATTCGCAGATTTAAGGCAGACGGGAGGCAAAGAACTTCCGGAATATGTCTGTCGTATTGCCCAGAAGGCTCGTGCAGCTGGCATTTATCTGATTATTGCTACCCAGCGTCCGGACCGTGATGTTGTTCCTTCTTTGATTAAATCCAATATTGCCTGCCGAATCGGACTTAGGTGCGCAAGTCGTGTCAATTCTCAGGTTATCCTTGACGAAAACGGTGCAGAGACTTTGCTTGGTAAGGGAGACCTTCTCTTCAAGTGCCCTGGAAAGAAATCGAGGATTCGTTGCCAGAGCCCGTATCTTTCCAATGAGGAAATCGACCGTGTTCTGTCCTATCTGAAGAAATACGCCGGCAAGCCGCATTACAATCCAGAGTTCTTGGATTTGGAACCGGCAGAAAAAGAAAATGCACTTGGAACCGATGGCCAGGTTCAGGATCCGGAAGAGTTTATGTACAACTCTATTAAGGATTTTGTCTGTCGGACAAAGAGGTGCAATAAGGCTTTATTAAGGCGTACGTTCCGTCTGACTAGCCAGAAAGCAAGTGATACGATTTCCCGTCTCTTAGCAGAGCGGATTATCGATAGGGGACCAGGTGGCACTTATACTCCTGGTATCTCCGCAGAAGAATATTTACAGGAGCATAGTAACTGATTATGGAACTTAAAGTCTACCGGTATACGTCAGAATTCCAGGAGCGGCTGTTACTTCATCGGATTTATCTGAAAAAAGAGGATGTTTCTTTAGAGGCTCTTCTTGTCTTAGCGGACATCATCAACCGCAATTTGGAAGAGCCAGGCAAAAAGAACAGGATTCCGTTTGGAACCCTTTCGTTCTCTGTCCTTCTTGCAAAGGATGGATACTTCTTTGATGCTTATCTGAATCAAGCAGAAGTAAAGAGGCTTTTCTCGGATCCGTTTAAGAAGGCTGTCTGTGTCAGGATGGATAAGATTGAAAAAGAAGTTCCTATGGATGAAAAGCTTCTTTCCTTATC
>URQF01000027.1 GCA_900549915.1 uncultured Mollicutes bacterium | reverse complement strand
GAAAGGTTTCGAGATATAATCATCGGCACCGATATTGAATCCAGTAACCGTATCGTTTTCCGTATCTCGGGCTGTAACACTTCCGAAGAGCTGGGTTACGAACCTGTTTAACTGGGTCACTTGGCACGTCCTCAAACCATTTGAAAGGACGATGAAGGTCGGTCCTAGTGGTGTCTTATCCCAGGGTTACACTGCTGCGTTCTACCTCTTCGTTATTGGCTTCTGCTTAGTCTACCTGTTCTATCTCCTCTATCAGCCATTTGTTGTCTTAGCTAGCAACACTGCCCAAGGAAAAACCCAGAAGTATCGTAAAGCCCTTTGCTGGATCACCTTCATCATCAATCTCATTGCTACCTTAAGGCTTGCCTCACTCCTCTATCAGTATCGTTGTGAAAAAATCTTCGGTGCCGCTTATGCTTGGTGGCCGAAATTCTTCAATCAGATTGCTCACAGTCTCCAGTTCGGAAAACTCAAAGTTCTGAATCTCGGCTTCATGACATACAATGGTGCCTTCAACGCATTCGCTTATGCAGGCATCGCTAGGACCGTGTTCGAAATCATCAGGTTATTAATCGCTGGATGTGGAAAAGCTGTTGCAGTTGCTCCAGCAGCCGTTGAAGAAGTCACAGAAGAAAAAGCTGTCGAAGCCGTTCCGGAAGCAGCACCTGTTATAGTACCGGAAGTTAAGCCAGTCAGGGCTGAAGAACAAGCTCCAGAAGTCAAGCCGCATGAGCTCAGGTATCCAACCGTTCGTGATCTTGAACTCCTCGCTTCCTTAGAGCCGATTCATATCTCCGACTAATCAAAAAAAGCAAGCCAGGGTTCAACCCTGGCTTTTTCTGTACACGGATATTTAAAAACAATAAAAGCTTACCAATCATTCAAAGTATTCGTTCCATCCAGAATTTATAGCAAAAGCAACTTTTTTCGTAGCATATTGTAGTTTGATAAATACGCGCTCATTTTGCAACTAGTTTATGCTCTTGTTCATTGAAATGGCTGACTTTAAAGCAGCCTTACTTATTGTACCTATTAAGATTGGATAAGTTGTTTCTTGTTCTTTTTTTCAAATTCAATTAGAAAATTGTTGAACTAGAATTTAATAGAGTGTTAAAATGTTATCAACTGAAAGGATTGTAGTTTTTCAGTAAATAGGAAGGAGGCCAATTGGGAAATGGCTAAATCCAAAACGGTTGCCAAGAATGGCACCAAAAAATCAAAAGCGCTTTTTGTTTTTGACATCATTTTCATCATCTTGGTTCTTCTTGCGGTGGTTAGTGCAGTTCTCCTTTTTACTCCGCTTCAGAATTCACTTCCTAACCCTGGCGAGAATCTAATGTCGACTTTGTACACATGGGTCTATTACCACGTGCTCAAACCCTTTGATAGGGGTATCCGCCAGAATTTGAATGGTTATCCGTCAAAGCCCTTCACTGTTGCATTCTTCCTTTGGCTGATTTACCTAGCCGGTGTACTATTCCTTTATAGGCTTTATCAGCCATTTGTTATCAGGGCTAACAACAAAGCCAAAGGAAAAACTCAGGTTTATCGCAAAGTCTTTTCTTGGCTTACCTTCGTTGTAATCCTAATCTGCGGACTCGCCCTCTTCTCCCAGCTTTATCGTAATCGCAGGGAAAAGATATTCGGTTCTGCTTATTCTTGGTTCAATCAATTAGTCGATAATGTTGCAGGAAGCTTCAAGAGTGGAAAACTCTTTGGATTAAAGCTCTCGCTTATCAGTAAGAATCCATACTTCAATGCATTTGCTTATGCTACCTTTGCCTGCATCTTCTTCGAAATCGTTAGGTTAAGGATTGCCGGTTGCGGAAAGCCAGCTAAAGTTACCGAACCAAAGAAGGAATTGGCAAACGAGCCCTCTAAAGAAGAGCAGTCCATTAAAGATATTCCGGAAGCCGAAGAAAACAGCGATACAGAATCCGTTCCTTATATTCCTCCCAAAACTATCACTGCGGAACAAGCTCAGGAAAAGGCAAGTACAGAAAGAGTTAAACCCACTTACCATGATGTCAACCTTCTTAACCGCTTAGAATGTATCCATTCGGAACCGATTAAGGATTTGCCAGGACTGAATGAGAATGATCTCCAGAAAGTCCGATTAGAACTCGGACCCGATGGCATCTATCCGATTGTTGATACTGCAGGAAAAGTCCTCTTAGAAAAATTAGATACGGTTTCCATTGAAGTCCGTGTTCTTCCAGGCATTGATGAGTGGAACGCTGATCCTTGGGCAGTAGAACTTAGGGAAGCTCCAGTCGAAGAAAAAGAAGTTGATTCTTCCAGGTTCGAAATAATCAAGCCAGTTGAACAAGACATTGTCATTGAAGAGCCGAAAGAAGAACCCGTAGAACAGGTTGAAGAAACTAAGCCGGAAGAAGTCATTGAAGAAAAACCGGTGGAAGAGAAGCCTGTTGAAGAGCCAATCCAAGAAGAACAGAAGAAAGACGAACTCACCGACCTCACTGCTTCTGCTGCTCCAATTCCAAGGAACGAGGCTCCGATTACGGATGCTAAACCTGCCGAACCTGTTGAAGAGGAAGAAAAAGAAGAAGAAGAACCGGAAGGCCCGATCATCCTTGCTATTAACGATGATTTAAATGACGGCAAGCGTCCTCAGGAAGAAAATCACGACAAGGTCGAAGAAGAAAACAAAGAAAGCCGTTCTGAAAGGAAGAAGACTATTCCTTATAATAGCCATAAGGAAATCGTCACCGATCCTGTCACTTTTGACAGTGAATGGCGTCTCCCGAAGTATGTCGCTCCGAAAGTCACAGGTCCAGTCACCACATGCATCAATCAACTTCCAAAGGATGGCAAGCGTCCTCAGGAAGAAGATCATGCTAAAGTCGAGCAGGCGATTGGATTGAATCGTATCGATAAGAAAGAAATCATCAAAGACAATTCTCATCTCCCGATTACCACCCAAACCACTCAGATTGACAATACCTGGATTTTACCAAGGTATGTTGCTCCAAAGCCAAGGGGCACTGTCAAGAAAGTCGATTTAGCTCCAATCAACAAGCCGAATGGAATGCAAAAGCCTTCTACCAGGAAGCCAATCACTCCAATCAAGCCAATTGCTCCTATTGTCGAACCTGCTCCGATTGAGCCAGTCGAGGTAAAGAAAGAAGAGCCGAAGATCGTAGCTCCGTTAGCCGGTCCGCTCCACTCCACTGAAAAGTCCAAGCATCAGAAGATTGAAGCTGTCAAAGCACGTCGAGTTCCGTTTGTTCTTCAGAACTATCAGCTTAAGACCTATAAAGGTGACCTTACTCCTGAACAAGCCTTTACTAGGGGTGTTACCAAAGTTCAGCCGACCGCACGTCCTATCTTCGCCAACCAGGCCAATGAATCCAGTTGGAAACAGAAACGCCGTGAAGAAGAAATCCGTAAGAACGGATATGCTGATGTCACAAAAGTCGAGAAGCTTAGCGGAAAGGTCGAGCCTTCTTCTGTCCAAGCTGCTCCGAGCGGAAACTCTATCCGTGAATTACGCGCTTCCTTAAAAGCCGAGAAGGCAAAAGCAGAAGAAGTCAAGACGGAAGAAAAGCAGACTCCAATCAAACCGATGGCTCCTATCAAGCCAATCACTCCTATCAAACCTGTCAATGCTGAAGAGAAACCTGTTGAAGAAAAGAAGGTTGAACCTTCTCATCCGACAACAGCCAGCTTCTTCCATCCGCTTGCTCCAATTGCCAAGAAGCCAAGGAAACGTCCGGAAATCAAGCCTGTCGATCCACTCAGCAAGAAGAAGTAAATTTGCAACACAAAAGAGGTCTGGCGCAAGTCAGACCTCTTTTCTTATTGAAAAAGGCAGACCTTAAGTCCGCCTTCTTGTTTTGCTATCGATTATCTATTTCACAGTAGAAATTGCAATCAACCTGAGATCAAAACCTGTCGAACTATCGAAGGAAGCAGATATTGTTTGATTTCCTTTCGTAGCCGTCAAACTTGTCCAGGTTCCCGCAAGCGTAACATTATAGCCAGCAGCTGTCAGCTTCTTGTTGTATTTAACAATCAGATTCCTGTGATAAGAATTTACATTGGTTGCATGTTCCGCATCCGTAGGCATCTCAATCGTAGACACGTTATCACCCTGCTGTTCTGTACCAAGTGTATCACCATCAAGAGCATATTGATCCAGAACATCCTTATCGCCAGAACGAATGACAGCTTGGCAGAGAGTCTGTCCAGGAGTCGGGATGGCATTAAGAGCAGGTTCCCCGCCAACCAAAGTAGTCAAGGCAGAATAGTTGGTATCTGACTTGAGCCTGTCGGACCAAGTCAAGTCCTCGCAGGTAGTGTGAACCTTTGTCGGATCTGTAGGATCAAAATCAGGAGTTACAGTATTGTAATTAGAGTAAGTGGACTTCACTTCAAGATCGAATTTAACAACAGAAAGATCAATGGTGCACTTGCCATCAAAGATAATATTGTCACCATCTAAAGTGACATTAAGAGAGGATACGGCTGGGAAGCCACCCAATAGGCGAGAAAGCTGTTCACCAAGTCCCGGGCCAAAGGCATAGGAATAATCTGTAAGATAGGAAACAACATTAGTAGACTCGCCTGTTTTGATGGAATAGCTGCCGTCTGGGTTCTTATCAAAGCAAAGAGGAGATGCTTTCTTCACTGCTAATGGAGCTTCCAATCCGTATACATACTTTCCCTTTTCTCCATAGTCATTGAGAAGATAATATTTATCCGCTGCAGAACGATAGATATATTCGGTCTCCGGAATGCTGCCTTCTTTTGTCTGTTTAGTATCCTCTACGAACTTCCTAAGATCTGGTGTGACATAATTGTCAAAGGATTCAGTCCTTGAATCTGCTCCACTAGACCTCGTAAAGTCTACCCGCTCTTTAAAACTTGTTGCTGTATTCAGCTTATTTAAAGCGGCAGATAAGTCTGCGTCTGGGGTACCTTGTAAGGCACTATGATAATCGTCTTTGAAAGTCGTCTCATCATTAGAAAGAATCTTTCCGACATAAGAATAAGTGTTAGAACTATTCTTATCTGAAGCCACCCTTTCTAGCTTATAGGAAACAATGGAATCCGCATTAATGTAAAGCTTAAAGGATTCAAGGCTTTCTTCAAAATGATCCAAAGCAAAGAAACGGCGAAGGGAACGTTTTGCGTTACTCGTTATTGATATTAAATCATAGCAAGCAAGCTCTGATGTTGATTCTTTTGTATTCTTATCAAAATCATCTTCAGAAAATTGTGAGAAAGGATTACAGAACGTATCAAAATAATACTTATTCTTTGAGACTTTATAGATAGGAGTATTATCAATGCTTACGCCTTCAGGATAAGCGACCAAATATCTCTTCTTCTCTTCATCATAGATTCCAGCACGCCTTTCCTTAGTCTTTACTTCCTCTTTGGTTGGAACAGCTGGTGCATTAGGATCCTCATAACTTGTGCCTGCATATTGAATATAAGTAATCGTTTTGTCCTTAGTAGCTGCACCTTCTATGCTGTAAGCAGTATAGCTGCTTTTGACTTTCTCATATTCTGTTTCTTCAAAAGAAACACTATCGGCGTATTTTTTCAGCCTTGCATCCGTTAATTCAATCTTCGGAGTAACACTTGGCTTAACCGTAGCAGACGGTTTATCGGATGGGGTGACAGCCGTATCACTCGGGACTTCCGACGAAACCTGAGAAGGTGTCTCACCGGTTTTATCGCATCCAGCTAATAAAGTAAGCATCAGCAAAGGCAAAATATATTTTGATTTTTTCTGCATGAATATTCCTCCAAAATCCTTTTCCTTTTCACTAAGACTAGGAACAATTCCATTTTATTCTCTCTTAAGACAAGTAATCTTTTTCGAATAGATTAACTAACTGAATTAGCCAAGGAAAACGCTTACCAATTTTAATGCAAAATTTAAAAAGGGAAGGGCGAACCCTTCCTTTTTTTAGCAGTAGACTTGTATTAGAAGCGGAGAGAAGAAAGACGGGAAATTTCAACAAAGCGAGGAGGATTTCCAGCAGTGGTAACTGCCTTTTCGGCAACAGACGGCATGGCAGCAAAGTAATACTCTTTAGTTCCATTAGATGAGGTAGAATAAATGAATCCATAATTAACAGTCAACACATAGGTCTTGCCATCTTTCTCAAATTCTTCCGTAGCGACATTATTGTCAGCATCAACTGCAAAGCCAGCAGCTGTCAAACGAGTTGCGTAAGTCGTAAAGACGCTGTTGACATAGTTCTTGAAGGTTGCTTCATCAGCGAAGCGGCCATTGAGACCAACATCCCAGTAAATAGCAGCCTTGCGGGAAGCAGAAGAACTGTTGTCATAGTAAACAGAAGCAATGTTGAACTTTCCTCCGTAGGTCGGAACCTTATTCAAGACGTCTTCACCGCCGAGGTAGGTGACTAAGTTCTTGTATTTGTCTTCCTCTTTCCAATCAGCTAAGATGTCCGTCCTGAGAAGATCATCACCATTCTTCTTATAAGTTATTTCATTCAGAGCAGATGCAGTCGTTCCGATTGCAGTGAAAGTAGTGGTATAAGTTGCATCAAATTCTGTGCTGTTAAGAGTAGCGGTTCCGATTGTCTCAAAGGTAATGGTATCATCGGAAATCGTCACAACAAGATCAGAGACATTCATAACGGAACTGACACCATCAAAGCTTGCACCGATGGAATACTCTAAAGGATCAAAAAGAACACTGCTAGAACCACCTAATGTATAAGTGCTACCGCTCTTTGTGAAAAGCAAAGAAGAAATCGCATAATCCGGAATTGAAACATCCCTCTCACCAGCGAGGTAATAGCCCTTTTCACCAATTTCAGCAATTTCAGACCAAACACCGTTTTCAATGGCGAATAAACCGGAGGAATATTCCTGCATCGCACCCTCTTCATCTACTCCAGAAATCACAACCTTAGCATCAGCAGCAGTGTGATTAGTAACGACAGAGGTCAGCGGGAGAACCTGTCCGCTGTACTCAACAGAGAACTCACTGGTTTCCGTATAATTGCCAGCAGCAAGCTTTTTCCTAGCGGCATTGAAGGCGGTATCCTCTGTACCAGTCTTAACAGAAAGGAATTTCTTGGCTACTTCTGCATCATCAATACTGTTAACCTTTCCTTCGATTCCAAAAGCAAATGTGTATTTGACACTGTTCTGGGTTGCACTGTAATTGACGGTGGCAGAGTAGGAAAGAATAGAAGTAGCATCAATCGTAAAGGAGAAGGAAGCAATCGTACCGCCAGTAACTCCACATCCAAAGAAAGCATTCCTCTTCGTCAGAAGAGAAGAGTCTTCCGTTGTAACCTGCTTGATCTTCCTATCATAAACCTTCTCGGTATCCGTAGAAGCTTCCGCATTACGCTGGAAGTAAGAGTTCTTCCTAGTTGCAAACGGATTAGCAAATCCTTGGGCATCCCATTTGTAGCTAGTGCTTTCGGAATGAATCTGGTTATCTAATCCAAGATAGTTAACGGCGACATATCCGTTAGCATCTTTTTTGTACTCATGCTTAGAATCAACAACATCAGAAACCGTTGTAGGAACAACAGTAGCATACTCGGTCTGTTCGTATTGAGTGATGCTGATTGTATCATCTTTAAAAGCAGCCTCGGCTTTACCATAAGTGTTCTGAGACTGACTCTGGGTACCCTTCGTTGCCTTAAGCTTAGAATCGATAGTGGAAGTAATAGAAACAGCATGTGAATACTTATCAATCCTAGCCTGAGTCAGAAGAATCAGCTTAGGTTTTGCAGTAACATGATTGGTTGCACTCGGAGCAGGTTCCGTGACTTTTTCGCTTGGTTTCTCCGTTGCCGGAACACTAGCAGAACCGCCGTTATCGCAGCCGGCTAATCCAAAAACAAATAACAAAGGAAGAATTCTCTTAATTGCTTTCATTTTTAATCTTTCTCTTTCTGCGTTTTATGAGACAAATAACGCACGGATTTATTTTATTTCAAACTACCGCTCTGATTTTGACAAAAACAATAAGGAATAACAGAAATAGCTATGTAAGCGGTTTCCAGTGAGAGGCTATCATATCTATTCTTTTATTACGACATGAAAAATATCTTGCATTCCTGTTTTCAACTGAGTATAATTTTTAAGCTGATATTGAGGCGTGGTGCAGCTTGGTAGCACGCTTGGTTCGGGACCAAGAGGTCATGGGTTCAAATCCCATCGCTTCAACCATTAAAACTAAAAGGGAGTCCTTCAAGGACTCCTTTTTTGCTATTTCAGATCGGATATAAGGATTTCCTTCACGCCTTGGTTCTCAACTTCGAATGCGCGATTGAAAGATATTTTATTCGATAGCCGATGAGTGATAGAGATCCTCCTTCTGTCTTCCCCGGCTTTTGCCAAAGCAGATAATAGTTTTTGTTCTGTAGCTGTATCAATATTGCTGGAAAGCTCATCAAGAAGCAGGATTTTTGGTTCGTTGACAAGAGCTCTTGCTAGATTCAGAAGTTCAAGCTGCCCTTGTGAGAAATCGCCTGTTTGAAACTTAGCCAAGTAGCCTCCTTTTATATGGTTCCTGACATAGTCATCCAAGAAACTATCCTTCCTGGCTTTTCTGGCCTGTTCCAACGTGATGGAAGAATCCCGTAAAGTGATTTGTTCAAGAATAGTTCCATTGATGGGCTTAAATCCCTGGCTGACATATCCAAAGATTTTCTTTTTGATTTGATCTGGTATTTCAGACCTTGGAATTCCATTTAGGAGCAATTCACCTCCTGTCGGATATTCCATGCCAAGCAGCCTACGGAAAAGAGTTGTCTTACCAGCTCCTGTACGACCAAGCAGAAGGACTTTATCTCTATAGTTGAGAGTAAAGCTGACATTCTTAAGGAGAAGTTCATCGCTGTCGGAATAATGGAAGGAAAGATCATGGGCAGAAAGAGAGAGTTCTTTCTCATCCTTAATGATATCTTCCAGCTTCCTGCCTTTCTTGACAGGACATTTTTCTTCTAGATTCCTAAACTCCATTGCCCGTTTCACACCAGAGGTTCCTTCCTGCATGACCTGGATTTCCTGACCGAGGTCCTGAATCGGCTGAAAAAGGTTCGAAATCCTGGAAAGAGCAGCAGCAAAAGTACCAACGGACAGTCCCAAAATCCCATCTGTACTGCCACGATAATAAAAGACAAGCAAAGTCACAAGAGAAATCCTAGCTGCTCTTAGCGCCCTGATAATAGGAGAGAAAACGGCATCGTAAATGGCACTCTTATCTCTTAGCTTCCTGTTTTCCTTCAGAATCCATTCAAATCTTTCCTGTTGGTATCCTTCTTTATTGAGATTCTCAATCGTTTCAAAAGAAGAGAGGCTTTCACTCAAGGTATTGGAAAGCTGGTTTTCCTTTTTACGGACAGCAACCTGTTGCTTCAGCATCCGTTTACGGAAGAAGAGAGTGATAAAGAAAACAATCGGTACTACGAAAAGAAGCCTAAGTCCGAGAAGCCAGCTAAAGACAAAGACAGAGACAAGGATGGAAACTATCTTTAATGCAGAGACAATAAGGGAGACGATTCCATCTGTGAATAAGGTCTCAACCGAAGCCACATCATCCCTAATCCGACTAGAAAGGCTTCCAGAACCATGGTGCCGGAAATAAGAAGAAGGAAGAGAATGCATCTTTTTCCTCCTATCCCTACGAAAAGAATGAATCAATTTGGCTCCCAGTGTGTCAATCCTGATGCTGTTGAGAATATCAAAAACAGAGATCAGCAAATAGGAAAGCAAGTATAGGACCGAATAAATCCATAGTTTTCCTTGGTCCCTCTGGAAAGAAAGTCCTCTTTGAAGAACATCATCAATCAAGCGTTGAAGAATCAAAGGCGGGACCAAAGAAGACAAAGAAGATAGGACCATTGTCAGAATAAGGAAAGCAGTAAGGAAAATATGATTCTTAGAAAAACATTTCCTATAAGATAGAAAGGTCTGCTTTTTCATTTATTGTCTCCTTTCTGTTTCAAAGAACAGTAAAGAGAAGAATTTTTCCTGTCTTCTTCCTTTCCGATTTCATACTCTCCATCCCCATGAAGGAGAAGAATCTTATCCATCTGGCTGAAGTTATCTAAGCGATGAGAAATCAGCAATACTAGGGATGCACTCCTTTCCTTTTCCAGATTCTTTAAGATTGTATTTTCTGTGGAAAGGTCCACCCTATTGAAAGGATCATCCAGAATCCTGATTTTCTTTTGATGATAAAAGGCTCTCGCCAGACTAAGACGTTCCTGCTGTCCGCCAGAAAGCTTGATTCCTCGGTTTCCGACAATCGTATTTTCCTTTTCATTCCTCATGTTCCTGTCTTCCATGAAGTCCACTTTTTCAAGGTATGGCATAACATCTTTGTCATCGCCAAAGGCAATATTATTCTGAATCGTATCGGTAAACAGATTTGCTTGGTGTCCCCTATAAACAAGATAAGAAGAAAGCTCCTCTCGTGTCCTTCTAGATACTTCCTTGCCATTGATTGTCAAAGACCCCTCATAAGGAATTTCTTTTAATATCGCCTTCCTTAAAAGAGTCTTTCCGCTTGCAATCGGGCCTGTGATTCCGAGTTTTTCACCATCCTTCAAAGTCAGGTTCAGGTTCTTGATCCTGATCTTATCTTCGCTCTTCAAAGTAAAGTCTTTAAATGACAGAACAACCGAACCTTTCTGTGCATCTATTTCAGTATAGGGAGTTATCTTCTTCCTAAGAGGAATAATCCGCCGATAGGAGGCAAGTCCGCTTTCCCTAGAAGAAAAAAGCTTTGCTGTATGACAAGCTTTCTTGCTCAGAAGCACAAAGGTCTCAAGATAGGTGGTGAAAACACCAATGGTCCAATAGTTTTCGCTTGTACCGATAACATAGGGCGGAAGCGTCTTACTTTGCCTGACATAGCCTGTTCCCCTATACCTAAGAGGTAGAAGTCCAAGTAATCCAATCCTCTGACTGATAGGAAGAGCAACGTCCGATAAGACTTGTGCTGTTCGGGATGCTCTCTCATAGAGACCAAGCTGCTTATCGTAATTCTCTTCGTTTTTCTTATCCCTTCCATAAATCCGATAAAGAAGAGCATTATCCGAATAATCATAGGTCAGCTGATTCAAGATTGCGTTTTCTTTTCTCGACTTATCACTTGCCTTATAAATGATTTTTCGAAATAGGAAAGAAGCAAGCACAGCAAAAACAATGGAAATCAAGGAAAGCAGAGTAATCTTATAATCAAACAAAAACAAATAAACAATATAGGCAAAGAAAAGGACAACCGTATCAAAAATTTCCGTTGTCACCTTCCGCCTGCCTTCTACTGCCTTAGAAACATCTCCCATCCTCTGAGAAGAAAGAATGCCAATGTCCTCCTTCTCAAGTTCCTTGGTCGTCTTATGCCTTAAGGTATTAAAGATACAGGCACGCCTTGATGCAATCGTCTCAAACGCAAAACGGCGCACATAATATCGTTTCAAGGCACGTGCTAGCTGAATCAACAAAATGGCAGAAACATAGGAAATCAATAAAAATCCGATGGATTTCCTTGTACTATCCTTGGATTCGATTCCGTCAATGAGTCTGCCTAAGAAAATCGGATTGGCAAGCATTCCGACATTGTACCTGATACCAGTAATCGTAATCAGTACTAGCACCGCCCATCGGAGGCAGAAAAACGAAGAAAGCTTTTCTGGGTTCTTTGGAATCTTAATGGTGGCATTTTTCATAAAGGATAGCCTCCGCACTATTGATTTATTATAATGATTCCATAGAAAGTAGGAGTAGCATTTATGGATATTAATATTGATCAGGATGGAATCCGTGTCTCAAAGAGCAGCGCAAAGCAAATCAGCGACAAAGCAAAAAAGAGAAAAAAATATGATCTCATTGAAAGCGTAAGGACATCTTCAAGGACCGGTCTTGCTATCGTCATTTATATTACGCTAAGCCTTGTGTTAGCAAAAAGCAACTTCCCATCCGGACTTAGTTCCTGGGCAGTCTTCTGGCCAATTATCTTTTTAGCTTTTATACCTTCCGGAATCAGGCATGCCATTGTCCGGAAACGTTTCTGTCAGTTTCCAATCTGGGCAATCAGCCTCTTTGCCTTCCTCTTCATTGGTGTTTACTTTGGACTTTGGAATCCATACTGGGTCATCATGCTTGCCATCCCTGCTTATTATGCTATCTTCTCTCCTTTTGACCGTATCATCATCGCAAAAGAAAAAGGGGAAATCGATTAAACACTCAAAAAAGGCCTCCCAAAAGGCCTTTTTTTCTATACACTAAGTCCAACTATATACAATACAGATAAAAAAGGTCAGACATTTTTGGATTCCCGCTTTTACTAGAAAAGGATTTAAAAAGAAAGGCTCTACTTTTTCACCGGGAAAAAATGTCCCAGACAGTTTTGTAGATGAGATAACAGAAGAAACACAGAACCGATATCCGAATCTTGAAATTCTCCCCAGGAAAGGAAACCAAGATGTCTATGACATCACGGGAGGAATCGAATAAATTTATCCATTCTGATATATTTTTATTCTGTAAACCGAATTTTGGCTTTCCATATTCCAGATAATCAGTTATAATTTATCTGTTGCCGGCGTGGCGTAATGGCAGCCGCGTTGGACTCAAAATCCAATGCCAGTGATGGCGTGTGGGTTCGACTCCCACCGCCGGCACCAATAAGTAAATATAGATTTGATACAAAGTAAATAGCGTATCAAGCCTTTTTTTATACTTGAAATGGCATTATATTTAGAATGCTATACAGGAGTGATTGGTTTGCCAGAATTAGATGAAAAAGAATTTGCTTATAAAGCAAGTAACAGGAAGCAACAAAAATTATATGACCATTATGTTGAGACTTTTAAGCAAAAGCCTGTTTTTTGCTTGAGACTTAAAAAGAATGTTCTATCCAATGAAATGAAGCCAATTACTACTCTTGTATTTGAGCCCTCAAAAGATATGCCATTCTGGAAACTATGCACGATTGGTGCTAGCGACTACCTAATGCCTGAACGTGATATTGGGTGGGGAAGAAAGGCAAATCAACGCAACGAATACATGATGCTTATCGATCCCGAAGTCGAAATAAGCCAAGAGAAAACTGAATGGCTATCATTGAATTCATTACTCTGGGCTACAGCTGAATACGCATTTAATGCGAAAGAAAATATTACGGTTTCCGATACCATCGATATGCAAATCAAAGGCAAATACTGCGGAACTGTATTATTGCTCCCAGAAATATTTAAGTCTCCAAGCGTAGTTAAGTGCTTTGTTTCCAAAAATAAATTCATAAGTATATTTCAGGTAATGCCGATCACGAGAGAGTTGCTTACAAAGAAACTCAGAAAGAAAGCCAACGGTATTTATTGGCTTATGGAGCAGTTCTATACGCACGACGACGATTACAAACTTATATCGTCCAAACCGTTTGCAACGTTATAAAATAGGAGACAAGATGAGCACAAATAGCGATAAAATTAAAAGATACAAGCAACTTGCCGTAAAAA